>NZ_MJXQ01000019.1:0-186461 GCF_001762865.1 Campylobacter sp. BCW_6468
TCAGACTTTGCTAATGCTTTAGCTAATGAAAGTGGAAAATTACAAACTGCTGTTCAAAGCTTAACCACTTCTTCAAATTCTCAAGCTCAATCTTTAGAAGAAACTGCAGCAGCTTTAGAAGAGATCACTTCTTCTATGCAAAATGTTTCAGTTAAAACTAGTGATGTTATCACTCAATCTGAAGAGATTAAAAATGTTACAGGTATTATAGGTGATATTGCAGATCAAATCAATCTTTTAGCTTTAAATGCAGCTATTGAAGCAGCTCGTGCTGGAGAACATGGTAGAGGCTTTGCAGTGGTAGCTGATGAAGTTAGAAAGTTAGCTGAAAGAACTCAAAAGTCTTTATCAGAAATTGAAGCTAATACTAATTTACTTGTTCAATCTATCAATGATATGGCAGAAAGTATTAAAGAACAAACTGCAGGTATCACTCAAATCAATGATAGCGTAGCTCAAATTGATCAAACTACTAAAGATAATGTTGAAATTGCTAATGAATCAGCTATTATTTCTAGTACAGTAAGTGATATAGCTAATAATATCTTAGAAGATGTTAAGAAGAAGAGGTTTTAATCTTAGATAACTAGCTAAAAAGCTAGTTATCTCTAATTTACTTATTGATTTAAAATTTGATTTTTACTCTTACATAAATTCTGCCAATTTGAAACACCTTTGATTTCAAGACATTGTTTTAAACTTTCTTTTTCAGCTTGTATATTTTGCATTCTTTCATAAGTTAAAGCTTGGATATATAAAGCTCTTGCCTTATCCTCATCTGAAAGTTTTAATTTAAGCAAATCTGTTAAAACAGCTAAACTTTCTTCATTTTTATTGATTTTAGTCAAAGCATCAAGATATATAAATTCTAAATTAGGACTAAAAAGATTTATACCTTTAAAATTTTGATAGTCAATGGCCTTAGGTGCGTAAGTTAAAATAGTTGTTTGCATATTATGATCATTAGCGTAAGAAAGTAAAGCATCATAAGCTTCCACCATACTAAAATTCATTGGAAAACTTTCTAAAATTTGCAAAATTTTAATGGCTTGATTATAGTCATTTAAACGCAATAAAGATAAAAATTGCAAATAATAAGCCTTAAAATTCTCATCATCACTTTTTAAAATTCTAGAATTAGCTATGTCTTTAGAAATTTTAATCACCTGAGGATATTGTTTATTGTCAAAAAGAATAGATGCTTTTTGAAGACCGTAAAATATAGAATCTTCATTATAATTTTTATCTATATAATCAAGTGCTTGTTCAACATTAGAAGTTCTGATAAGACAAGCTAACATTTGTTTTTTATTCTCAATTTTCTGACCTATATCATAAGCACTAAAACGCATAAAAATATTTGCAGCATTGATACAATTATCAGCTTTTATCGCATTTTTTAAATCATTAATGGCTGCTTTCTCTAAAAATTGAGTAGCATTTGGAATTTTTTTACTTTCTATAAGATCTTTATAAGCTAAAATAGCACTAAAATTTCCCTCTTTATAATAAAGTGCAACATCTTCATCTAAAGCTTTATTTGCAATATTCTCATCTTTATTTGCATATTGCTTCATTAAATCTGTATAACGCTGATGCAAAAAGCTTGCATTATTATCACCTAAAGCAAAGAATACCTCATCACTTGCTTTTTTAATTTCATCTAAATACTTACCATCTAAATAATCATCCATATACAAATCAAGGTATTTTTTAGCATCACTAGATCTGTTAGCATGTGATAAAACCAAGGCTAAATCTTTTAAAGTTTCTTCATAACTTGGATCAAGTTTGGACATTTTAGCAAAGGCATCTTCATAAATACTTGCACTTATATCAAATTGTCCCTTTTGATTAAATAATTTAGCAAGTTCTAAAGATCTTGGAATATCTTTTCCAAAATATTCAGGATTGGCTTTTAAAATGGTATTAATATATTCTATAGCTTTATTTACTTGCTCATTTGAAAGCAAATTCTTTGCCAAACTCATAGCTGCTCTTGCAGCTAAATCTAAATTTTTTGTATTAAAATAAGTATTTTCATAAATATTTACAGCTTTTTCTTTTTCATTTAAATTATAAATATAGTCTGCATAATCAAGTTTTGATAACTGAGTAAAATAATTATTAGGTTGTTCATTATCCAAAATCGACATTGTATACTCTACATCAGCACGCTGAGCTAAAGCGATATAAGTTCTTAACATTATATGTAAAACTTCTGAAAAATTTTTATCACTTGTAAAAGTACGCGTCCAATTTTTAGCATCATCAATCATCTTTTCTAAAATTTGTTGATCACGCATGCTTGGATCTTGAGTGTAAAGTTTATTTTGAGCTCTTAATTTATAAAGTATAAATTCACTAGTAAAAATACTGCCACGATATCTATTGATAGCATTTTGTGCATCAATCACCACTTGATTGTAATTAGCCTTATCGTATTCTTTTTTGATGCGTAAATAAGTATTGATATCTGCACTTTGAGGAATAACAACAGGATCAGAATTTAAATCCAAAGCTCCAACATAAGGCAAACTCTCATGTGGAAAATTGATATTAAAATCGAGTCCATCATAGTCTTTAATAGGTGCTAGTTCTGGTGTAAAAATAAAAGTAAAAGCCTTACTTTTATGCGAACTTGATGAACTGAGTTCTTTATCTATATAAATATTTTGAGAAGTGTCAAACATTCTTGCTTGTATTTTTGGCAAAATGATCATTTTAATTTTTTGAGCTTCTTGTATAAATTTTAAATCAAAAGCAGAAAAACTCTGATCTTTTAATTTATTATCAACCATACCTGCAATATCACATTCAAAATGAACTTTTGCTTCGGTAATAAATTTTTGACATGTAAATTCTAAATCATTACTCGCATGTAAAACTGCAAAAGCTTGATTATTTTCGCGACCCGTGTTTAAAACAAGCTCAAAAGCAAAAGCATTTAAAAAACTTAATAAAATTAAAAATAATATTCTCATAAAATAATTATAGCAAAACTCTTATAACATTAACAATATAGCAAAAATGCTTACACAAACACAAAAAGCTAAAATAAAATTTTGTATAAAACTAAACTTAATATTATAAACCCTATCATTTTTCATAAATAAAACATGAATTAAAATCTTTAAATACGCATAAAGCATAATAACAGAAGATAAAGCCACAAAAAGCGCCAAATACCAATATCCATTTAAAATTGCTGTATTTAAAATCATAAATTTACCCCAAAACACTCCAAAAGGCGGGATACCTGCTAAAGAAAGCACACTAATGCTTAAACAAAAAGCAATTAAAGGTTTTTTAACCAAAAGCCCATTTAAACTCTCATAAGAATTATTCTCATAATTACTTAAAATCATAAATACAGCATAATTTGCAAAAGCAAATAAAGTCCAATATCCAAAAATAGCAAGCAAAATTCCATCAAAATTTTGTTCTTTTAATAAAGGAATGCAAGCTATCAAAACCAAAGAAGAATGCACTACAGAACTATAAGCAAACATTTTTTTGATATTGTTTTGACTTAAAGCCGCAAAAGCGCCTATAAGCATAGAAAAAATCGCTAGAACTATTATGATATATTCAAAACCTGTATTATTTAAAAAATCAAACAAACGAATAACCACAACCAACATGGCAACTTTTGGCACAACTGAAATAAAAGCAACCAAATTTGTATGTGCTGCATAATACACATCTTTAAGCCAAAAATGAAAAGGTGCCAAAGAAAGCTTGATTGCACAAAGAACAAAAATCATCACTCCAGCACCCAAAAGCATGGGATCTTTTTGAAACTCATTTTTTAACGCTAAATTAGCAGATAAATCTAAAGTTCCTGTTTTTAAATAAATAAAAGCTACAGCCATAACAAAAAATCCAGCTCCTACAGCCGCTATACTAAAGTATTTTATCGCACTTGAAATAGCATTATCACTTCCACGCATTGCTATTAAAGTATAAAGCGCTAAAGAAGAACTTTCAAGTCCTATAAAAATAAGTACTAAATTTGAGCTTGAAACCATCAAAAGCAAAGATGCAATCATAAATAAAAATAAAGCATAAAATTCACCTTGATTTTCTTCTTTTTGCATTAAAAGATATAAAAATGAAAAACACAAAATCACCAAAGAAGCATAAAATGAAACAATATCATTATTTAAAGTAGCCAAAAAAGCTTTTGCTTCTAAACCTTGAGCATTTGCATTATTTAAAATCAAAAAAGCACTTACAATCAAAGACAAAGAACTTATGCCGATATAAAACGATCGATGAAATTTCCAAAAACCAGAGCAAAGCAAAAGAACTATTGCAGTTGTAATTAAAAATAAAAATGGATAAGATAAGCTTATATTTAAAAGTTCTAAATTTAAAAAATTATTTAACATTTGCCTCTCCTATTTTAGATAAAAAATCTAAAGTATTTTGCTCAACAGCTCTAATATTCATTGTTTTTATAAGATTATCCACATCTTTTTGTATCGGCTTTAAAAGTATATTTGGCATAAGCCCTAGTCCAAAAATCATTACTACAATGCACACAAGCGCTACTATTTCTCTAAAACGTAAAGAAAAACCCTCTATAAAGCTTTGTTTTTGCATGAAAAATATTTTTCTAAATACTGCGAACATATAAATCGCTCCTAAAATAATCACCAAACCTGCCAACAAAGCGTAAAATAAATTAATCTTTGCTATACCTAAAAGAATTAAAAACTCTCCCACAAAAGAAACAGTTAAAGGCAAAGAAACGCTTGCGAGTAAAATTAACATAAAGAAAATTGAAAATAAAGGTGCTTTTTTGGCCAAAGAATGGTAAAAAGAAATATCATAAGTATGATATCTTTGGTATAAAAGTTCAACCATTAAAAATAAAGTTCCTGTTACAATACCGTGTGCAAACATATAAAAAACTGCACCACTAATACCCAAAGCATTTAAAGAAAAAATTCCCAAAATCATCACACCAAGATGTGAAATAGAACTATAAGCAATCAATTCTTTAATATTTTCTGCTCTATAAGCAATTAAAGCATTATAAACGATACTTACTATACATAAAGCTACAATTAAAGGCATAAAATACACACTCGCATCTGGAAAAAGTGGTAAACAAAAAAGTAAAAATCCAAAAGGAGCCATTTTAAAAACTACAAGCATTACAGAAACAAGTATAGGCGAATTTGCATAAACCTTAGGTGCCCAAGTATGAAGTGGAAATAAAGGAGCTTTGATAGCAAAAGCGATAAAAAATGCTCCAAAAAGTAAAAGTTGCTCTGTAAAATTTGCTGCTGAGGCATTATTTTTCCAAATTTCCAAGTCAAAAGTGAAGATATTTAAAAGCTGATAATTTAAATAAGCTTGATAAATCAATGCTACAAGCATTAAAATTGAACCCGCAAAAGCATAGATAAAAAATTTCACCCCTGCTCTAAAATCTTTACCATAAACTCCCATAATATAAAGCAAAGGCAAAAGAGAAAATTCCCAAAAAACATAAAACAACAAACCATCTTTTGCGCTAAAAAGTCCCATAATAGCAAATTCTAAAAAGAATATACAAGATATAAGCGCTTTTTGTTCTAGTTTCAAAAATAAAAAGCTTAAAAATATCATCAAAGAACTTAAAAGCATCAATACAAGTGCAATACTGTCTACTCCTACATGAAAGCTAAAAAATTTCAAAATTTTAAAAGAGAGATTATAATCAAAGCTTACCCCTTGTAAAAAATCCGCAAAAATATCCAAATTTAAAGCCAAAATCATAAAACTTACAACAACGCTAAAAACCTTAACGCCTCCGCGATTTAATAGCAAAACCACAAAAGCAGAAATTAAAGGAAAAAATATCAAATAATTTAGCATTTTACACCATCCATACTAAAATCAACAAAATCACAAAAGCTGCCACCAAAAACCTAAGCATTAAGTTTAAGCTGTTTGGCATAATCATTTTTTGTGAAATATTTTGAGAATACAAAGCAATTTTTTCAACTATTCTATCAAAAATATAAAGATCACAATGCTTTAAAATCGCACATAAGCTTTCATATTTTGAAACGATAAATTGATGATAAAACCTAGGAATAAAATAATCATTACTTAAAAGTTTATGAATTTTATTTTCTTCAATACTTTCCTTAAACCAAGAATTTTTATAAGCAAAAATAGCCAAAATTGCACCCAAAATAGCTGCTACACTCGCACAAATCATTACAATTTGATTTTGCGCATCAATAAAAACTAATTTTGTGCTTAAATATTCAAAAAAACTATGTTCGAAAAATCCTGCAATAATAGCTAAAACCATCAAAGGACTCATAGCCAAAAGTGCGATTTTACTTGCTTCATGTGGATGTTCATCATGTCTTGCAGGGGTAAAAAATACCAACATTAAAAGTCTAAAGCTATAAAATGCTGTTAAAAAAGCTGCGATTAAGAGCACTAAAAAAATACCATGGTGAAAAGAAATGAAAGAATATCCCAAAATCAAATCTTTAGAGAAAAATCCTGCAAAAGGATAAATTCCTGCTAAAGCTAAAGATCCTATACACATTAAAATAGCTGTAATTTTTAAAGGTTTAAAAAGTCCACCCATTTTTTTAATATCTAATTTATCATTCATAGCATGCATTACATTTCCAGCGCCTAAGAAAAGTAAAGATTTAAAAAAAGCATGCGTAGCTAAGTGAAATAAAGCTATACCATAAGCCCCAAGTCCTGCAGCCACAAACATATATCCAAGTTGCGATAAGGTAGAGTAAGCAATAATGCGTTTTAAATCCCTAACCACCAAAGCCATAGAGGCTGCAAAAATCGCTACAAAAGCTCCGAGTAAGGCAATAATATAAGAAACTTCAGGAACTAAATCATAAAGCGTACTCGCACGAATTACCAAATAAACCCCCGCTGTTACCATGGTTGCTGCATGGATTAATGCAGAAACAGGAGTTGGCCCTGCCATAGCATCAGCAAGCCAAGTGTGAAAAGGAAATTGTGCAGATTTTCCCATAGCCCCTATAAATAAACAAGTTGCGATTAAGATCAAAGCATTGTGATCTAGGCTTTGTGCCATGGAAAAAACTTCATCATATTTTAAAGTTCCTGCTTGCAAATAAAGCCAAAAAATTCCTAAAAGCATACCCAAATCCGCAATACGATTCATAATAAAAGCTTCATTAGCCGCAAAAGAATAAGTATCATTTTTATACCAAAAACCTATGAGCAACCAAGAGCAAAGCCCAACGCCTTCCCAACCTACGAAAAGTCCTAAAAAATTATCACTCATGACTAAAAAAAGCATAGAAAAGACAAAAAGCCCCAAATAAGCAAAAAATTTATTAAAACCTTCATCATGAGCCATATAAAAAATACTATAAAAATGCACACAAGTGGCTACAATACCTACAATACTCATCATAGTAAGCGAAATAGCATCTATATCAAAACCAAAATTTACTCCAGCAAACCATTCAAACAAACTCACATTAAAAGCTTCATTGCAAAAAAGCAAATACAAAGAACAAAAAGTACTCAAAGCTACTAGAAGTGAACAAAATATCCCTACGAATTGTTTTTTCTCACTCAAAGCAAAACAACTTGCAAACAAAAAAGCTACAAAGGGACTAAAAAGAGAAATCAAAGCCAAATTTTGCATACTAAGCCTCCACTTCTTTTAAGCTTTTTAATTCTAAAGTGCCTTTTCTTCTATACCAAAGCACACACAAAGCTATACCAACAGCTACTTCACAAGCCGCTACACCCATGATAAAAAGCGCAAAAACCTGTCCATTTAAATCATTGTGCATTTTAGAAGCTGCTACTAAAGCTAAATTAGCACTATTTAATAAAATTTCACTCGAAATAAAAAGCATAATGAGATTTTGTCTTTTTAAAATCCCTACAAGCCCTATGACAAACATTAAAATAGCAACGAAAAAATACTTTTCTATCATTGTTTTTCCTTTTTAAGCTCTTTATGAGTAAGAGTGATAGCACAAACTAAAGCGATCAAAAGCAAAATAGCTATAAACTCAAAAGCTAAAAGATATTTTGAAAAAATCGCTAAAGCCAGTTGTTTATTAAAATCAAACAAAGCAGGATCATTTAAAGGCAAATCCGTGCTGATATTTTGGTATTTAAAACCTATAAGCATAGTCAAAAGTAAAATCGCACTTAAAACCACCAAAGTAAAAAAACTTTTTTTAGCTTTAAGTTGTTCTTTAAATTCTTTAGAAGCATCAAAAAACATCATCGCAAAACTATAAAGTCCAAGTACAGCTCCACTATAAACAATAATTTGTATCACGCCTAAAAACTCTGCATCAAGCAAAAAATAAAATCCCGATAAAAACACCATTCCACCTGCTAAAGCCGAAAGAGAATAAAGCATATTTTTACTTAAAACCGCGATGCCAAAAAAGCCTAAAACCACTACACTAAAAAATAAAAAAGCCAAATTTTCTATCATTTATTTTCTCCTTGCTCTTGTGTGTTTTGATTTTCTAAGGCTCTTTCTTGCATCACATCATAATAATTTGGTGTTTTTTTAACCCACAAATTTGCATCCTTTCTAAGACTTCCTGCTCCTTCAAATTCAACTTGATTTTTAAGCTTATCAATAGGAGTTAAAAAATCTTGCTTATAGCCAAAATAAGACCTTTGCTCGGCTGCATTTTCATACTCTATTCCATGTACTATAGCAAGTTCAGGACAAACCTCAGCACAAAAACCACAATAAATACAACGCCCTAAATTAATACTATAATTTCCTACTTTTTTACGCCCATTTTCATCTAAAGAAGTTTCCATTCTAATACAATTGCTAATGCAAATTTTTTCGCAAAGCCCACAACCTATACATCTTTCATTTTCGCTTTCTATAAAACGCATCAAACGATGAACAGCACGGTAACGATTGTCAAGCTTTACCTTTTCAAAAGGATATTTAATCGTAGCGCTATTATTTCTCTTAAGTAATTCTCTCATCATCACAAAAAGCCCTACAAAAAGCTCTAGTTTAACGCTTCTACGCAAAGCTTGTGAAATTTTCTCCCAAGTGCTAACAGGAGTTTTTCTTTTCTCATCTACTAAATAATAATTTTTCATATCAAACTCCTATAAAAGAACTGTCAAAGCAGTGATTAAAAGGTTTAAAACAGCTAAAGGGATTAAGATCAAATAGCACATTTTCATCACTTGATCTGGACGCAATTGCGGAAAAGCAGCTCTTGCCCAAAAATACCAAAAGAAAATAAAACTTGATTTTACTATCATCATAATCCAACCAGGAATAATCCAAAAGCTATTAAAACCCCCTAAAAACAAAAGAGTGACCAAAATAGCTCCAGCTATCATAGAAGTATATTCACCTATGAAAAACATACCCCATCTTAAACCCGAATACTCCGTTCCATAACCCGCTACAATTTCAGCATCATTTTCCGTCAAACAAAGCGGAGTTCTATTAGTCTCTATAAATAAAGCAATTATAAAAAGCACAAAAGCCAAAGGTTGTTTAAAAATAAGCCAAGAAAAAAATCCATCGCTTTGATAATTGTTAATATCCACCAAAGAAAAAGAACCTACAAGCATTATAATAGCAATCAAAGCTAAAGCTCCTACGCTTTCATAGGAAATAATCGCTACAAGCCCTCTTGCAGCCCCTAAAATCGACCATTTATTATTACTTGCAAGTCCACCCAAAAACACCGCATAAAAGCAAAGTCCTGAAGTACCGATGACAAAAAGCAAAGCTACATTGATATCTGCCACTATAGGCTGAATAACCCTTCCAAATAAAGTAAATTCAGGTAGCATAGGAATAGCTGCTAAAGAAATAAAAGCACAAATAGCAGAAATCAAAGGTGCTATAGCAAAAATAAATTTTTGCGAATTTGAAGGGATTATATCTTCTTTAGTAAAAAGCTTTATCATATCAGCTACAAGTTGAATAAACCCAAAAGGCCCTACCATATCAGGCCCTATGCGTCTTTGAAAATAAGCTAAAACCTTTCTTTCAGCATAAGTTGCAAGACCTGCTAAACTCGCAAATATTGCAATGATAATAATACATTTAATCAAAGTCTCTAAAGCAAAAAAAGCAAAATCACTCATGGTTTGCTCCTAATTTTTCTAAATTCGCCACAACAAATCTTTCATCAAAAAAGCTTAGCGTGTCAAGTTTTTCATCAAAATACGGCAAGAAAGCTCCATTTTTTATATCCTTATCCACACGCACACTAAGGCTTAATTCTTTATCTTTTATTTTAAGTTTTACAAGATCTTTATCTTTTAAATTTTTCTCTTTAGCTAAATTTTCACTTACACCTAAAAAAATCACCTCATTAATCGCACTAGCACGATTTGAAAATCTACCAAATTGATAGCTAGGATTAGCACTATAAAGCAAAATTTCATCTTCTTTTAGGCTTAAATTTTCAAAATTTGGAGAGATGAATTCTTTTTTAGCAACTTGTTTGAAACATTCTAAATTAAGCTCATATCCCCTTTTACAATCGCCTGCATTGGTATAAAAATTGTCTAAATGATCAAAATCAATCGGAGAAAAACCTTTATTTATAGGGAGTCTCTTAGTATAATTTATAGTATATTCCTCATCAAAACCTAAAGCATTAGCCAAATCATTTAAAAAATATCCCTTAAATTCTAAAGCAGCGTTAGTTGGTACCACTCTTTTATCATAATTTAAAAAAGTTCCTTCTTGCTGATTTAAACTCGCACTAGCTAAATTTGCATGCTCTTCATAAGAAAAACTAAAATCACCTTTTTCATTGTAGCCTAAAGTCTTGCCTTCTTGTGTATTGTTATCCAAATCACAAATCATAGCCACACCTAAGGTATTAGTATGCGTAGGATTTAAAAAGACTTTAAAAGGAGTGGTATTTTGGATCAAAGCAAGTAATTTAGCAAGTTTTTTCGCATTTTTATGAAAATAAAAATCACTCCCTATAACAAGAGTAAAATTTGCTTTTTTAAGCAATAAATCTTCTAATTTATCTTCATCTATGCCTAAATTTTTAGCAAAAACAGAGCGTTGTACTTCTATGTTGCTTTTCACTTTCTTAGGCACGACTTTTTTTACTTCTTTTTGAATTTCATTGCCTTCTTCATCTTTTTCTATGACTTGTTCTACAACTTCTTCGTTGATACTTTCTTCTATTTCTTTATTTTCACTAACAAAAAACTCTGCTAAATGAGTTTTGATACCTTCATCTTGGCTAAATTTTTGAAGTAAAAAATATAAAATTTGCTCTTCATCGCCACTTTTATGAATGTGCGAGATAAAATTTTTAGAATATTTTGCTATACCCATATCTTCCATAGGATGAAAATAAAGCCCTGAGCCTTTATTCATCACTAAAGCATTATTGATTTTATAGCTAAGCGTTGGAGCATCATATCTTAAAAGCATTCCAGCTACAACCAAAAAATCACTTTTTGTTATATCTTGAGTATTAGCGCTATAAAACTCACCAGAATTAGCGATAAATTCTTGTAAAAATTCTTTAAATTTCAAAGCTTCTTCATTGATCAAAGAAAGATTAAATTTCTTTTTTAAATTTTGTAAAATCAAAGCTTCTTCATTGGTAATAAAACTATTAAATTTAATGTTTTTAATTTCATTTTTCTCAAAAAGTTCCACAAGTTCTTTAAAGGCTTTTTCATCTTTATCCGCCTCATTTTGCGTATCAAAAGCAAATCTTGCAGCCTTATTTAAACTTGCAAAGGCAAAATCATTACTCACACGATAAATTTTTTCTTTTTGATTGCTAATGCCGCTTTGCTTAATATCATAATACATCAACTCACAATCGCTTGAATGCGGATTTGAAGCAGGGATTCTTTTAAGTTCCCAAATATTTGAAGTGTATTGAAATTTCGAACCTATTAAAGCTCCTGTTGGGCATACGCTTGTACATTCTCCACAAAATGAACAATCAAGCGTGTCGCCATTTGTAGGGCCTATCAAACTTTTTTGAAATTTAGTCCAAATCGCATAAGCATCTTTTCCCATGCTCTCTTTAAAGCTATTATCCACACTATCTCCGCCACGAGGAACAGTCTTTAAAGCACTTTCTCCGATTTTATCCTTACAAACTGTAATACAACGCTCACACACTATGCAAAGTGCGGGATCGTAATTAATCATTCCCCAATGTTTATGCGGTTTATGCGTGTCTTTAATCCAATATTTTTGAACATTTACACGACTTTTATGAGTGAAATTTTGCAATTCACACTCGCCTGATTTATCACAAACTCCACATTCTAAAGGATGATTGATACAATAAGCTTGCATGATCTCATTTCTTTCATCCCAAAGATTTTGTAAATCACTTTCTACAACCATGCCCTCTTTTGCTTTAGTATTGCAAGAATATACCTTTTTACCATCAGCTTCAACCATACACATACGACAAGCCAAAGTAGGACTACAGCCCGAAAGATAGCAAATCGCTGGGATAAAAATATCATTTCTTCTTGCTATATTTAAAATATATTCGCCTTCTTCAAAGGCGCAATCTATACCATTAATCTTAACTGTCATTTTGCTTCCTTTATGCGAATTGGAGTAAAATCAAAACCATTGTTTTCATAATTTAAAAAAGCTATAGTGCCTTGTAAATTTTCATCTAAACAAAGCTTGGTTTTAAGACTAAAATCTTTAGCCAAAATTTCAACTTCACTTTGATCTTTGCATTTTGCAATTTGTAAAAATTGCTTTGAACAATGTAAATTTTTATCTTGCAAATTTGCTCTAAAAAGCACTAACCCGTCATAATTATCGAGTTCTTTTAGGGTGTTTAATTTTGCCTTTTTAAAATCGCATTCTTCTTCATCGCTATCTAAAATCTTTAATCCATATTTTACACTTAGGAAATTCAAAAAATATTTGATATTTTCACTATCTTTATAAGAATGGATATTTTTATCTATAATTAAATACTTAGTCTCTTTTAAAAAAGCAAGCACTTCGCCTGCTTCTTCCTCTCCAAAACAAGATTCAGCACTTAAATATCCCTCATCTAAATCGCAAAATTGTCCTTCATCGCTTAATTTACAAAGCAAGGCCAAAACAAAACTCAAACTTGCAATTTCGCATTTGTAAAATTTAGCTTTTAAGTTTTTATCTTCCAAACAAGAAATATTAATACTATTTACACCTATTTTTTCACATAAATTTTTGTTTTTAAGGCTTGGCATATCTAAAAAACAAAGAGCATTATCATAAATCATACTCTCTCCTTTTTTATAACAATAGTCCAATCCACTTGATTAAATTTCAAAGAATTTAAAAGCTCACAGCCTTGTTCTTTTACAAAAGAAAAACTTTTTTCAACAGGAGAAAAATCGCCGATTTCAAAAAGCACCACTAAAACCTCACCTTGTTTTGCTTCTTTTATGATTTGTGCTAAATCTTCAAAAAGCTCTTTGCTTTTTC
The DNA here is from genome assembly GCF_001762865.1 of Campylobacter sp. BCW_6468. NCBI lineage: Bacteria > Pseudomonadati > Campylobacterota > Epsilonproteobacteria > Campylobacterales > Campylobacteraceae > Campylobacter > Campylobacter sp. BCW_6468. The sequence goes on from NZ_MJXQ01000019.1 coordinate 13,472, forward strand.
TTAAATCTACCCTTCTCATCGATCTATCTCACCTAAAACTATATTTACATTACCCATAATGGCTACAACATCAGCTAAATAAGTACCTACAAGCATTTCTTCAAAAAACGCACAATGCCAATAACTAGGCGTTCTAGCCTTTAAACGATAAGGTCTTCCTGTACCATCACTATGGATAAAAAAGCCAAGCTCACCTTTTGGACTTTCAGTAGGCACATAAACTTCGCCTTTAGGGGGTTTTAAACCTTGAGTGATTAAAACAAAATGCTGCATTAAAGAATAATTCTGCGTTAAAATTTGTTCCTTTGAAGCACTTACATACTCAGGATGCGTAGCTAAAATTTCAGGTGGAGTATCTTTATAAAGCATGGCACATTGTCTAAGGATTTTCAAACTTTCACGAAATTCTTGCATATAAACTTTATATCTTGCATAAGAATCCCCTTGCGTAGCATAAGGCACGCCAAATTCGACTTCATTATAAAGCAAATAAGGCTCTTCTTTGCGTATATCGTATTTTATGCCACTTCCTCTTAGCATCACACCCGTACAACCCCAGTTTAAAGCTTGTTCTTTAGTAACTACACCTACATTTTCAGTTCTTAAACGCCAAATTCTATTATCATCTAAAAGATCTTCATAATCTTTTAAATCATTTGGAAATTTATCGCAAAATGCAAGCATTTCTTCTAAATAATTCTCAGGTAAATCAAGCATAACCCCACCTATTCTCATAGAAGAATGCGTAAGCCTTGCACCACAATACTTTTCTATCAAATCCAAAACATACTCACGTTCTCTAAAGCAGTATAAAAACACACTCATCGCACCAATATCAAGCGCATGAGTGGCAAGCCAAAGCAAATGTGATGTGATACGGTTTAATTCTAAAAGTATCATGCGTATCACTGCGGCACGGCGTGGAATCTCTAAACCACAAAGCTTTTCAACCGCTGCACAATAAGCATAATTATTCGCTGAAGCAGCGATATAATCCATTCTATCAGTAGTAGGAATAAACTCTTGATAAATCATATTTTCAGCCATTTTTTCCATACCACGATGCATATAACCTATACAAGGACGCGCTTTTACAACTTGCTCTCCATCAAGTTCTAAAATAAGGCGTAAATTTCCGTGTGCTGAAGGGTGTTGAGGGCCTAAGTTGATAATCATTTTTGAGTCTTCTTGCTCAAAAGCTATATTTTCATAATAAGGTTTTAACTTGCTAGGAATTTGCATTTTAACGCCTTTTCTCTAAAATTTTTGCTTCATCACGTTTTACTTTTTTTACAAAAGCCACGCCTTCATCTTCTTGATATTCTTGTTTAAAGGAAATTTCCTTCTTTTGACCACCTTTTGGCACTTCATGATAAAGTCTTGCAAAATTTAGCGTATCTTTATCATCAGCAAAACCAGAATCTCTTTGTTCTTCGCCCACTACTTCGCGGTATTCTTTGCCAAAAATTTTATCAATCTCATACCATCTTGCAAACTCATCGCCCTTTAAAGGATAAGTTTTCAAAAGCGGATGTCCAAACCAATCATCAGGCATTAAAATGCGTTTTAAATTGGGATGATTTATGATGAAAATTCCAAACATATCATAAATTTCTCTCTCACTCCAATTTGCTCCTTTAAAAATATGAGCCACGCTTTGCAAACGCTCTTTTACGCCTACAAAAGTTTTTATTCTCACTCTTAATCTTTTTTCTAAATTTAAAAGCTGATAAAACACTTCAAAACCATTTTTATCTGCTACAAAATCAATAGCACTTGCCTCTGTAAAACTTAAATACCCTAAAGTTTTAAGCATTTGCAAGGTTTTAACATTGTCTTCTTTTTTAATTTCTATTACCCAAAAATCAAGCTCTACAAAGGAATTTAAAATTTCTACTTGAGTTTTTAAAACTTCAAAATCCTCTTTAAAAACACTTTCATTAACATCAGATTTTACAGTGTGTGGCGCGTGATAAAATCTATCTTTGTAATAATTTTGAGTTTGAGCATTTTTTTTATCGCTATACTTTCTCATTATACCAACCTTTTAGGTGCGATTTTACGACTTGCTTTTTCTTTGCGGATCTTTTTTTGCAAAATCATCAAAGCAAACTGAAAACTTTCGGGGCGTGGAGCACAGCCTGGCACATAAATATCTACAGGTATAATTCTATCCACTCCTTGAACCGTAGAATAAGTATTAAACATACCGCCTGTATTGGCACAACTTCCCATAGAAATCACCCATTTAGGATCAGGCATTTGATCGTAAAGTCTTCTTGTAAATTCAGCATGCTTTTTACATAAAGTTCCTGCAATAATCATTACTTCACTATGGCGTGGCGAAGCTCTAAAAATCGTTCCAAATCTATCAAAATCATATCTTGAACCCCCAGCCGCCATCATCTCAATCGCACAACAGGCAAGTCCATAAGATAAAGCCCATAAAGAATTACTCCTACCCCATTGAACTAGTTTATCAACACTAGTTAAAACTACAGGTAAACCACTTGCATAATTTATTTGATGCTCTGCCATGCAAACGCTCCTTTTTTATAAGCATATAAAAATCCAACTCCTAAAAGTACGATAAAAACAAAAACTTCTAAAAGTCCAAACCAACCTAAATCTTTAAAAATCAATGCCCAAGGAAACAAAAATACAACTTCTATATCCAAAAGTATGAAGATTAAGGCGATGATGAAAAATTGAGAGTTAATCTTGTTAGCTTGTTTAACAGGAATAGGACCACATTCATAAATTCCAAGTCCTAATTTTTTACGATTTTTTGCGGCAAAATTATTACCGATTTTTGAAGCTAAAAAAACCAGTCCAAAAAAAATAACACTAGCAAGTACTAGCATTAAAAAAATACCAAAATAAGGATGCGAAGCATCTATATGAGACATTTATTCTCCTTTTTTAAAGCACTTTAATCACTCCACAACAAAAATTAAATTTACACTTTTCTTTATTTTACTCTAAATTTTCTATATTGAAACTTATATTAAAAAATATTTTTTAAAGTTTTAATTTTTTATGATTAAATTTATAAAAAAGATCACTTTGATGGCTTATAAATATATAAGAAATATTATTTTTTTGCTGATAGTCATATAAAAAAGTTAAAATTTCTTTAGAAGTTTTAATATCAAGCGCTGAAGTAATTTCATCTAAAATCAACAATTTAGGATTTAAAACCAAAGCACGGATAAGACCTACACGTGTGGCTTCTCCTCCGCTTAACTCATAGGGCTTTTGTTCTAAAATTTGTTTTTTTAGACTAAAAAAATCAAAAAATTCTAAAATCAAGTTATCATTCTTTTGTAAATTAAAATTTTCCAAACCATCTTGTATAAGATTTCTGATTTTTTTATAAGGGTTTAAAGCCATTTTTTGATCTTGAAAGCAATACTGAATTTGCTTTCTTAAAAGTCTTTGTTTGTTTTTATCAAGCTTGTGCAAGTTAAGATTTTCATACCATACCTCACCTTCACTTGGATCTTCTAAAAAACAAAGAATTCTAGCTAATGTGCTTTTACCTGCACCACTTTTACCTAAAATTATTAAATTGTCATTTTCATTTAAAGAAAAATTGACATTATCAAAAATAATATGTCTTTCTTTTTTTAAATACCAATGCTTTTTAAGCTCATAAAACTTACTTAAATTACAAACTTTAAGCATTATAATACCTTAAAAACTCATCTAAGCTATATAAATTTGAACTATTTTTTTCTAGCATAAGAATTTCATCTGCTAAAGAATTTACCAAATTTAAATCATGAGTGATACAAACTAAGGCTGCAGTATTTTTTAATTCTTCTAAAATCGATATGATCTTTGAAGCGTTTTCTTTATCCAAAGAAGCTGTGATTTCATCACAAATTAAAATTTGGGGTTGATTTAATAATGCCAAAGCTAGGCTCACCCTTCTTGCCATACCCAAACTTAATTCATTAGCATAAGAATGCCACAAACGATCAAGATTTTCAAATCCTAATTTTTGAAAATAAGAAAAAGCGTAATCTTTTCTTTCTTTTTGTTTTAATTTTGTATGAGTTTTTAAAACAAGATGACATAAATTTCCAATATCCAAATAAGGATAAAGACTAAGCTCTGCATCTTGCAAAACAAGTGCCACCTTAGAACGAAAATTTCTAAGCTCTTCTTTGTTAAAATTAAAAATACAAGAATTATGAAAACTTAATTCATCAAAACTTATTGTGAAATTAGAATCTAAAAGTCTTACCAAAGCTTTTCCCAACAAACTTTTGCCCACTCCACTTTGTCCTAGTATCATTAAAGTTTTGCCTGTTTTTATATCTAAATTAATATCCTTAAGCAATAAATTATTCTTCAAACTGATATTTAAATTTCTTACCTTCAAGATCTTATACCCCAAATTTTTTGTAAAAAATTACCCAACCATAAAAGAGGTAAAAACAACAAAAGCAAGCTTAAAAGTGGAAAAAGTATCATCCACCAAGCACCTATAAAAACTGCTTTTGAAGACTCACTCAAAAGAGTACCTAAAGTTGGAATTTCAAATCCTAAACCCAGTCCAAAAAAACTCAAAGTAGCTTCTGTGGCTATAGCATGAACGATATTAAATATAAAAAGTGTAAAAATCAGTGTTTTTAAAGCAGGTATTAAATCTTTAAAAAAAGCTCTAAATTTAGTTCTTCCAAGCACTATATTTGCTTTGTAAAAATCTAAATTTTCAAGTCTTTTTAATTCACTTTCTATAATTCTTGCTATGAAACACCAATGAATTAAAGCGATTAAAAAAATCATCAAAAATACATCAGAAGTTATCATACTTTGAAAAAACATCATAAGTAAAAAAGCAGGCAAGGCTAAAAAAAACTCTAAAATACGCATCCAAAAAACATAAAAAAAACATCGTGCTAAAAACAAATAACACAAAGCAAAGATAATAGACAATAAAGATCCACCAACACCTATAATCAAAGAATTTCTCAAAGCAAAAAGCAAACGAGAAAACAAATCCCTGCCTAAAAAATCAGTCCCTAAAATATAAGTAAAATTAGGAGCTTGATGCAAATTTTCTAAATGAGTACTTAAAATATCAAAAGGAGTCAAACAAGGTGCAAACAAGGCACATAAAAATAAAAAAATTAAAGGCGCAAGAATGATAAGAAATTTAAACAAAATCAAGCCTTCTTAATCTAGGATTTAAAATCCTAGCTACAATATCACTTAAAAATGTAAAAAATGCTGCAAGCAAAACACTAAAAAATATAAGTGCAAGCACAACAGGATAATCTTTAAAAATAATACTTTTAAAAAGTAAAGATCCAAGCCCCTCGTAAGCAAAGACACTTTCTACCACATAAGTTCCCATCATAAAACTTAAAGCACTTCCCCCAAAATAAGCTACAATAGGACTTAAAGAATATTTCAAAACTAAAAAATAAATATCTTTCTCCCTTAAAGCCCTAGCGTATAAATTTTGAATAAAAATTTGAGAAAAACTTTCATTGATAAAATTTCTAGCAATCCTTAAAAATAACGCCAAATGTGATAAAACGAGCACCAAAACAGGCAAAATCAAATGCTCTAAACGATTTAAAAAATCATCTTCAAAGCCTATATCACTACTTCCCATAACAGGTAAAATTTTCCAAAAAATTCCAAAAATCAAAACAAACAATAAAGCCAAAACAAAAGGAGGTAAAGCAAAAAAATTAAAAGCTAAAAAAGTGATGATTTTATCTATAAAACTTTCTTTATAATAATATCCCAAAAGTGCCAAAAAAACGCTGAGTAAAAACAAAAGCATTAAGGCACCAAAACCCAAAATAAAAGTATTAAAAATTCTTTCTTTTATAAGCTTTAAAGCACTTTCTCCACTTAAAAAAGAAACTCCTAAATCTCCTTTTAAAGCCTTAAAAAGCCAAATTTTATACTGCTCTAACAAAGACTTATCAAGCCCTAAATTTTGTTCTATTCTTTGAATAAATTCTTTACTTTGTAAATTACCTCCATTAGCATAAGCTATACTACCTTTGCTAAAATGAAGTAAAACAAAACATAAAAAAGTGCTAAAAAATGCTATGAAAATACTAAAAACTAAGCGTTTTAGCACTATTTACTCCACTCATAAACATTCCAAGTAAAACCCACTCCGTGATGACCTAAAGTCCTTGTTTTGATACCTTTTAAATCGTTATTATAAACCAAAGCAAAATCAAGATAGGTCAAGAAAATAAAAGGTGGATTTTCATACAAAGCATCTATAAAATCTTTATAATATTTTTTTCTCTCTTCTAAATTTGAAGTATTTCTTGCTTTTTGCAAGGCTATATCCACTTTTTTATCATGATAATGTCCAAAATTCCAACCCTCATCATTTAAAGCACTATCTTGCGAACTTTCAAATACCCTAAAAGTGTGAAAATCAGGATCTAAAGGACTTCCCCAGCCTATTAAAAAACTATCTACTTTAGAATAATCAAAACTTCCAGCAGGTTTAGCCACCACCTTGCTTACAACTCCTATTTTTCTAAATTCGCTTTGCAAAATTCCAGCTAAACTTACCCTTAAAGGATCATTACTCATCGCCCAAATTTCAAATTCTAAAATTTTCCCATCTTTTTCAAAATTTCCATCTTTATTTTTCTTAAAACCTGCACTTACAAGCAAGTCCTCGGCTTTTTTAGGATCATATTTGTAAATTTTAAAATTCTTAGAATTTGCCCAAGAACGCTCTAAAGGGTGATTAGCTACAAAAGCATAATCATGTAAAAGATTTTTTACTATACTTTCTTTATCAACTGCGTAATTTAAGGCTTGTCTTACTTTTAAATCTTTTAAAAATTCATTATCAAAATTAAACATTAAAGCCCGATAATCGGCCGATTTTTCACGTAAAATTCCAAAATTTTCATCATTTTTAAAAATATTTAGCAGAGAAACATCGATTAAAGCTGCGTCTATCTTGCCATTTTTAAGCTGAGCACTAGCTATAGAAGGATCAAAAATGTGTTTTATAATAAGTCTTGGAGTTTTTACCTTATCAAGATAAAAATGTTCATTGGCTTTAAATTCAACATATTCACCTTTTTTCCATTTTACAAATTTATAAGGACCTGTACCTATAGGATTTTGATTAAAAGAGCTTGTATTTAAATTCTCATTTTCAAGCAAATGTTTAGGAAGCATACCTATGCTTAAAGCATCTAAAAATGCAGGATAAGGCTTAAAAAGTGTGATTTTCACATGAGAAGGATTTAAAATTTCCACACTTTTAATGTCTTTAAAATTGACATAAATAGAAGAATTGTTTTTAGGATCTTTAAAGGCTTCTATACTAAATTTCACATCATCAGCACTAAATTTGACTCCATCATGCCATAAAACATCATCTCTTAAAAAAATATCATAAACAAGCCCGTCTTTACCAACATCCCAAGACTTAGCCAAATCAGGTTTTAAACTCATATTTTCATCAAAACGCGTAAGTCCTGAAAATACAAGATTAATCACTGCATCATGATCCTCGCTATAAGCAGGATTTATCCTTGCGATTTCATTTTCAACTGCTATAATAAGTGTATCTTTTGGAATTTTAGCCTCAAGATTGAAAAACAATAAAAATAGTAAAACAAACCATCTAAGCACTTGTAACTCCTCAAATTTAAAATTTTAAAGAATTATAAAATAAAAAATAAGAAGCCACAAGCTCTATGGGGGGATAATTTGCTTTAAATTATGGAGTTTTATTTATCAATTAAATTGCTTCACTGCATTCATCCAATAAATACGCTATATGCTGCCAAGGTATACCCGTAGCATCGCTTAATCCTATCTCGCAAGTGCTTGATGTACTAAACCCGCGCTTAATATTTGTTTTGGCATAAAATTTTTTAAAGCCCTTTGTAGCACTAATATTTAATTGAGGCTTGAAAAAGCCCTTGTATCCAGCAAACCCACAACAATAGGTATCATTATCTATTAATACTTTTCCATTCGTACATAGCTTTGTAAGCTTAATTATATTTTCATTTAAACCAAGCTTTCTAGCAGCACACATGATATATAATCCTACATTCTCATTGATTTTATTAATGCGTAACTTGGGAGCAATAAATTTTAATAAATACTCGCTTAAATCATAAATTTCATACTTTGAATGATCACTAATTAACTTAGCACTACAAGCACTATGATCTAACACTATGGGTGAGTCTATATTGCTTAAAAAGTCATTGATTTTTTGTATATTTTTATCTTGAATATCTTGAAAATTCTCATAAGCCTTACCACAACATAAATCATTGGGTGCATAAATAATGCCTATATTTGCTTTTTTACACAAGCTTTCAAATACTTCTTGCAAACTTCTTTTATCATGCATTTTTTCATTTGGTTTAAAGCTTTTATTAAGACAGCTTGTAAAATAAACCACATTGCAAACTCTTTTATGACTTTTTAGCTCATAATCATTCACCTTAGGCAAATACGCCCTAGTTCTTGGTATAATGCTAAGAAAATTGCTTGCTTTTTCAAGCTTATTATCAAGACTTAAATTATCAAATTTATTTGCGATACTTAATGAAAATTTAGCAATTTTTAGAGTTTTTTCATGATTTTTATATGCTAGATTTCCTAAAATTTTAGATATAAATCCTATATTATTTTTTCTATATTTTAATGAAAAATCAGCAAAATTAATCCCCAAAGGACATGAAAAAGAGCACACCCCACAAGCAGCACAAGAGCTGTCTACTAAATGATTGTAATATTTTTTAATATCCTTTAATTTTGCTTTTGACTCATCATCATTTAAGCTTTCAAGGCGTTTAATCTCTCGTAAGATCGCAATTCTTTGTCTTGGAGTAATTGTATATTCATTTGATGGACAAAATCTTTCGCAAAATCCACATTCCATACAGGTATTTAATTTCTCATCAATCCAACTGACTTGTTTGATATTTTTCTTATAAATATCTTTATCATCGCTAATGATTACATCGGGATTAAATAAACTATCCTTATCAAAGATACTTTTGATTTTTTTATTGATCAAATAAGCTTGCTTACCCCACTCTACCTCCACAAAAGGTGCCACCATACGCCCTGTGCCGTGTTCAGCTTTTATACTTCCACCATAAGAAGCTACTATATTAGACATTTCTTTAACTAGATTTGAAAAATTATCAAATTCAAGCTTATTGTTTAAATCCGGTGTGATAATAAAATGGATATTGCCTGCTAATGCATGGCCAAAAATGATTCCATTATCACCAAAGCCATATTTATAAAACAATTCTTGAATGCTTTTAATTCCATCAGCTAAATCCTCGATATTAAAACACACATCTTCAGTAATTACCGTTGAACCTGCCTTTCTAAGACTAGCTGCTATAGGCAAGAGTGCTTTTCTAATCTTCCACCATAAATCATATTCGGCCTTATTCTTGCTAAAATATGACTTATAAGCCAGTTTGGAAATTTCTTTTATTTTATTTATATTTTCATCAAGCTTAAGCTCATTACTATGCTCACTTTGGATCAATACACAAGTGTTACCCTCTTTAATATCAGCTAAAATATCTCTTAACTCATCATAATTTGATGCAGCTTTTAAACTTGCATAGTCCATTATTTCAGCAGAACTTACAAAATCAACTTTAGCAAATTCTTTTATAGTGTTTGCAGCATTATTGATATTATCAAAAAACAATAAAGCACAGGCCTTAAATTCCAAATCATCCAAAACAGCAAGCTTAACTTCGCTTACAAATCCCAAAGTTCCTTCAGAGCCAATAAGCAAGTGTGCTAAAATATCTATTTCATCATCATAATCAACAAAGGCATTAAGGCTATAACCTGTAGTGTTTTTGATTTTAAATTTTTTGATTATTAAATCTTTTAATTCTTTATTGGCATTAATCTCTTCTTTGATCTCTCTAAGTTCATTAATTAATTTTTTATTTTCATCTTTAAATCGAGCCACACTTAAAGCATCGCTGGTATCAAGCATACTACCATTTGCCAAAATCACCCTAATACTTCTTAAGGTTTTATAGCTATTATCCTTAGTTCCACAGCACATTCCGCTTGAATTGTTATTTATAATCCCTCCAATTAAAGCTGAATTTATAGTAGCTGGATCAGGTCCTATTTTTTTCTTCAAAAAAGCAAGACTTTCATTAGCATGAATGCCTACTACACCGCATCCTAAAGTAATTTCGTTAGCGTCTTTGTTAATTTTTATTTTTTTAAAGGCAAATTTAATCACTACAAGTACTCCATCACAAGAGCTTTGTCCACTTAAACTTGTACCTGCTGCTCTAAATGTTATAGGAGTTTTATAAGTATTTGCTAATTGAATAATTTGCTTAATTTCATCTTCATTTTTAGCAATAATCACTATTTTTGGAATATAAAAATAACACGACGCATCAATGCCATAAGCATAGCATCTAGCATAATCATTAAAAATTCTATCCTTAAAAATATACTTAGCCTCATTATAAAAAGCTTTAAAATTTGCCATAGTCCCTCTTTTTAATTTATTATCAATTATATAATTTAATAATTTAAAGATAATTTTAAATTTATATTTTTGAGCATAATTTTAACACAAGTCAATTTTTTTCTCCTTTTTAAGATATAAAATATCTCTTTTACAACAAAAAAGGAGAAACTATGACAAAAGAACAAATTCAAATCATCAAAGATTGTGTGCCTATTTTGCAAAAAAATGGAGAGGATTTAACCAATGAGTTTTATAAAATAATGTTTAATGATTATCCTGAGGTAAAACCTATGTTTAATATGGAAAAACAAATTTCAGGAGAACAACCAAAAGCTTTAGCGATGGCGATTTTAATGGCAGCCAAAAATATAGAAAATTTGGAAAATATGAGAAGCTTTGTTGATAAAGTTGCCATAACTCATGTTAATTTAGGAGTTAAAGAAGAGCATTATCCTATAGTTGGAGCTTGCCTTTTAAAGGCTATTAAAAATCTTTTAAATCCTGATGAAGCCACTCTTAAAGCTTGGGAAGTTGCTTATGGAAAAATTGCTGAATTTTATATCGATATAGAAAAAAAGCTCTATGATAAATAATATAAGCCCATTTTGGGCTTTAATCAAATTTTTCTACTAAATTTTTAGCTAATTCCTTTATATTCTCACCCTTTAATTCGCTGATTTCACCATTTTGAGCCAAGAAAATTCTATCAGCACTATCAAAATATGCATCATCATGTGTGATAGCAAAGATTGTTTTACCTTGCTCTTTTAGCAAAGGTAAAAGTTTTTTATAAAAAAATCTTCTAAAAACAGGATCTTGATCAGCCGCCCATTCATCAAGCACTAAAATATCCCTTTCTTCAAGCAAGGCTATAAGCATAGCTAAACGCTTTTTTTGCCCTGTAGAAAGTTTAGTTAAGGTCAGTTCATTATCTTTGACACTTGTTTTATTTTTAAGTTCTAAAAACTCCAACCAAAAAGCAATTTTTTCTTCGCTTGCAAAATTTTCTTTATTTAAGGTTTTAGTAAAAAGATGAAAATCGCTAAAAACAGCAGAAATAAGAGATCTATACTCATCTAAATTTTTATCATCTATAAGCGTATCATCAACATAAATTCCGCCTTTGCTTGGCTTAAAAAGTCCTGTCAAAAGCATACAAAAAGTGGATTTACCACTTCCATTTTTACCTATTAAAAATACCAATTCACCTTTTTTAAGTTCTATATTTACAGGATTTAAGTGAAAATTTTCTTCATAAGCAAATTGAGTATTTCTAAAAGAAATTTTTTTCCATTCGCTAATATAATGTGTTTTTTTAAAACCTTCTATATAATCATCTAATTCCAATTTTGCGATCTTATCCAAAGCAATTTTTGCCAAAAGCAAAGTAGGAAAAGATCCTATCATAGATACTAAAGGGGTTCGTAAAAACAAAATAGAAAGAGCTATAGTTGTAGCATCTGCAACACTTGCCCATTCAAATTTTAAAGCTAAGTAAAACTCTACACCCACTAAAGCCAAAAGAGTTACATTTGTCCAGTTGTTTGAGAGATTGTTAAAAAGATTGCCTAAAGTACTATTTTTCTTTTTCAATCTTGCATTATTTTCAAATTCATCTTCATAGTAAAGTTTGGCTCTATCACGATTGATCAAAAGTTCTTTATGTCCATCTAGTATATTTTGGTAATTATTTTGCAAAGCATCATCATTTTCCCTTGCCTTTCTAAAATACTGATATACTTTCATCATCAAAAAATTATTAGTAATAAAAATAACCATAATCCATACCACACACAAAGCAAAAATTTGTGGTGAAAGATAACATAAATAAACACTAGTGCATAAAATCAATATACTTGATTGTAAAAAATCAGGCAATCTTAAAAGCCCAAAAGATATATTTCTCACATCACTTCCTAAAGAAGCTAAAATTCTAGCCTTACCTACTTTAGCCACTCTTAACAAAGGGGTATCTAATATCTGCTTTACTACACGCCTTTGCATTTTAAAAATAAAATTTTGTCCAAAAATACTAAGTCCAAGTTCAACTATGGTAGAACTTATAAAAAATATCAAAAGCAAAACAATAAAATAAAAAATAGGAATGTTTTGTGCATTTTTAAGCAAATAATCATTGATAAAAACAAGAGTTAAAACTCCAACAGCACTTGTAATAAAAGAAAAAAGCAAAAAAGAAATCAACTTTAATTTATTTTGTTTAAGTAATTCCATAATAAAAGGCATTTATAAACTCCAAAATATAATTTTAATTATAACATTTTAAGAGTGATTATCAAAATTTTATTTTATCTTTTACTATAAAAACAGCACAAATAGCCAATAACGCTAAAAAAATCATATATATACTCATACCATATAAAAATGGATTTTCATTTTTACTCGCGAGTGTATTAAGCCAAAAAACGAGTTGCGGAGTAATACCGCCTGAAATTGCATAAGCAATATTATAAGAAAAAGAAATTCCTGAAAATCTTATTTTAGCTCTAAAAACTTCACTCATTAAAATAGGTGCAAACACATTAATTCCACCTAAAAAACAAACAATCGAATACAAAATACACACCAAAACCAAATTTTTAAGCTCATATAAAGCATAAAAATATAAAAAAGAAAAAAATACAAAAGTTAAAGAAAAGAAAATGCAAATTTTAAATAAACCAAATTTATCTACAAGATAACCCATAAAAGCCCCGCCTAAAGCTATTCCCAAAATTCCTAATATCTGTAAATAACTTCCTTCAACCCCACTTAAATTTAAAATACTAGGCATAAATTTAGGCATTAATAAAACAAGCACAATAACACAACCTGTTAAAACCCAAGTCATCATCATTGATGAAAATAATTTTTTTACAATATCCTTTTCTTTAAATAAATCTTTAAGCGGAAAAGAACTAAGCGATGATTCTTTTTTCATTTGTTTAAAAACAGGAGTTTCTTGCAAAAATCTACGCAAATAAATAGAAATAATCCCAAAAATTCCACCTACAAAAAAAGCAATACGCCATGCATAAGTAGCAATTTCTTCTATACTAAAAAAAGCATTAATGATTAAAAATACTATACTTCCTAACAAAATTCCTAAAGCCATAGCTGAATTTAAACAGCTTAAAAAGAAAGCTTTTTGTTTTTCTTGACAATGTTCTCTTACAAAAACCCAAGCTCCAGGCAATTCTCCACCTATAGCTATGCCTTGAAAAATTCTTATAAGTATCAATAAAACAGGAGCTAAAAACCCAAGAGTTTCATAACCTGGAATAAAAGCTAAGACAAAGGTAGGAAGAACCATTAGTAAAATACTTAGCATAAACATATTTTTACGCCCAAATTTATCTCCAAAATGTGCCATAACTATACCACCTAAAGGACGTGCTAAATATCCAGCTGCAAATGCTCCATAAGTATTTAATAAAGCCCAAAATTCACCCATATCTTTAGGAAAAAATACATTGGCTATATATTCAGCAAAAAAGACAAAAATAATAAAATCATAAAATTCTAAAGTTCCTCCTAGTGAAGAAAGTCCTAAGATCTTAATTTCCTTTGTTCCAAATTTTGATTTTCTCATTGATTAATTACCTTAAATTTTAAAAACATTGTTTTTATTATACTATAATCATTTCCAAAATATTATCTAAAAAATTTAAGGATAAATATGTTTAATTTTATAACCACCCTTTTAAAAACCAATCTTTATTTTTTAGAAGAAAAAACCACAAGCAAAAGTTCAAATCAAACCCATATAATCTCGCTTAAACAATCTGATGATGAATTTTTAAATTTATTATTTTCTTTTTTAGTGCCACAAAACGATGAAGATAAGAATTTTATAGAAAAAACTCGCACAAAAATCAAAAGAAATGAGCATAATATTGCTCTGATAAAAAATCCAAATTTTAATGCTTTAATAGACACAGGGTTTTTAGATACTATTGATACATTAAAGAAAAATTACATATCCACAAAACCGATTTTAAAGATATCACTCATATTATCTTAACACATGCACATCCTGATCATATAGAAGCTTTAATGAGCGAAGAAAATCTTTTTCCAAAAGCTCAAATTTTAATCGATAAAAAAGAATATGATTTTTGGATCAAAAGTGATAGACAAGAAATTAAAAACACCTTGCTTAAACTTAAAAATATAGAATTTATTAACCACTCTAAAGATTTGATCTTTCAAAATTCAGGCATTAAAGCCATACCTGCTTACGGGCATACCCCAGGTCAAAATGCTATCATAATTGATGATAAAATAGTCTTTTGGGGAGATTTACTTCATCTTTATGATATACAAATCCCAAAACCTAAAATCGCTATAAAATTTGATATAGATCAAAATGAGGCTATACAAACAAGGGAAAAACTACTTAAAGAATTTAAAGAAAGAAAACTCAAAGTTATAGGGACTCATGCATCTTTTATCGAACCTGAATTTTTAGATTAATTACTTAAAAATTACTAAAAATTAAGTAAAAATTTTAATAATTTTTGCTAAAATTATAGCCTTTTTATTTCATGAAAGGAGAAAATTTTGGCAAAAGATGATGTAATTGAAATTGATGGCACCGTACTTGAAGCATTGCCTAATGCAAATTTCAAGGTTGAACTTGACAACAAACATGTAATTTTATGTCATATTGCAGGAAAAATGCGTATGCATTATATAAGAATAATGCCAGGTGATAAAGTAAAAGTAGAACTTACACCTTATAGCCTTGATAAAGGGCGTATAACTTTTAGATATAAATAATCTAAGTTATTTAAAAGCTAATTTTAGATAAAATTAGAGTTTTTGCGACAAATTACATCGAACTATATGAAGAAGTATTTTTAAAATCCACCACTTATTTTGAAAATAGTTGGTTATTCATAAAACCTGATGTAGTCGTAAATCAAGTGGAATTCATTCAAGGAGACGCTCATGAAAGTGAGACCATCGGTTAAAAAGATGTGCGACAAGTGCAAAGTAGTTCGCCGTAAAGGCGTGGTTCGCATTATTTGCGAAAATCCAAAACATAAACAAAGACAAGGATAAACATGGCTCGTATCGCAGGTGTGGATTTACCAAAGAAAAAAAGAATTGAGTATGGACTAACCTATATTTATGGTATAGGACTTTTCACTTCAAGAAAAATTCTAGATAAAGTAGGAATTTCTTATGATAAAAGAGTTCATGAGTTAAGTGAAGATGAAGCAGCAGCTATCCGTAAAGAAATTCAAGAAAACTATATGGTTGAAGGGGATTTGAGAAAACAAGTTGCTATGGATATTAAAGCACTTATGGATTTAGGAAGCTTTAGAGGCTTAAGACACAGAAAAGGCTTACCAGTTCGCGGACAAAAAACAAAAACAAACGCAAGAACTAGAAAAGGTAAGAGAAAAACTGTTGGTGCAAAATCATAAGGATAAATCATGGCAAAAAGAAAAATCGTAAAGAAAAAAGTAGTTAAAAAAAATATAGCAAAAGGTATTGTTTATATCAGTGCGACTTTTAACAATACTATGGTTACAGTGACTGATGAAATGGGAAATGCTATCGCTTGGAGTAGTGCAGGTGGTTTAGGATTTAAAGGTTCTAAAAAATCAACTCCTTATGCAGCACAACAAGCAGTAGAAGACGCTTTAAATAAAGCAAAAGAACACGGAATTAAAGAAGTAGGCATTAAAGTACAAGGACCAGGAAGCGGTAGAGAAACTGCTGTTAAGAGTGTAGGTGCTATGGAAGGAATCAAAGTAACTTTCTTAAAAGATATCACTCCATTAGCTCACAATGGTTGCAGACCGCCTAAGCGTCGTCGTGTCTAAGATATAAGAAAAATTTAGGAGAATATTATGGCAAGATATAGAGGACCAGTAGAAAAATTAGAAAGACGCTTTGGTGTTAGCTTAGCATTAAAAGGAGAAAGAAGACTAGCTGGCAAAAGTGCACTAGACAAACGCCCTTATGCGCCAGGACAACACGGAGCAAGAAAAGGTAAAATTAGTGAGTATGGACTTCAATTAAGAGAAAAACAAAAAGCTAAATTTATGTATGGAGTAAGCGAAAAGCAATTCCGTCGTTTATTTGCTGAAGCAGCAAGAAGAGAAGGAAATACAGGGGTATTACTTATCCAGCTTTTAGAACAAAGATTAGACAATGTGGTATATAGAATGGGTTTTGCTACAACACGTCGTTTTGCAAGACAACTTGTAACACATGGACATATTTTAGTAAATGGTAAAAGAGTGGATATTCCTAGCTTTAGAGTAGAAGCAGGTGCTAAAATCGAAATCATCGAAAAAAGCAAAAACAATCCTCAAATAACAAGAGCTATCGAACTTACAGCACAAACTGGAATCGTTGCTTGGGTTGATGTTGAAAAAGATAAGAGATTTGGAATTTTCACAAGAAAACCTGAAAGAGAAGAAGTTGTCATTCCGGTTGAGGAAAGATTTATCGTTGAGCTTTACTCTAAGTAATAGGGGCTAAATATGAGAAATATTACAACATCTGCTTATACGCCAACAGAATTTACAATAGAAAACATTAGTGATACTGTGGCTAAAATCAGTGCTTGGCCTTTTGAGATCGGCTATGGAATCACCCTAGCCCATCCTTTACGCCGTTTGCTTTACACTAGCACCATAGGATATGCTCCAACTGCGATCCATATTGATGGCGTAGCTCATGAATTTGATAGCATGCGTGGTATGCTTGAAGATGTAGCACTTTTTATCATTAATCTAAAAAAACTACGCTTTAAAATTAAAGGCGAATCAAATAAAGAAATAGTAGAATTTAGCTTTAAAGGCTCAAAAGAAATTTACGGCAAAGATCTAAATAATGATCAAGTAGAGGTAGTAAACAAAGACGCCTATCTAGCAACTATCAACGAAGATGCTGAACTCAAATTCACATTGATCGTTGAAAAAGGTATTGGCTATGTACCAAGCGAAGAAATTAAAGAGCTTATAAATGATCCTAAATTTATAGCTTTAGATGCTTTCTTTACACCTGTAAGAGAAGCAACCTATGATATTGAAAAAGTTTTGTTTGAAGATAATCCTGATTATGAAAAAGTGGTTTTAACTGTAACAACTGATGGACAAATCACTCCAAATGAAGCTTTTCAAAATGCTCTAGAAGCTATGTATAAACAATTATCAGTATTTGATAAAATCACCAATGTTAGAAGCGTAATTAAAAATCAAGCAACAAGCAATGAACTAGAAAATACTAAATTATTGCAAAACATTACAGATTTAAATTTAAGTGCTAGAAGTTATAATTGTCTTGAAAAAGCAGGAGTAGTTTACATAGGCGAGCTTGCTTTGATGAGTGTAAGTGAACTTGCAGGGCTTAAAAATTTAGGTAAAAAATCTCTTGATGAAATTAAAAACATCATGGAAAGCATAGGTTTTCCTGTGGGAACTTCTAAGCTTAGCGATAATAAAGAAATACTTAAAAATAAAATCGCAGAATTAAAAGCACAAAACGAAGGATAAAGAATGAGACATAAACATGGATATAGAAAACTTGGCAGAACTTCATCTCATCGTGCTGCCTTATTAAAAAATTTAACTATAGCTTTAGTAAATAGCGGAAAAATCGAAACTACTCTACCAAAAGCTAAAGAATTAAGAGGTTATGTAGAAAGATTGATTACTAGAGCAAGACTTGGAGATTTTAACGCTCATAGAGCAGTTTTTGCTTCATTACAAGATAAAAACGCTACTAATAAATTAGTGACTGAAATTGCTCCAAAATTCAAAGATCGCAATGGTGGATATACAAGAATCATCAAAACAAGAATTCGCCGTGGTGATGCTGCTGAAATGGCTTTCATCGAATTTGTAGCTTAATCAAATCCTAGCTTTTGCTAGGATTAATACTTCAATTAAATACCTTAAAAATAAAAAGTTTTAAATAAAATTAAATTTATTTATTTTCTAAAACCCTTGCTAAAAATTCAACTACTTATGCTAATATAAGTTTTTAATTTTTAATTTCAAGGATATGTTATGCAAGAAAACACTCGTTTACGCATTGCGATACAAAAATCAGGTAGACTTTCAAAAGAATCCATAGAGCTTCTTTCAGAATGTGGTGTTAAAATGCATATCCATGAACAAAGCTTGATCGCTTTTTCTACAAATTTACCCATAGATATTTTACGCGTTAGAGATGATGATATCCCTGGGCTTATTTTTGATGGAGTTGTAGATTTAGGCATTATAGGGGAAAATGTTTTAGAAGAAAATGAACTTGAACGCCAGTCTTTAGGAGAAAATCCAAGCTATAAGCTTTTAAAAAAGCTAGATTTTGGATATTGCCGTCTTTCTCTTGCCTTACCTCAAGAAAATAAATTTCAAAATTTGAAAGATTTTGAAGGCTTAAGGATAGCTACTTCTTATCCACAACTTTTAAAGCGTTTTATGAAAGAAAATGGGATTAATTATAAAAATTGTACGCTTACAGGTTCTGTTGAAGTAGCCCCTAGGGCAAATTTAGCCGATGCGATTTGCGATCTTGTTTCAAGCGGGGCAACTTTACAAGCAAACAATCTTAAAGAAGTTAAAGTCATTTATGAATCTCATGCTTGTTTGATTCAAAAAGAAAATGCTTTAAGTAAAGAAAAACAAGCCTTAGTGGATAAAATTATGTTGCGTGTAGCAGGAGTAATGCAAGCAAGAGAATCTAAATACATTATGCTTCATGCTCCAAAAGAAAAGCTTGATAAAATTCAAGCCCTACTTCCAGGAGTTGAAAGACCGACTATCTTACCTTTAGCACACGATGAAAAAAATGTAGCTTTACATATGGTAAGTAAAGAAAATCTTTTTTGGGAAACCATGGAGGCTTTAAAAGAAGAAGGTGCGAGTTCGATTTTAGTTCTGCCTATAGAAAAAATGTTAAAGTGAGTAAAAAATGCAAATTTTAGTATATGATAATTTGGATGAAAAACAAAAAGAAGAAGCGTTAAAACGCCCTGCTATAAGTGCGAAAGATGAAATTTCAAAAATAGTAAGTTCTATCATTAAAGAAGTGCAAGAAAAAGGCGATGAAGCTTTGATAGAACAAGCTTTGAAATTTGATAAGGCTGAAATTTCAAAGATTAAAATCACTCAAGAAGAAATCACTCAAGCAAGCAAGCGTTTAGATAAAGATTTACAAGAAGCTATTTTAGTGGCTTATGAAAATATCAAAAAATTTCACGAAGCCCAAATCCCACATGAAATCGCTCTTGAAACTACAAAAGGCGTTAAATGTGAAGTTTTAACACGCCCTATAGAAAAAGTAGGACTTTACATACCAGGGGGTTTGGCACCTTTGTTTTCAACGGTTTTAATGCTAGCTATTCCTGCAAAAATTGCAGGTTGTGAAAAAATCGTTTTAGCAAGTCCTGCAAAAATCAATGATGCTGTGCTTTTTTGTGCTAAGCTTTGTGGCGTGGATGAAATTTATCAAATGGGCGGTGCAGGAGCTATAGCAGCTTTGGCTTACGGTACCCAAAGTGTTTTAAAGGTGGATAAAATTTTTGGCCCAGGAAATGCCTTTGTAACCGAAGCAAAACGCCAAGTAAGTAGTGATATAAACGGAGCAGCTATTGATATGCAAGCAGGACCTAGTGAAGTTTTAGTCATAGCTGATGATTTAGCTAATGAAAAATTTGTAGCTAGTGATTTGCTTTCACAAGCTGAACATGGTGCAGATTCTCAAGTGATTTTAGTGTGTTTAAGTCAAGATTTTGCTAAAAAAGCAAGTGATGAAGTCCAAAGTCAATTAGAACTTTTGCCTCGCAAAGAACTTGCAAGCAAAAGCATTGCTAATTCACGCATTATCATAGCTAAAGATTTAAATCAAGCCTTAGAAATTTCAAATCTTTACGCCCCTGAACATTTGATCATACAAACTCAAAATCCACGAGAACTTTTAAAAGGTGTAAAACACGCAGGATCAGTATTTTTAGGAGCTTATTCCCCAGAGTCTATGGGTGATTATGCAAGTGGGACAAATCATGTTTTACCTACTTATGGACTTACTAAAACGCATTCTAGTTTAGGTTTGGCAGATTTTAGTAAAAGAATGACCGTTCAAGAGTTAAGTAAAGAAGGTTTTTTAGCTTTAGGTAAAAGTGTTGAAATTTTAGCACAAAATGAGCATTTAGACGCGCACAAAAATGCAGTAACTTTTCGTTTAGAAAGCTTAAAATGAGTCAAAAAATCCTTTTTATAGATAGAGATGGCACTTTAATAGAGGAGCCAAAAAGCGATTTTCAAATCGATACTCTTGAAAAATTGCGTTTTGAAAAAGATGCTATTCCCACTCTTTTAAAACTAAAAAAATTTGGATTTAAATTTGTTATGGTAAGCAATCAAGACGGTCTTGGAACACCAAGTTTTCCAAAGGAAAATTTTGAAATCGCTCATGAAAAAATGCTTGATATTTTAAAAAGTTGCGGTATAGAATTTCAAGATATTTTTATTTGTCCGCATTTTGAAAATGAAAATTGTGCTTGCAGAAAACCTAAAACTGCTATGTTAGAAGAGTATATCAAACACGAACTTTATGATAAGGAGCAAAGTTTTGTTATAGGAGATCGTGAGAGTGATATGATCTTGGCTTCAAATTTAGGCGTGCGTGGTTTAAAATACGGCGAACTTTCTTGGAAAGAAATAGAAAATGAAATTTTAAGTTCTTTTAGAAGCGCGAGTTATCAAAGAACTACTAAAGAAACAGATATAAAAGTAAAGGTATGCTTAAATGGGGGTAAGGTTAGCATTAAAACAGGTATTGATTTTTTTGATCACATGTTAGAGCAAATCGCTGTACATGGAGGTATAGGGCTTGAAATTTCTTGTAAAGGAGATTTGGAAATCGATGAGCATCATAGCGTTGAAGATGTAGCCTTAGCACTTGGAGCTTGTATCAAAAAAGCTTTAGGGGATAAAATCGGCATTGCAAGATATGGTTTTGCTTTACCTATGGATGAGTGTTTGGCAAGTTGTGCGATGGATTTTTGCAATCGTCCCCATTTAGTCTATAAAGCCAAATTTAAAAAATCTCATTTAGGGGCTTTAAGCACAGAAATGATCGAGCACTTTTTTTATTCTTTAAGCTATGCTATGGGCCTGAGTTTGCATTTAAAAGTTAAAGGCAAAAACGATCATCATAAAGCCGAAGGGCTTTTTAAAGCCTTTGCAAAAGCTTTGAAAATGGCAGTAAAAATAGAAAGTGAAAATTTAGCCAGCTCTAAAGGAGTGATATGAAAATCATCATCATCGATACAGCCTGTGCGAATTTAGCATCTTTGAAATTTTGTCTAGATAGATTAGGTTTTAATGCAACTATCAGTAGGGATTTAAAAGAACTTGAAAGTGCGGATAAGCTTTTTTTACCTGGAGTGGGTACCGCAAAAGAAGCAATGAAAAATTTAGAACAATTTAATCTTATTGATTTTATTCAAAATACCAAAAAACCTTTGCTTGGTATTTGTTTAGGTATGCAAATTTTAGGAAATTTTTCTGAAGAATTAAATCAAGAAACCTTAAAACTCATAGATTTTACAACTCAAAAATTTAAAGCTAAAGAAGGCTTTACTTTTCCACATATGGGATGGAATGAAGTTTATAGCTCTCATGCTTTGTTTAAAGGCTTAGAAGGGGCTTATTTTTATTTTGTGCATAGTTATTGTGTAGGACTTGGGAAATACACTATAGCAGATTGTGAGTATTCGCAAAAATTTAGCGCAAGCGTAATGAAAGATAATTTTTACGGAGTGCAATTTCACCCTGAAAGAAGTAGCGAGGCTGGGGAAATTTTAATTTCAAATTTTATTAAGGATATAGGATGACTCAAATCATACCCGCACTCGATCTTATAGATGGCGAAGTGGTGCGTCTTGTAAAAGGGGATTACGAACAAAAAAAAGTATATAAATACAATCCCTTAAAGAAATTTAAAGAATACGAAAAAGCAGGAGCGAAAGAACTTCATCTTGTAGATCTTACAGGTGCAAAAGATCCTAGCAAAAGACAATTTGCTTTGATAGAAAAATTAGCCAAAGAGGTCAGTGTCAATTTGCAAGTAGGTGGAGGTATACGCTCTAAAGCAGAAGTTAGAGCTTTGCTTGATTGTGGAGTAAAAAGAGTAGTTATAGGATCTATGGCAATTAAAGATGCGACTTTATGTCTTGAAATTTTAAAAGAATTTGGTAGTGAAGCTATAGTTTTAGCCTTAGATACGATTTTAAAAGAAGATTATGTTGTGGCTGTAAATGCTTGGCAAGAAGCAAGCGATAAAAAGCTTATGGAAGTTTTAGATTTTTATAGCAATAAAGGCTTAAAACACATACTTTGCACAGATATTTCAAAAGATGGCACCATGCAAGGAGTAAATGCAAGACTTTATAAACTTATCCATGAAATTTTTCCTCATATTTGCATTCAGGCAAGTGGTGGAGTAGCAAGCTTAAAAGACCTTGAAAACTTAAAAGGAATTTGTAGTGGGGTTATCGTAGGAAAAGCTTTATTAGACGGAGTTTTTAGTGTAGAAGAAGGGATAAGATGTCTGGAAAATTGACCTATAAAGAATTAATTATAGAAGTTTTAAAACAAACTAAAAAGCCTTTAAATGTGAGTGAAATTTGGCAAAAAGCTCTTGAAAAAGGCTTAGATAAAAAGCTTTCTAGTATAGGACAAACACCCACTCAAACAATTTGGAATAGGTTGCTTACAGATAAAATTAACTTTCTTAAAACCTCAATAAAACCTACAACTTTTTGGCTAAAAGAAAGAGAAAATGAACTTTTAAAGCTTGATAATAAAAATGAAATTACTAACGAAAAACAAGAAAAAAATAAATTTCATGAAAGAGATTTACACCCCTTGCTTGTAAAATTTTTATATGAAAATTTAGATTTTAATTTAAATTGCAAAACAATTTACCATGAACAAAGCAAAAAGGGTAAAGGTGGGGAAGATAAGTGGAATTATCCTGATATTATAGGGGTTTATTTTCCTTATGATGATTATGAAAAAGAAACCATAACACTTTTAGAAAATATCAAACAAAACAGCTATAAACTTTTTTCTTTTGAACTTAAAATTGCTTTAAATTTTTCAAATTTAAAAGAATGCTATTTTCAAGCTGTAAGTAATTCTAGCTGGGCAAATGAAGGCTACTTGGTTGTTTTACAAGAAATTGATAGCGAAGTTTTAAGCGAGTTAAGACGCTTAAATCAAAGTTTTGGCATAGGAGTGATAAAACTTGAAAAAGATATTTCAAATTCTCAAATTTTAATTAGTGCAAAAGAAAAAGAACTTGATATTCAAACACTAAATATGCTGATCAATAAAAATCCAAATTTTAAAGAATTTATTGATGATATAAACAAACAAATTAAAGTGGGCAAAGAAGCAAAAATTCAAGCTAATTTTGATGAAATTAAAAGCGATGAAGAAATGGAAAAATATCTTAAAGAAAAATGTATTTTGGAGAAATAAATGCTTACAAAACGCATAATTGCATGTTTAGATGTCAAAGATGGCAGAGTAGTAAAAGGAACACAATTTAAAAACCATAAAGATATGGGAGATATCATAGAGCTTGCTAGGTATTATTCTCAAAATGATATTGATGAGCTTGTTTTTTATGATATTGCTGCAAGTGCTAGAAAAGAACGCATATCAAGAGAATGGGTAAGTGAAGTAGCAAAAAATATCAATATTCCTTTTTGTGTTGCAGGGGGTATTAAAAGCGAAGAAGATGCAGCTGAACTTTTGGCTAATGGGGCAGATAAAATTTCTATCAATTCTCCTGCTTTAAATGATCCAAGCCTAATCACACGCCTTGCTAAAAGCTTTGGCGTGCAATGCGTAGTAGTAGGGATTGATAGTTTTAAAGATGAAAATGGAAATTTAAAAGTATTTCAATACACAGGGGATGAAAAAACAAGTAAACATAGTGGAAAAAGCACTTTAGAATGGGTTAAAAAAGTGCAAGATCTAGGTGCAGGCGAAATTGTTTTAAATATGATGAATCAAGATGGTGTTAAAAATGGCTATGATTTAGAACAATTAGAAGCTGTATATAAAATTTGTAAAGTACCTTTGATCGCAAGTGGGGGAGCGGGAAAAATGGAACATTTTTTAGAAGCTTTTAAACTAGGTATAGATGGGGCTTTAGCTGCTTCTGTTTTTCATCAAAAACTTATAGACATTAAAGAATTAAAAATTTATCTTAAAAATCAAGGCTTAAGTATAAGGATATAATATGCAAAATTTCAAAGAACTTAATGAAAAAATCGCTTGGCAAAAAGTGGATAATCTTTTACCTGTCATCATCCAAGATGCAAAAACTTGCGAAGTTTTAATGCTAGGCTTTATGAATAATGAAGCCTTAGAAAAAAGCTTAGAAAGTGGCAAAGTAGTCTTTTTTTCACGCACAAAACAGCGTCTTTGGATGAAGGGTGAAGAAAGTGGAAATTTCTTAAATATCATAGATTTAAGCTTAGATTGTGATAATGACACGCTTTTAATTTTAGCAAATCCTGTAGGGCCTACTTGTCATACGGGCGATATTTCTTGTTTTGAAAAAATTTCTAAAAATGCAGATTTTGTTTTTCTAGACAGACTTGAAAAACTTATTAATGCACGCAAAAATGCCGATGAAAATACTTCTTATACAGCAAAACTTTTCAAAAGTGGTACAAAACGCATCGCACAAAAAGTTGGTGAAGAAGGCGTAGAAACAGCTTTAGCAGCGACAGTAAAAGATAAAGAAGAGCTTATTTGTGAAGCAGCGGATTTAATGTATCATTTAAGTGTTTTACTTGCAGATGCAAATCTTAGTTTCTCAGATGTGATTTCAAAGTTGAAAGAAAGACATAAAGCTTAAAGCTTTATGTAAAATAAATTTATATCAATGCAAGGCTTCATTAAGTTTGACTGCTTTTTTATTTAAAGCTACTATCATAGCACCACTTATAGAATCTTGACGGAAATGTAGTCCATTTAAACCTTTAAGCTCTAAGCCTTTGTAAATTTCTTTATCAAAATTAAAATAAGGATTAAGTTTAGCAAGTTCTTCGGCATCTTTGAGTAAAAATTTCGTTCCTTCTAGCACTGCAATACCTGCATCAACTATACAATTATCCCCTAAAGGAATTCCTGTCACTGAATTAGCCCCTAAAAGACAAGCCTTGCCTACGCTTATAGCATTGCCACTTGTTCCACTTAAAACACCTAAAATCGAAGCTCCGCCACCTACATCAGAACCCTCTCCTACTATAGCACTTGAACTAATACGCCCTTCAACCATACAAGCTCCTGTTGTACCTGCGTTAAAATTCACATAACTTGCCCCTGGCATGATGGTTGTTCCTGCTGCTAAAGACGCACCCATTCTTACTTTAGAACTTTCTAAAATTCTTGTATTATCCTCAGGGATAATATGTGCTAAAAATCTTGGGAATTTATCAACAAAATCGATTTTTGGATATTGATTGCTCATTTTTAAACGCATTTCATTTGCTCTTAAATACTCAAGCTCGATAGGCTTATCATCACTCCAAGCTACATTGCTTAAAAGTCCAAAAGCTCCATTTAAATTGATACTTCTTAAAGGTACTTTTTTAGTAGAAAGCAAATAAAGTTTTAGATAAATACTTTCTACACTTAAAGGTTCTTTATCTTCAAAAAGACAAACAAAAGAAAATTCATCGTCTTTAAATTTATCTTTGATAATCTTTAATAAATCAATATTTTGATGCCCATCTTCTTCTAAAAAAGGTTTAAAACAAGAAAGTGCAAAATCAATATCTTCTAATTTCAAAGTTTGCACAAACTCACTCGCATTAAAATCAATCTCCACGCCCCTTTGCATAAAAGCTTCAAGCATGATTGCCGCTGAGCCAAAATTTTGCTCATAGTTAATCAAAGCAAAACTTGCTTGTAAGATTTTATTTTTATTTAACTGTCCTCTATCAAGCCTTGCTATACCAAAAGCTTTAGGTTTTTTATAGCCACTTTTTTGCTCGATTTGTTTGATTAAAAGTAAAAAATCTTCTTTAGTATTAATCATTTTCTTTTCCTTATCCACTTAATTTTTAATGCGAACACGCACTTTTTCCATTCATCACAGGTTGTATAGCAGAATTATCCGCACCACCTTCATTGTTAATCTTTTCTATAAAACTCCAAATTTTTTCAGCCGCCATTAAATAACGCCTTGAACTCACACTTTCAGGGTGATAAAAACTCACAGGCTTGCCTTCATCTCCACCTTCTCTTACTATCATTTCTATAGGAATTTGTGCTAAAACTTCACTTTTATAGGCTTTTGCCATATCTTCAGCTGTTCCTTTACCAAAAATATCATACTCTTTACCATTATCAGGACATAAAAATCCACTCATATTTTCAATCACACCCGCTATAGGAATATGAAGTTTATTAAACATATCTAAAGCTCTTTTGCTATCGTCTAAAGATACGGTTTGAGGCGTGCTTACACAAACTCCTGCAGTAATAGGAATACTTTGCGCAGAAGTAATTTGTGCATCGCCTGTTCCTGGAGGCATATCTAAAAACAATACATCAAGTTCAGGCCAAATCACATCAGCTAAAAGTTGCTCGATTGCTTTCATAATCATAGCTCCACGCCACATAAGGCCTTGACCCTCTTCGATCAAAACCCCCATACTCATCATATAAACACCATGAGTTAAAATAGGCTTTAATCTCTGCCCTACTACTTCAGGCTGAGTTTTGGTTTCACCTAGCATTCTTGGAATATTTGGCCCATAAATATCCGCGTCTAAAATACCTACTCTTTTTCCCATTTTAGCCATGGAAATTGCTAAATTTACTGTAGTTGTAGATTTACCCACACCACCTTTTCCACTTGAAACCATGATGAAATTTTTTACTTGTGGAGCGATATTTTTTCCACTTCTTGAATTACTTTTTTCTTCAGGAATTTTTGGAGTAATGATATTAAGTTCAATATTTTTTAAAGCCAAACTCGATAAAGCTTCAATAATATTTTTACGAATTTCATTAGCTACTTCAGGATTTGCTGAAACGATTTCTATATCAATGAATACACCATCATCTTGAATTTTAATATCTTTTACAAAGTTAAAACTCACTATATCCTTTTCAAAACCAGGATATTTTACAGTTTTTAATTTCTCTAAAATTTGTTCTTTCATATTTTTTCCTTGTCTTTTAAAAAAATCAATTTTACTAATAAAATGATAAAATTTAGCTTTTTATAAGTGTATAATATGGTAACATTATAAAAACCAACAATATTAAAAAGAGGAATGAAAAAATGAGTGAAATGAGCCTCATTATGTTAGCAGCTGGAAATTCTACTCGTTTTAATACAAAGGTAAAAAAACAATTTTTACGACTTGGAAATGACCCTCTTTGGCTTTATGCAACAAAAAATTTAAGCTCTTTTTATCCTTTTAAAAAAATAGTTGTTACCTCTAGTAATATCACTTATATGAAAAAATTTACTAAAAACTATGAATTCATAGAAGGTGGTGATACCAGAGCAGAATCCTTAAAAAAAGCCTTAGAGCTCATAGATAGCGAATTTGTTATGGTAAGTGATGTAGCAAGGGTATTGGTGAGTAAAAATTTGTTTGATCGTTTGATTGAAAATTTAGATAAAGCAGATTGTATTACCCCTGCTTTAAAAGTTGCAGATACAACACTTTTTGACAATGAAGCCTTGCAAAGAGAAAAAATCAAACTCATTCAAACCCCGCAAATTTCTAAAACCAAATTGCTTAAAAAAGCCTTGGATCAAAACCTAGAATTTACAGATGATAGCACAGCTATAGCTGCAATGGGTGGAAAAATTTGGTTTGTTGAAGGTGAAGAAAATGCAAGAAAACTAACCTTTAAAGAAGATCTTAAAAAACTTGATTTGCCTACACCTAGCTTTGAAATTTTTACTGGCAATGGTTTTGATGTGCATGAATTTGGAGAGAATCGCCCTTTGCTTTTAGCAGGAGTGCAAATTCATCCTACTATGGGGCTTAAAGCACACAGCGATGGAGATGTTTTAGCTCACTCTTTAACCGATGCGATTTTAGGTGCTGCAGGACTTGGAGATATAGGAGAGCTTTATCCTGATACTGATATGAAATTTAAAAATGCCAACTCCATGGAGCTTTTAAAACAAGCTTATGATAAAGTCAGAGAAATAGGTTTTGAACTCATTAATATAGACATTTGCGTCATGGCACAAAGCCCTAAACTTAAAGACTTTAAACAAGCTATGCAAAGCAATATAGCTCATACTTTAGATTTAGATGAATTTAGAATCAATGTTAAAGCCACAACAACGGAAAAATTGGGTTTTATTGGAAGAAAAGAAGGTATGGCGGTGCTTAGTAATGTAAATTTAAAATATTTTGATTGGACAAGATTATGAAAGTTTTAATTATTGAAAATGAAATTTATCTAGCGCAAAGCATTAGCATTAAACTAAGTGATGCTGGATATAGCTGTGAAATTATTAACTCGTTTGATGAATACAATGGTGAAAAATACTATGACATTATACTGCTTTCTACAAATACTAATAATTTTCTAAAAGCCGTAGGTCAGTTTAAACATAGTATTATTATTTTGCTTATTTCTTATATAAGTACAGATACAGTTTCAAATCCTTTGAAATTAGGTGCTAGTGATTATATTCAAAAACCCTTTATGATAGAAGAGCTGATTAGAAAAATAAAGCATTATCAGGATTTTAGAAAACTTTCAATCCTTAATAAAGCTTATCAAAGCTATATCAAATCAAGATTAGAAACAATCAAAATTCCAGAGTATAATTATAAAAAATTAAAACTTCCATTGATATTAAAATCCAACAAGCAAAGCAGTGCTGATGCTTTTGTTTTTAATTATGCAAATGAATGTGACATTACTCTTTCTTTTATTGATTTAACATCTACAAATTCAGTTGAAAAAGTTATGAAACTTCCCACAGAAAACAATCTCTTATTTTTGAGTAATTTTCAAGCATTAAAAGCAACAGAAAAGGAAAAACTCCTAGATTTTATACAAAACAAAAATGTTATTTTGCATACCAATTCAAATACAGATGATTTAAAAATAAACTGCATTAATTTAAATGATAATGAAAAAAATATCAATAGCAATGAAATTTTAACTATAGATGAGTATGTAAAATATGTTATTATAAATTACCAAAATATATTTCCTGATACTGATCTTTCAAAAAAATTAGGCATTTCACGTAAATCTTTATGGGAAAAAAGGAAGAAATATGAAATCAGCAAGAAAAAATAAAAACATTACCATAGATCAAAATGAATTTGGCATCTTGTCACTTATTAAAGAAGGTTTGCTAGGTACTTGCACTCATTTAATGAATGAAAAAGAAGTCAATGAAATCATTAAATCAGGAAAATTTAAAGGAGAAAGTTTTCCCTATCCCTTAAGCTTTGCACCAAAAAATGCTGAAGAAGCACTAAATGATATAAAATCTGGCGATAGAATCGATCTCATACTAGATGAAAAAGTAGTAGGACATATAGATTTTAAAAGCCAATTTAAAAATAATAAAAATTTTTCTGATATTTTCAGTCCTAACACTTGCTCTTTAGAAGACATGGGAACAACTTGCATAAGTGGAAAAATAGAAATTTATAATTCTCAAATTGAAAAAATAAAAGAAAATTTTCAACAAATCAAAAACAATCTTAATGCACAAAAAATTACCGCTATAGTTTCAAGTTTTGATCCTTTGCATCGTGCCCATGAAAGAATGTTTCGTTGGACTATTGATAAAGCAGATTTAGTTGTAATTTTTCTTGTAGAATCTTTTGATGCAAATGGGTTTGAATTCGAACTTAAAGAAGCTTATTTGAAAAAATTTATTCAAAACTATCTTCCACCGGATAGAATTTTCATTTTTCCATTAAAAAATATTAATATTTTTCACGCCCATTTAAATCCTGGCTTAGAAAGCATTATCGCAAAAAGTCTAGGTTGTACCAAACTAGTAGTAGGACAAAATCATACAGGACTTGGAATGTTTTATGATGATAATCAACCAAAAACCATACTTGATGATTTTTCCAAGGATTATGGCATAGAAGTGATTGTTTTGCCTGAATTTGTATTTTGCGATCAATGTCGCATGATTGTTAGCACGAGATCTTGCCCTCATGGTTGTCATCACCATTTGCACTATAATTCTCAGTCTTTAAAAGATTTACTAAGAGCGGGTATCATTCCTCCAGCAATTTTCATGCGCAAGGAAGTATCTAGTGTTATCTTAACTTCTCTTTTTCCAAATAGATTAAAAAATATGCAAAAAATTTATAATGAGCTTTTTCCAACTGATGGAATTTTAGAATACAAAAATGATGAAGAATTTTATCAAAAACTTTTAGAAATTCATCAAATGTCTTATATGGTGTAATAAAATGCAAAAATTATTTTTAACTTTTTTTTATTCAGGTTCTGTAAAAAAGGCAAGTGGGACTTTTGGTACTATCGCTGCTTTAATACCTGCTTTTTTTATACTTAAATATCTCGGGATTAATACTTTGTTTTTACTAAGCATTTTAATTTTTGTTGCAAGTATTCGTGTTATAGATGATTATGAAAAAAAAACAGGAATTCACGATGACAAACACATAGTTATCGATGAGGTTGCTGGAGTTTTTCTTGCTTGTGCTATTGCAGCAAGTGTTGAAAACTCGATAGTCAATTTTATTTTGGCTTTTGTTTTATTCAGACTCTTTGACATTACAAAACCTTCTATTATTGGTAAGATAGATAAAAAAGTCAAAGGCGGACTAGGTGTAATGCTTGATGATATGTTAGCAGGATTGTTTGCTGGACTTTTAAGTGCGGTAATTTATGGATTTTTACTTAAATTTAATTTAGTTTTTTGGGATATAAATTTAAAAGACTTATTTTGAAATTTTGCTTAAATTAATTAAATTTTAAATTTTATTCTTATATAATTTAGTCTTTAATTTCAAAAAAGGAAAATATAAATGGCAAACCATAAATCTGCTGAAAAAAGAGCAAGACAAACTATTAAAAAAACAGAAAGAAATAGATTCTATAGAACAAGACTTAAAAATATAACTAAAGCCGTAAGAGAAGCTGCAGCAAATGGAGATAAAAATGCTGCTAATGAAGCTTTAAAAGTAGCTAATAAAAGCATTCATGCTATGGTAAGTCGCGGTTTCATTAAAAAACAAACTGCTTCTCGCCGTGTAAGCCGCTTAGCCCTTTTAGTAAATAAAATCGCATAATTTTCTATATAGTTTTTAATGTTAGCTAGCAAACTAGATCCTTTTTTAAAACGCTTTGAAGAGTTAAATTCTCTTCTTAGCAGTTCTGATATAATCAACGATATCAGTAAAATGACTACACTCTCTAAAGAACAAAAAAATTTAGAACCTATCGTTTTAAAAGCTAAAGAGTATTTAAAAACTTTAGACAATATAGAAGAAAATAAAGCTTTGCTAAACGATCCAGAACTTGGGGAACTTGCGAAAGAAGAACTAAAAACTTTAGAAGAATTAAAACCAAAGCTTGAAGAAGAGATTAAAATTTTACTTCTTCCTAAGGATCCCAATGATGAAAGAAATATTTTTCTTGAAATTCGTGCAGGCGCAGGTGGCGATGAGGCATCTTTATTTGTAGGAGATCTTGTAAAAGCTTATGCAAGATATGCTGAAAATCGTGGCTATAAACTTGAGATTGTAAGTTCTAGTGAAGGAAGTGTAGGTGGATTTAAAGAAATCATCATGCTTGTTAAAGGAACAGGAGCTTATTCAAGACTTAAATATGAAGGTGGAACGCACCGTGTTCAAAGAGTTCCTCAAACAGAATCCCAAGGACGCGTGCATACTTCTGCTATCACCGTGGCAGTAATGCCAGAAGTTGATGATATAGAAATCGAAATCAATCCAAACGATCTTAAAGTTGATGTTATGCGATCTTCAGGACATGGTGGACAAAGTGTAAATACTACTGATTCAGCTGTTCGTATCACTCATATCCCTACAGGTATAGTTGTAGTCAATCAAGATGGAAAAAGCCAACACAAAAATAAAGAAAGTGCGATGAAAGTCCTAAAAGCAAGGCTTTATGAAATGCAAGAGAGTGAAAGACTGGCAAAAGAAAGTGAAGCAAGAAAATCACAAGTAGGAAGCGGAGATAGAAGTGAACGCATTCGCACTTACAATTTTCCACAAAATCGTATCAGCGATCATAGAATAAATCTTACTTTATATCGCTTAGATGCCATTATGCAAGATGGGCTTTTTGATGAAATCATAGAACCTTTAATCACTCATCATCAAGCCCAAGCTTTACAAGAACAAAATTTATAAGATTTTATATAAATTAATGCTTATGTAGGAATTTATGTGGATTTCCACTAGCACCTACATGTGTAACATTTCCATTTTCTATATCATAAGCTTGACCAAAAC
Source organism: Campylobacter sp. BCW_6468 (assembly GCF_001762865.1). Lineage (NCBI taxonomy): Bacteria > Pseudomonadati > Campylobacterota > Epsilonproteobacteria > Campylobacterales > Campylobacteraceae > Campylobacter > Campylobacter sp. BCW_6468. The sequence continues at coordinate 46,501 of NZ_MJXQ01000019.1, forward strand.
CTTTTACAAAGCGTCCTTTTTTAAATTCAAGCTTTACTAGATGAAAATCAAGCATCTTGCGTATAGTTTTAATGCCTCCTTCTCCTCCGGTTTGTTTTTCAAACTCATCATAAATTTGATCAAATCTTTCACCTCTCTCTAAAAAGCTTGCATTTACTCTATAGCGCAATCTTTTGCGAAGTATCACAGAAGCGGCTTTACTCTCATCCTCTAAAAACATTATTTCTATATTGTTTGGATTTACTTTGATGTTGTTAAAATGTTCGCTTACTTCACTTATATAAATATAATTTCCCCATTGTGTGCTTACAAAAGGTGCATACGAGCAAACAACTTCTCCATTTGCATTTAAAGTTGCCAAAGCTACAGAATTAAAACTTAGCATAAATTCATTTAATTCTTTTTCTACGCCACTAAAATTTTGCTCGCTCTTTGCACTCATGCAAAGGGATATTATAGCATCTTTAATCGTGTTTTCATCGGCTTTTTTAGGAAATTCCACTCGTAAATTTTCTTTATCATTGTAAACAAGATCTAAGCCATTAAAATCAACACTTTTTAGAAAAACATCTTGTACTTGCTCAATACCACCAAATTTTTTACAAAGATCGACTAAATTTGATTTATGATGATCATTCATATGAGAAATAATGCTTTCAAAATTCATTTTTATCCTTTCTTGATTTTAAAATAAAATATTAAAAAAAATGGTATCAATTATCAAATTAAAAAGCACTTAAAATATATAAATTATCTATTTTAACAAAAATTTATACTAGATTAAGTTAATAAAGGATAAATTTATTTCTAAATTATTATGATATAAATTATCATTATTTATTTTATTTAAGGAGTAAAATTTGCACCCAAATAAAAAAGCTTTTAAATTATCTTTATTTGCATTATTGCTAATAACTAATTTAAATGCACAAGAATCAAATAAAGCTATCAATCTACAAAAAGTTGTTGTTAGTGCAACAGGTTTTGAACAAGATGCAGACTCAAATTTACGCAATGTAATCAGCATTGAAGGCAAAGATCTGCAAAATAAAGGTTATGTTTCCTTAGAACAAGCCTTAGAAAGAATTTCGGGCATTAGTTTTGTAAATTTTGGACTTGGACGCAATATAGATATGCGTGGACAAGGAAATAAGTCCAATATAGCTGTAAAAGTTATGATCGATGGGCGTGCTATTAATGTTCTTGATAATTCCCATGGTGTAACCCCGCTAAATAGTATCAATTTAGATAATGTAGAACGCATAGAAATCATACCTGGGGGTGGGTCTGTGCTTTATGGAAATGGTACTAGAGGGGGTGTGATTAATATCATTACAAAAAAACAAAAATCAGATGCTTTTGCTATAAATTTAAAAAGCAGTGCTTATGATCATGGTAGATTAGGTGGGAATTTAGGTATCAATGGCGTCAAACAAATAAATGAAAATTTAGCTTTTAGCTTTGATATACAAAGTTTTAACCTTGATGGATATCAAGAAGGTTATAATGAAAAAGGTTATTTTATCAACACAAAAACCTATATTGATATCAATGATAATAGCGATTTAACTTTGGGTTATAATTATTTTAAAAGCAAAAATACTAGCAGTGGTTATCTAACAAAAGCACAAGCTCAAAGCAATCCAACCCAAAAAGGTAAGAGTGATAATATCACACAAATCAATCGCCCTGAAATTTCTTTGGATTATCATTACTATTTTGATGATATATGGGAATTTAACCTAGAAGCTTTTTGGCAAAATCAAAAAATCAATTATCTAAAAGATGAAATTTCTATGAAGGGAACTACAGCTTATCAAAATGGAAGTGGCTTTGAAGACACACTTACAGGGATAAGTTTAAAAAACAAGCTAAATTATGCAAATAATTCTTATTTTATTTTTGGTTATGAATTTGCAAACCATGATGCAAAAAGAAAGAGTTTGGTGTATTATAGCGTTCCAGGTGTCATAAATTATCACAGGATGACAACTTTAATGGATATGGATAAACAAAGCCATTCTATTTTCGCTCTTGATTCTCATGAATTTAATGATATTTTTAGTATTTCAGGTGGAGCAAGATATGAATTTAGCACTTATAATACCAATAGATCTTATAGAAATGAAATGAGTATGAACGGAAAACCGTCATCATCAAATCCTATGATCACAGACCAAACAACCCTTTTTGATACCGATAAAAACACCAATAATTTTGCTTTTGAAATCACTCCAAATTTTAAATACTCAGACACAGGAAAGCTTTATATCAAATACGAAAGAGGTTTTGTCTCTCCAAGTCCAGCACAATTTGTCAACAAGGATAAAAATTCACAAAAGTATTATTCTGCAAATTTAAATCCTGAGATCTTTGATACCTTTGAACTAGGTATTGATGATTTTTGGTGGGATTTTTACGGCTTTAATCTAACTTTATTTTACACCCTAAGCAAAGATGAAATTTCTTATCTTGGAAACCCTCATTCTACTAGTGGATCTTGGTGGAAATATTATAATATAGATCAAACTCGCCGTTTAGGAGTAGAATTAAGCCTGAGTCAAAATTTTTTAGATGATGATTTAATCTTTAGAGAAAGTCTAACTTATCTTGATGCTAAAATTTCTAAAGGTGTTAATGACGGCATGAGAATTCCTTATGTTTCAAAAATCAAAGCCACAGCTGGGCTTGAATACGCTTGGAATAAAAATTTCTCAAATTTTATTGATTTAACCTATTTTTCTAGAGCAAAAGATGGTGGAACTATAGATGAAAATACAGGAAAAATGTCTAAAAATTCTTGGATAAGGGATTATTTTTTAACAGATATTGGCATGAAATATAATTATAAAAAATTACAAATTTTAGCAGGAATTCGCAATCTTTTCGATAAAAGATACTACACCTATCAAGACAGTATAAATGATCAATACCTAGTTGGAAATGGCAGAAACTACTATGTTGAATTTAAATACGCATTCTAAAATTTTAGTGATTATAGGGCTTTTGGTAGCTTATATAATCGCTTCTTTTACAGCACTTTGCTTAGGAGATGAGAATTTAAATCCAAAAGAGCTTTTTTCATATATCTTTAGCCAAGATGAAATTTTAAGACAAATAATCATAGATGGACGCTTACCACGGATTATAATGGCGATTTTAATCGGTATGCTTTTAGCTAGTAGTGGGGCTATCACTCAAAATGTATTTTCAAATCCTATAGCTGATCCTTATATCATAGGTATAGCTTCTGCGGCAACCTTTGGAGCGGTTTTGGCGTATTTGTTAAAATTGAATGATTATTATTATGGAATTTTAGGTTTTGTTTGCTCTGCCTTTTTTGCCCTAGGAGTTTTTAAAATTTCTTCTAAAGCTTCTATAGCAACTTTACTCATTATCGGCATAGCAGCTTCATCTTTTTTAGGGGCTTTCACTTCTTTTTTCACTTATCTTATAGGCGAGGATTCTTTTAAAATAGTCGCTTGGCTTATGGGAAATATAGGCAATGCTTCTTGGTTTCGTGTGGGAATTTTAATCTTGCCTTTAATTTTTTGTTTGTTTTATTTTTACGCTCATAAAAACGAATTAAACATACTTTTAAGCGGAGATGATGAAGCTAGAAATCTAGGGGTAAATGCTCAAAAATTAAAGATAAATTTACTCATTGTCTCATCCTTGGCTGTATCTTTTGCGGTTGCTTTTAGCGGACTTATAGGCTTTGTTGGACTCATCATTCCTCATACTATAAGACTTTTGCTTAAAAATTATAATAATGCCTTAGTTATCCCTTTATGTACAGCATTTGGAGGATTATTTTTACTTATTTGTGATACTTTAGCAAGAACTCTTTTAGCTCCTGTGCAAATTCCGATTGGAATTTTAACTGCATTTTTTGGAGCTCCTATTTTTTTATACTTGGCTTTAAGTGCTAGGAGATTTTTATAATGCTAAAAATACATGATTTAAGCTTTGCTTATCACCAAAAAGATTTACTAAAAAACATTCATTTAAAACTTAAAAATCAGGCTTTTATAGGAATTTTAGGGCCAAATGGCTCAGGTAAAAGCACTCTTTTAAAACTTATACTTAAAAATTTAAGTCCAAATAAAGGAGAGATAAGTCTTTTTAACACAAATATCAAGGATTTTTCTCTTAAAGAATTTGCCAAAATTTGTGGCTTTGTGCCTCAAAAATCAGAATTAAACACCCCTTTAAAAGTCATCGATGTGCTTTTAATGAGCAAATATGCGAATTTAAAACATGCTTTTAGTTCTTATTCTAAAGAAGATATTTTAGAAATTAAAGAATTTGCTAAGGATTTAAGACTTGAAAATTTTCTAGAAAGAAGCATACTTTCTTTAAGCGGAGGTGAATTTCAAAGAATGCTTTTAGCAAGAGCTTTACTTAAAAAGCCAAAAATTCTTTTTTTAGATGAACCCACTTCAGCCCTTGATTTAAACTATGCTATAGAGCTTTTAAGCCTTTGCGAAAAACTAGTTAAAGAAAAAAATATAGCCGTTGTTGCTATCTTGCATGATTTAAATTTAGCTTCTATGTTCTGCGATAAAATCCTTTTTTTAAAAGAAGGGGAGATAAAGTATTTTGGAACGAGTAAAGAGCTTTTTACTCAAGAAATTTTAAAAGAAATTTATGATTTAAACTGCGAGATTATTTATAAAAATTCTAAACCTTATATTTTAGCTTTAAAGGAGAAAAAATGAAAAAAATTTTAATTATTATGAGTTTGTTTTTAATCACACTAAATGCAAAAGAACGCCTTGTAGTGCTTGATCCTGCAAGCATAGAAACCCTTTTTATGCTTAAGGCTGAAGATCAAATCGTAGGCATTGCCACTTTACAACACTCAAATATCTATCCTAAAGATCAAACCTCAAAACTTACAAGCGTAGGCACTTTTTCAAATCCTTCACTTGAAAAAATAGTAGCACTAAAACCAAGTTTGGTGATTTTAAGCTCTTATTCTTTAAATTTAGAAGAAGGACTTAAAAATTTTGGTATCAAAAGTATCAATTTAAAAGCCGAGCGTTTAGAAGATATAACAAAAAATATCACAACCTTAGGCCAAATCACCAAAAAAGAAAAAGAAGCAGAGCTTTTAAAACAAGAATTTGCTCAAAATTTAAAAAAATTAAGCGATAAACCCCTAAATAAAAGTGCGATTTATCTTTATTCTAGCAACCCTTTAATGGCCTTTAATGATAATTCTTTAATAGCTGATATTTTAAGACTTATAGGGATTAAAAATTTAAGTCCGCAAAGTCAAATTTCAAGACCTGTTATATCAGCAGAATATATACTGAAACAAAATCCAGATATACTCATTCTTGGAATGGATGTCAAAAATAATCTTTTAGATACAAATGCTTTATTGAAAAATACCAAAGCAGTTAAAACAGGAAGTATTTATTTTAACAAAGATACACCTATATTATTACGTCTTAGTCCTAAGATAATAGATAGAATTCAAGAATTTAAAACAAAGCTAGAAAATAACAATTTTTAATCACTCAATCTTGCTTTAAAAAATTCGCAAGTTTGACAAAGTTTTTCTATGCGTTTATCTTCTTCAAAAGCTTTTTTCATCATCTTTATACGCGGTGATTTAAAAAGCTTATCAAAGTTATTTTCAAAAACATTTCCCAAGTGAATATCTGCCTTAGTATCCAAACAGCAAGGCACTAAACTTCCATCACTTAAAATCCCAATTTGCTCTTTTAAAGCATGGCATTTTCCTTTTTTATAAAGGGGTTTATCTTTTAAATTTGGCCATTTAAAAAGTTTATTTTGATGAAGCAAAATATGTCTTTGTAAGCGATTTTTACTTAAGTTTGCATCGATCTTAGCTTCAAATTCTTTGGCTAAAAACTCATAAATTTTTAAATTTGACTTAGGTGCTTTAAAATTAGCATCTAAATTCCAAAGTCTTAGATTGATAAAAGAAAGGCTTTTTTGCTCTAAATGCTTTTTGCAAAGTTCTAAAATAGGCTTAAAATACTGTTCTAAAGAAATTTTGCTTTGACTTAAAAAAGACATTAAAGAAATATTGATTTGATGGATATTCTCATACCCTAACAATAAAGCTTGATTTTTAGAATTTAGATAAAAGCCACTTGTAGTGATTTCAAGTTTCATAGCTTCATCTTTTGCGATTTTTAGATAATTTCCCAAATTAGGTAAAAGCAAAGGATCGCCCAAAAGATGAAAGGTAAAAAGCTCAGCTTTATTAGAAATTTCATAAGCTAAGTTTTGAAATTTTTCTTCACTCATTACCCCGCGAATTCCTTTTCGAGAAGGACAAAAATCGCATTTTAAACCACAAATATCACTTAATTCTATATATATTTTTTTAAATTTCATTATATTTCCTAGAGTAAACATTTTACCAAAATTTATGAAATTTATTAAAATATGTAACATTTTTATCGATATTTTTATCTTTTTTATTTCTCTTCTTTATTTTTAAATATATTAAACAAAAATCACACTATACTTAAATAAAAATCTAAAATTAAGGAAGGGTTTATGCAAGAGCTTACTCGCACGAAAAAAATTCGCTCTATTATTGCTGCAAGTAGCGGAAATTTAGTAGAGTGGTTTGACTTTTATATCTATGCTTTTACAGCAACTTATTTTGCTCATACTTTTTCAACTTCAGATAATCCTGTTATCCAGCAAATCAATGCCTTTGGAGTTTTTGCAGCAGGATTTTTTATGCGTCCTATAGGTTCTTGGCTTTTTGGTTCTTTGGCTGATAAAGTAGGTCGTAAGAAATCTATGGTTATATCAGTGGTTTTAATGGCTTTGGGCTCTTTTATGATAGCAGCCTTACCAAGCAAAGATACAGTGGGCGATCTTGCTATTATCTTGCTTTTAATAGCAAGACTTATTCAAGGTCTTAGTGTAGGCGGGGAGTATGGCATAGCAGCTACTTATCTTTCAGAACTTGCTACGGAAGGAAAACGCGGTTTTTACTCATCTTTTCAGTATGTAACCCTAATAGGTGGTCAACTTTTGGCCGTTGCAAGCATTAGTATAATGTTTTTATTTTTTAGCATTGATGATATGAAAGATTATGCTTGGAGAATACTTTTTGCAATAGGCGGAATTTTAGCACTAGGCTCGCTTTTTGTAAGAAAAATGATGAATGAAAGTGCTACAAAACTTCACCAGCATGAAGATCGTGGTACTTTAAAGGCATTATGCAAATCTTGGAAACCTTTTTTAATGGTACTTGGGGTTACCTCTGGAGGTTCTTTAGCTTTTTATACTATTACAACTTATACTAAAACTTTTATGGAAAATACAGGTATGGATAAAATGCTTGTTAATAATCTTTTCTTAGGTGCTTTATTTATACTAATGATCATTCAACCTCTTTTTGGATATATAGGAGATAAAATAGGTCACAAACGATCTTTAATTGTATTTTGTATTTTGGCATTGGTAGGAATTTATCCTATTTTTTCACTTATAGCCAATAACGCACAAAATAATCCTTCTTTGACATTTATGTTGGTGGTATTATTGTTTGTTATTTTAAGTTTTTATACTTCAGTTGCTGGGATTTTTAAAGCAAAACTTTTTCCTGAACATGTAAGAGCTTTAGGGACAGGTTTGGGTTATGCTATTTCAAATGCTGTTTTTGGAGGATCTGCTCCTTGGGTTGCTTTACAATTTAAAAATGCAGGTATAGAAAATGGCTTTTTTATATATATAGCTATTTTTACAATCATCATGCTTATAGCTACTTTATGTTTGCCTAAAAAATCAGAGCTTAATTAATTTTAACGCTTTTAAAGAAAGTGCCGAAAGTGCGGTACTTTCTAACTCTTTTAAGGTTTTAAATTCATAATTTTTATTTTCATTGTTTAAAATTTGATGATAAACCTTGATATTAAGTTTATACTTAGTATAGTTGTGCTTAAACTCCCCTACAAAACCCATATCTTTAGAAAGTTTATACTCTCCTTCTTTAAAAAAAGGAAAATTATACATACCCTTATAAAGCTTATCTTGGCTTTTCTGTATCGCAAATTTTTTATTAAATTCAAACAAAAAAAGATTTAAATTTAAACTCTCATAAAGTATTTTTTTAGCTCTTGGATAAAGCTCTGTATGAAATTTGCCTTGACAAAAATCATACAAAGGACAAATCCCACACTTTGCATTTTTACCCACACAAACCAAAGCCCCTATATCAAGCAAAGCTTGGTTGTGATCAAAGGCATGATTTAAATTTAAAAGCTCTTTAGCTCTTTTTTCAAGTTCTTTCATGCTAGGATTTTCTAAAGCAAAAAGACGAGAAAGCACACGGCGTATATTGCCATCAACAAAAGAAACCTTTTGATCGTAGCCAAAACAAGCTATAGCGCCTGCTGTATAAGCTCCTATACCGCTTAATTTTTTTAGATCCTCAACTTCTTTAGGTAATTTAGCCCCAAACTTATCCACGCATTCTAAAGCTGCCTTTTTTAAATTTCTAGCACGAGTGTAATAACCAAGTCCTTGCCAAGCCTTTAAAAGCTCGTCTTCATTAGCATTAGCCAAACTTTCTAAAGTAGGAAATTTTTGCAAAAAGGGGAAATAAAACCTTTCTAAAACTGATTTAACTTGAGTTTGCTGAAGCATAATTTCGCTGATATAAACCCCATAAGCTCTATCAATATGCTTTAAACTTTCATCACAATTTTGACTTTGTAAATTACGCCAAGGCAAAGTTTTGCGTCCATTTTTTTCATACCAAAGAAGTAAATTTTCTTGTAGTTTTTCAAGCTCTTTTTTTTGCATAAATGAGAGTATAACAAAAAATTTTAAAATTTTTTGCTAAAATTAGCTCAAATTAAATTATTAAGGATATCCATGTTAGCTTTTTTTAAAGGTTTAGGTGTAGGTTTTTTATGTTTATTACTTTTTGTTGCAGGAGTAGTTTTTAATGTAGAATTTTTAGGCAAAAAAGACTCTAATCATGATTTATATTTTTCAAGAAATATAGAAGTAAGCAATACGCTAAAACCCGATATTTTATATGCAAATATTAATTTTTGGGCAAATGAAAATTTAAGTTCAAAAATTACATTAGACAATAGTGAAAAAGCCGAAATCACAAATACTTTCAATCAAATTTTAGAACGCTCAAAAAAAGAAAATTTTTGTAGCGGAGGAAGTTTTTCTTTAGAGCCTAATTTTTCCTATAAAGATGGTATACAAACTCCAAAAGGTCAAAGATTTGATGCGAATTTAGAATGTGAATTTAAAGAAAACCAACTTGCAGATTTTAACAAGCTTTTAAATGACATCAATTCTATCATAGCTAAAAATAATTTCATCAGCGTTTCAACACCAGCCATACAAACAAAATTTTCAAAAGATACACTAAACAACAACAAAGAAAATCTCTACAAAGAGCTTTTAAAAACATCATACGAATATGAAAAAACTTACTCTTTAGATCTTAATAAAACTTGTGTATTGAAAAATTTACAAGTAAATACAAATGCCAATATCGCACCTAGAATGTTAAATGCAAAATCTGACAATATAGAACTTTCATCTCCAATTATCAGCGAAAAAGAACAAATTTTAAGCGCGAAAGCTTTATTTATTTGCAAATAACTTAAGGCAAAATAAACTCCTTTTAAGTTTATTTTGCTATACTTTTATCTTCAATTCTTTCAGAAATTTATGCGGGAATAGCTCAGGGGTAGAGCACAACCTTGCCAAGGTTGGGGTCGCGAGTTCGAATCTCGTTTCCCGCTCCATAATCACCCGCCCGGGTGGTGGAATTGGTAGACACAAGGGACTTAAAATCCCTCGGAATTTTTCTTCCGTGCCGGTTCAAGTCCGGCCTCGGGCACCACTTTTTCAACATTATCAGGGCGACATAGCCAAGCGGTAAGGCATGGGCCTGCAAAGCCTTGATCTCCGGTTCGAATCCGGATGTCGCCTCCAAAAGGCAAAACTTTACTTTATCGGGAGATGGCTGAGTGGTCGAAAGCGGCGGTCTTGAAAACCGTTGAGGGTCACACCTCCAGGGGTTCGAATCCCTTTCTCCCGGCCACCAAAACTTTCTAGTTTATCAAGCTTATATCATTCCTAATTTAAAGGATACTACAAATGAAAAATAATACTTCAATCTTACTATTTTCGTTATATCCTAAAAAACTTAAAAAAACTATGGCTAATATAATTAAAAATAAGAAATACAAATGGAAAATTTAGAATTTGTTATCTTAAAACAAAAATATAAAATTTTAAAAATATGTCAAATTTTAAAATATAAGGTAGGCAAATGAAAGAATTTTATATGAATTTAGCTTTAAATGAGGCTTGGAAATATCAGTTTTTAACCTATCCAAATCCGGCTGTAGGCTGTGTAATCTTAGATAAAAATGAAAAAATTTTAGCCATAAAAGCTCATGAAAAAGCTGGATTAGCTCATGCGGAACTTAATGCCATAGCTCATGCTTTTAAAAGCTTAAGACCTGAAATTTCATTGCCCAAAGAAGCAAACGCCTTGCATGAGTTTATTTGCAAAAACCATCAAGGTGTATTTAAAGATAGCATAGCTTTTGTCACACTTGAGCCTTGCTCTCATCAAGGAAAAACGCCTCCTTGTGCAAAACTCTTTAGCGAGCTAGGTTTTAAAAAAATTTTCATCAGCGTTAAAGATGGAAATAAAATCGCAAGTGGTGGGGCTGAATTTTTAAAAAAACAAGGCATAGAGGTTGAATTTGACATACTTAAAGAAGAAGGAAAAAAACTTTTAAAACCTTTTTTAAAATGGCAAAAAGGGCAATTTAAACTTTTTAAATTAGCCCTTTCTATGAATGGCTCGCCTTTTGGCAAAATCGTAAGCAATGAGCTAAGTCGCACTTATGCACATGAAATTAGAGCGGTGATTGATTTGCTTGTAGTCGGTGGAGAAACCATAAGAAAAGATTGCCCTATATTAGATGCTAGGCTTTGCAAAGCAAAAGCGCCTAATCTTTGTATCTTAAGCCGTCAAAATATAGATAATTTTGATAAAAATATCCCTTTATTTAAAGTTCCAAACCGCCAAATTTATACCCAAATTCCAAGTGAAGCTAAATTTTTAATGTATGAGGGTGGAGAAAATTTTCTCAAAACCTTTAAAGATGAAATAGATATGTTTTTGATTTTCCAAAGTTCAAGTTTAAATGATGAAAAAAATGTTACAATACCTTTAAATTTCAAGCCACTTTATAGGAATTTTTTAGGGAGTGATACTTATGGCATTTATGAACTTTAGTGGATTTTTTTATGCGAGAAATGATTTAAGATTATTTAAAATAGAAAAGAAAAATGAATTAAAATCCTTTTTTTACAAAGACTACACCTTATCAAGCTACAAAGATGCTTTAAATTTAAATAATGAAATCTTTTTTTATCAAAGTTTAAAAGAAGGCTTATTTAAGGAAAATGATGAAATTTTAGTTTCAAATTTGGGTAAAAAGATCATACTTTTTAGAAATTTCACTCAAAATTGCGATAATTTTAATGAGGCAAAATTAAAACAAATATTGCTTTTATTTTTTTTGTTATTAGCGAGTGTATTTTTTGCAAGTTTGGCTATGATTAATGAATTTGGAGCCATAGATCTTCTTTTTTTAATGATTTGCTTATTGCTTTTAGTGATGGGAGTAATCAATCTTGGCTTGCTTTTTAAGCAAATTCGCATTCTTAAAAGTTTTTCCAAAGAAGAAATGAAAGAATTTTTAAGTCAAAGAATGAAAAAATACACTAAAGTGTAAAAACACTTTAGCATACTGTTTTTAAATTTGTAGCAAGACCACCTAAAGAAGTTTCTTTATATTTATAATTCATATCTTTTCCTGTTTCATACATGGTTTCTATAACCTCATCAAGGCTTACCATAGGAGTGGATTTGCGTGTCATTGCCATTCTAGCAGCACTTATGGCCTTAATGGCTCCAAAGGCATTTCTTTCTATGCAAGGAATTTGCACAAGTCCTGCAACTGGATCGCAAGTTAGACCTAGATGATGTTCCATTGCCATTTCAGCAGCATTACATGCTTTAAAAGCATTAGCTCCTAAAACTGTTGCCATAGCCGCAGCTGCCATAGAACTAGCACTACCAATTTCTGCTTGACAACCTGCTTCTGCTCCGCTAATACTTGCATTTTTCTTATAAAAAGAACCTATAAGCATTGCTGTTAATAAAAACTCTATAGCCTTTTCATCACTAAAACCTATAGTATGATTTTTAAGATAAAGCATAACAGCAGGGATAACAGCACATGCTCCATTTGTTGGTGCGGTTACGACTTTTGCTCCGCTAGCATTTTCTTCAGCAATCGCAATAGCATATAAAGAAATAAAATCGATAATACCCATAGGATCAGCTGTCATCGCTACTCTTTCTTTAAGTCCTTTAGCTCTACGCTTTAAATGAAGTTTTCCAGGCAAATAATCTTCATTCGGGTGCGTACCATTATAATACACTTCTTGCATCACTTCCCAAATTTCAAGACAATAAGCACAAATTTCCTCTTTAGTGTGAAATTGCAATTCATAACGATAAGAAAGCTCTGCCAAATCCCAATCTCTTTTATCGCAAAGCTCTAAAGCTTCTTTAGCGTTATTAAGCTCTATATCTAGTTTTTTCTTTTTATTTTGGTTAGAATTTTTACCTTTTTTTTCTAATTCCGCAGCTGTTAAAACAAAGCCTCCACCTACAGAATAATAAGTTTCCTCATCAACTAACCCACCTTTACAATCATAAGCTTTAATTTTCATACCATTCTCATGTAAAGGTAAAAAATCTTTAGAAAATATCAAATCTTTTTCATAATTAAAACTAAGTTTTTTCTCGCCACAAAAATCAATTTGAGCATTTTCAATAGCATTTTTATTTACTTCATCTTGTATTGCCGCACTTAAATTTTTAGCTTCTAAGCCATTTAACCCCCAAATCACAGCCTTATCACTCAAGTGTCCTTTGCCTGTTAACGACAAAGAACCATAAAGAGTAACCTCAACTCTATCAATTTCATCAAGCTTTTTAGCAACTTTTTTACAAAATAAATTTCCAGCAAGCATAGGCCCTAAAGTATGAGAAGAAGAAGGGCCAACACCTATTTTAAAAATGCTTAAATTACTCATTTTTTATCCTTAATTTATAAAAGATCATGAATTGCAGCAGAAATTGCAACTATCCCCATTACCAAAACAAAAAGATCTAAAAATTTATTACGAAACCTTGCCAAAATATCAAAACGATAAATACAATAAAGCGGCATTAAGAAAAGCAAAATAGCCAAAACAGGACCACCAATAGCCTCGATAATTCCTATAACACTTGGATTTTTATACGCAACAAGCCACGCGATAGCAAAGGTAATGATCGCTGTTAAAGTTTGAGCGAATTTACCTTGAATTCTACCATTACTTGCTTTATATAAAATACCATTTAAGCCTTCTTGAGAACCAAGATAATGCCCTAAGAAACTTTTGCTAATAGCCACAAGTGCAACAATAGGTCCAACATAAGCTAGCAAAGAAACTTCAGGAAATTTATTTGCTATAAAAGTAAGAATATTGATATTTTGATCTTTTGCTGATGCAAAATCTTCTGGTGTAAAGGTTAAAGCACAAGAAAAAACAAAAAACATTACAACAAAAACCATAAGAATAATTGCCAAAGAAATAATTTTTCTAGCGCGAGGTTCAGCATAACCACCATATTCTTTTTTACAATAACAAGCAAGTGAAGAAATGATAGGAGAGTGATTAAAACTAAATACCATCACAGGAATAACAAGCCATAAAGTAACCCAAAAATTACTTGTTGAAATTACGGAAAAATCAACATTTGCAAATAACGATAAATTCCATTGTGGAATTAAAAGCAATGAAAAAATAAATAAAAATATAATAAAAGGAAAAACAAGAAAACTCATTGCTTTTGTTACAACATTTTCACCAAGAATAGAAATCAAAACCAAAACTCCAACAATCAAAAAACTCACCCACCAACGAGCAGCATGAGTAAGATCTGCATTGAAATTGAACTGATTGATTAAGAACTCAAGCAAAGTTGTTGTAAGATTAGCACTATAAACCAATAAAATAGGCAAAATAGCAAAAAAATACAAAAGTGTAATTAAAAATCCACCGCCCTTGCCAAAATAACTTTCTGCAACAAAAGTAATATCATCTTTTGGATTAGAACTTGAAAGCACAAAGCGACATAAATTTCTATGAGCTAAGTAAGTCATAGGAAAAGCTAAAACAAGTATAACTAACAAAGGTATCAATCCACCAAGCCCAGCACTAATAGGCAACAAAAGTACGCCGGCTCCAATAGCTGTTCCAAAAAGAGATAAAACCCACCTTGTATCGTGACTAGTCCATTTAGGAGTATTCATTATTCTTCCTTAAATTTAAGATTACATCTCTTTTATTTTAGCAAAATATTTATAAATAATTATTTTTTAAAAAAATATTTTAAATCTTATGTAACATTTTGTAAATTTAATTTTATAAAAAAACAATCACTTGTATCAATACAGTATTATTTTAAAACTAAATATATTTTGAGTTTTGCAATCAAAAAATAAAAATTTGGAAGACTATGCTTCCAAATTTTTGCATCAAATTTTCTAAGGGAGTTAAATTTTCAAAAATTAATCTAATTTTTGACCTAGGATATTTCCTTGCATATCTGTATAAACTTCCATATTGTTATTAAACTTAAATTTATAACCATTAATTTCTTTGTCTACTTCAAGAATTTGAGCATTTGGTTGAGTTGCACTCACTTTTTTCATAACATTAGGTAAGATAGTATGTGGCAAAGCCTTATATTTTCCATCAACTTCTTTCCACTCTCCATTGATCATAAAATCAATTTCAGTTCCATCATTTAAAATCACATCATAAGAATCTATATCTTTTTTCACTAAACCAATTTGAGCGGTTTTAAAATTTTTAGAAATAAATTCTTTGGCATTATTTGGAAGTTCGCTAGCAGGAACAACCATATCTTTAGCTAAAAGCACCGTAGTACCCAACAAAGCAAGTAAAGTTAGTTTTGCTTTCATAATTTCTCCTTTTTTTCTTGGTTGGCGAAAGTTTAACTCAAAACTGTGAAGTGAATGTGAAACTTAAAAAATAATTTTCAAGCTTTCATTCTCAACACTTATACCTTAACTTTTTATAAATTTTATTTCTTTTCCATCTTCAAATTTTAAAATATCTTTATCTTTTAGATTAATATCATAAGTTAAAATATGCAAAACAATATCATAAATACAAAAGAAAAGTTCTTTTTCTTCTATGTTTAAATCACAAACTTCAAGTTCTAATTTATCAAAATTTCTAAGCCCATAAGTATAAGCATTAACTCCATTTTCACTAGGATAAACACTAACATATATCCAATTATATACCGGCAAGCGATTATCATCTAACATTTTTGCATTTTCTATATAAAAACTGGGCTCTAAAACAACTGCACCTGTATAAAAACCTAAAGCATGTTTATTATCCAAACATAAAGCTGCAATTTTTGTAAACATTTTAGCTTGTTCTAATTTGCTTTGATCTTGACTTAGCACCGCTATAAGAAGATGAGCTTTATGTTTTTTAGTTTGCTCTAAGGCATCTTTCCACATAAAATTAAAATTTGCATAGTATTCTGCTTCGTGATTAGGTATAGGATTTTTAATCAAATTTAGAGTAACCAACATATTTTCATATGAAAAAATCACACCCTCTTTGGTAAAATTTTCATCAGCTATTTTTATATTAAATTTATCTTCTAAAATGCTTTTTAACTCCGAAAAATTAAAATCAACTTCATCAAGAAGAACAAAAGAGGTAAAATTGTGATTTAAATCTATAGTCATGTTAAACCCTATTAAATTTTTATAAATTATAACCTAATAAAAATAAATACTATAAACAAGAATTTCTTAAAAATTATGATAATTGATATTAATTATAAATTTATTTTTTATACAGTATAATCTTTTAAAATTTATAAGTATATTTTTGGAGAAAAATATGGAATTTTTAAAAGATTACATCGATTTAATTATCTTTTTAATTCTAGGAATTATGGCATTTATAGCTTTTTGGTGTGTTGTAGAAAGAATGCTATTTTTTAGAAAAATTAACTTTAAAAATTATGAGAATCAAGAGCAATTTGATGATGCGATTAGTGAAAATTTAACCACTATATATATCATCTATTCCAATGCCCCTTATATAGGACTTTTAGGCACTGTAATAGGCATCATGGTTACATTTTACGAAATGGGCTTGGCGGGCAATATAGATGTCAAATCTATAATCGTGGGACTTTCTTTAGCTCTTAAAGCTACAGCCTTAGGACTTTTGGTTGCTATTCCTGCTTTAATGGCTTATAATGCCTTACTTAGAAGAGTTTCTCTCTTAAGCAATGCTTATAAGGCAAATAAAAATGCTTAAACTACCAAAAAATGAAGGTTTAAATATAGTCCCATTTATAGACATTATGCTTGTTTTGCTTGCTATAGTGCTTAGTATTTCAACCTTTATTGCACATGGAAAAATTCAAATCTCACTTCCTTCAAGTGAAAATGCTACCAATATAAGCAATAATGAAAAAAAACTTCTTATAATCATAGACGAAAAAAATACTTTTTATTTAAATGATAAATTAGCTGATTTAAATGAAGTTCAAAATGCTATTTTTTCACTTGATAAAAAAACCATAGTAGAACTAAAAAGCGATAAAAATGCTAAATTTGAAAGCTTTGTAAAAATTATAGATTTTTTAAAAGCCAAAGAACATGAAAATTTTCAGATTCTTACTGAGAAAAACAAATGAAAACTTTATTTTTAAATCATAAATACCAAGCTTCTTATATAACTTTTATAGTCTTTATACCTTTACTTTTTGTCATTTTTCACTCGAATGACTTTTTTAAAATGGAAATTAAAAATGAAGATTCTTTTTCTTTAGCAATAAAACAATTTACCCAAACTAATCCAACAAATGAGACTAAACCAACAGAATCCATTATAGAACCTATCAAACCAAAACCTCAGCCAAAAGTTATTAAAAAACTCCTGAAAAAATGCAAAAAAAGATAAAAAAAACACCTCCACACCCAATACCAAATAAAACCCCAATAGCACCAACTCAAGAAGTTAAAACTTTTGCAAAAACAACTGATACAAATGTCAAACCTAAGATCACTCAATTAACACAACTTTAGCAGATTTAAAAATCATCGAAAGCTCAGGATATGATTTATTAGATAAAAGTGCTTTAGAAAGCATAAGAAAAGCTTCTTTAAATTTTCCACACTATAATGGAGATTTAAGAATTACACTACCTATTATATATGATTTTAAAACCCTAAGAGGATAAAATTATAATTTGCTACACTCTCTTATCTACAATTTGTGCTTCTTGATTTTCAATTTTATTTTGAAAATCTTTACTTAAATTCTGACTTAATTCTTGCAAAGATTTTTGCTTCAGTTTTTCAAATTCTTCAGGATTGCTAGCCTCAAGCTTTGCCTGCTCATCAGCACTTAAAGCACTTAAACCTTTTTCTTGAGCTTTTTGAAGCAAATCTTCGTCTTCTTTTTCTTTGATATTATTTTCCTTATCATCTTTTTTATTGATTTTTTGCGGATCTATGGTTTTCATAGCATTAGCTCCACCACCTGATGCTTCTTTAATGTCGCTTAAAATTTCTCTCATGCTAGGTTCTTTAACATCACTATCATCAACTTTACCATCTTTATTTACATCTTTATCAATAAAAAAATTTAATTTTTCTTCTATATTTGCATCATCAGATATTTTTTCATCGCTTGTTTTAAAGCCTAAATTTTGCATACTTTGTTGAAGGGTACTTGTATTAAAATTTAATTTTACACTTTGTTGTTTATTATTTAAATTTGAATTTAAAGAACCAAAATTATCTTTTACACTTTCAAACCAATTTGAAACAAATTGATTTGCTTTGCCATTAAGCCTTATACTACCATCATTTCTAGCAACATAATTCGTATAAGAACCGAAATTTTTTTGTAAACTACTATAATTTTCATCGCTTAAATTTAAAGCTATAAGTTCACCTTGCTTATTTTCAAAAACAACCTTAACACCATCGCTATTTAAACTCGAAAGATCTTGCACGGGAATTTTATCTTGATCTTCTTTTTTTAATACGCTAAGCTCTTTTTTATCAACATTATTAGTTAAAAAATGGGTTAAACTAGTAGAAGTATCGATTTTCATTATTTATCCTTTTTTACATTTTGCAAATAAACCTAAACGACATATTTTTCTCTCATGTGAATTTTTTAAAGAATTACACTTTTTAAGTTCCTGCTCGTAGTTAGCACAAGAATTTGCAAAAGCAAAAGAACTCAAAATGCTTAAAACCAAAATTATTTTTAACACTTTCCAATCCTTATTTTAAAGATTTTTTAGTTAAAATTATATCTTTTATAATCGACAAAATCTTAAAAAATTTTATAATCTCAGAAAGGAATCAATGAAAGCATTAGCTCTTTTTAGCGGTGGGCTTGATAGTATGCTTGCAATGAAACTCATCACTGCACAAGGCATAGAAGTTAAAGCTCTGAATATCAACATAGGTTTTGGAAGCACAAGCGATAAAAGTAAAATCATGAAAAAGCGTGCAGCGATGGTAGGTGCAGATTTTGAAATGATAGATGTAAGAAATTCCTATCTTCAAGAAGTGCTTTTTAATCCACAATATGGCTATGGCAAACATTTTAATCCTTGTATAGATTGTCATGCTTTTATGTTTAAAACTGCTCTTGCTATGTTAAAAGAAGAAAATGCAAGTTTTATCATCACAGGAGAAGTTTTAGGACAACGCCCTATGAGTCAAAGAAGTGATGCGATGGCAAAGGTTA
The DNA here is from genome assembly GCF_001762865.1 of Campylobacter sp. BCW_6468. Classification (NCBI taxonomy): domain Bacteria; kingdom Pseudomonadati; phylum Campylobacterota; class Epsilonproteobacteria; order Campylobacterales; family Campylobacteraceae; genus Campylobacter; species Campylobacter sp. BCW_6468. Next base: position 65,452 of record NZ_MJXQ01000019.1, read on the forward strand.
AAAAACTTGCTCTTGATGAAGAAGATTTAATCTTGCGTCCTATGTGTGCAAAAAACCTACCTCTAACCAAACCTGAAAGAGAAGGTTGGGTAGATAGAGAAAAACTCGAAGGTATTAGCGGAAGAAGTCGTAAAAGACAACTTGAACTTGCAGCTAAATTTGGATTAGAAGACTTTGAAAGCCCAGGTGGAGGTTGTTTGCTAACTCTTGATAGTTTTGCTAAAAAAATTCGAGATTTCATAGAATTTGACAAAGATATGCAGGTTAATGACGCACAACTTTTAAAATATGGTCGTCATTTAAGATTACCCAATGGAGCTAAAATGATCATAGGTAGAAATGAACTTGAAAATACTCTTTTAAAAGGTTTAAAAACTCCTAAATATGAAGTAATAGAACTTGGAGATTTAATCGGAGCTTACTCTTTGGTAGATGAAAAAATTTCAGAAAAAGACTTAGAACTTGCCTTAAAAATAGCCCTTACCTATACTAAACACGAAGTAGGAAAAAGCTATGAACTTAAATTTAAAAATCAAGCTTATACAAGTATAGCTTTTGAAAATAAGGCTGATATTAATCAATTTTTTATTAGTTAAAGTATAAAGTATTTAGCAAAACAAGCGATATAGTATTTGAATCTTTTCAAAATATTGCAATCAAGCCCATGAAAATGGGCTTTTTTTATTTTAATCCATAAGCATTTTTTAAATTGTTTAAATTCGCACTCGCATTCAAAAGCAAACAATCAGCCAAAACTAAACGCACCATAGCACTAGCTACAACACTTCCTCTAACACCTACACAAGGATCATGCCTACCTTTGAGTTCAAATTCCAAATTATTGCCAAATTTATCTATACTTTCTTGCTTGGCAAAAATAGAAGGAGTAGGTTTAAAATAAGTTTTTAAAATAAGATTTTCTCCATTTGAAATTCCTCCTAAAATTCCTCCACTATGATTGCTTAAAAACTTGCCATCTTTTAAAGCATCATTATTATACGATCCGCGCATTTTGCTTGCATTAATACCTTCGCCTATTTCAACTGCTTTAACAGCATTAATTCCCATTAAAGCATGAGCTAATTTAGAGTCTAACTTATCATAAAGAACTTCTCCAAGTCCCACAAGCATACCACTAACTTTTGTAAAAACAGCAGCGCCTACACTATCTTTTGAATTTCTAGCATTTAAAATTTCATTTTTAAAGTCACTTTCTAGTTTTGGATCAAGGCAAAAAATTTCACTTTTCTTAGCAAATTCAAAATCAAATTCTTCTTCTTTCAAATTTGATACAAAAGTTCCTATTCCAAAAACACCACTTTGAACACAAATGCCAAATTCACACAAAAGCATCGCTGCAACTGCACCACCAGCCACTCTAGCAACACTTTCCCTAGCGCTTGATCTACCCCCACCCCTATGATCTCTTATGCCATATTTATAAAAATAAGTAAAATCCGCATGAGCAGGACGAAATAGATCTTTTAAATTATCATAATCCTTAGAATGAGCATTTTCATTAAAAACTACTATAGCTATGGGATGACCCGTTGTATATCCTTCAAAAACCCCGCTTAAAACCTGAGCTTTATCGCTTTCTTTTCTTGGTGTTGCAAATTTACTTCCGCCTTTGCGTTTATCAAGCTCATTTTGCAAAAATTCTTCATCAAATTTAACCCCAGCAGGCATTCCATCAATAATACATCCAACAGCCACACCATGAGACTCACCAAAACTTGTAAATTTCAATCTCGTACCAAAGGTATTCACTATAAAGCTCCTAATTTCTCAAGTGCAATTTTTGCTGCCATTTGCTGTGCTTCTTTTTTGCTTCCCGCAATAGCTCTTGCAAGTTCTTTACCATCAAGCATTAAAGCGATTTCAAATTGCTTTAAATGATCAGGACCAAAAGCACGCACTGTTTCATACTGCGGAGTTTGTCCGATTTTTCCCTGTGTAATCTCTTGTAATTTTGTTTTATAATCTTTTATAAGAATTTTTGCATCAATTTGAGGGAAATTTTTTTCTATAAGCCTTAAAGCAATAGTTTTTGCAAACTCGAACCCAGCTTCTAAATGTATAGCACCTATAATGGCTTCTAACGTATCTGAAAGTATAGAAGGCTTTTCTTTTCCTCCATTGTTTTCCTCAGCAACACTCATAAGAATAAAATCGCCCAAATTTAAACTATTTGCAATTTTTGCAAAAGACTTTTCATTCACTAAAGCTGCTCTAAGCTTAGATAAATCTCCTTCGGCATCTTTGGCGAATTTATGAAAAAGGTATTCACCTACAACTAAATCAAGCACGGCATCACCTAAAAATTCCAAGCGTTCGTTGTTGTAAGATTTTTTAAAACTTTTATGGGTTAAAGCATGTATAAGAAGATTTTTATCTTTAAATTCATAAGTTAAACTCTGCTCTAGCTTTTCAATGTTTTTCATCATTTTCCCTTGCAATTTTCAAAGCAGCTTCACGCGCCAATGTATCACACCTTTCATTTTCCAAATGTCCATTATGTGCTTTTACCCAAAAAGCCTTAATCTTATGAGATTTTGCCACTTTAATATATTCCTTCCATAAATCTATATTTTTTTTACCTTTAAAATCCTTTTTTATCCATCCTTCTAGCCATTCATTAATACTTTGAACCATTAGGTTAGAATCTGTAAAAAGCGAAATTTCACAAGGCTCTTTTAAAGCCTTCAAAGATTCAATAATTGCCATTAGCTCCATTCTATTGTTAGTGGTATTAGCCTCAGCTCCAAAACCTTCCTTTTGATACTCCTTATAACGCAAAATATAAGCCCATCCGCCAAAACCTGGATTATTAAGACATGAGCCATCTGTATAAATTTCAATGTGTTTCATTGTTTTTCACTTCATAAATAATTTTACAAGTATTAAACTCATAACAAACAGGACAGTGATAAAAAAACAAAGGCATTACATTTTTACACTCAGAACAACGATATGAAAATTCTAACCCCGCATTAAAAGAATTATCTTTTAAAATTTTTAACATTTTAAAGTTAGAATTTTTAAAAACAAACTGGTGCGTATCATCATGCTTTGAAATTTTACCCAAAGCATAAAAGAATTCTAAAAAATCTTGATTTTCTAAATTAAACGCTTCATTTTCTCTATAAAGCAAATCACAAATATCAAAAAAATTTTGCCCTAAAAACATATGATATTTTTCAAAAACTAAACGCCCCAACATAGGATTATCTTCTATTTTAAATTCTAAAAGTTTTTTCTTTTTTTCTTCATCAGTAATATTAAAAGTACAAAGTTCTAAAGCTTTGATAAAATCACTCTCTTTTTGTACATCTTCATTAAGCTCAAAAAGACATTCTAAAAGTTCTAAATTTTCTTTATAAGAACGAAGTTTTAAATAAACAATTTTTAAAAGTTTTAAGGCTTGTATATTTCTTGGACGCAGTTTTAAAGCTTGTAATAAAACTTCTTTTGCACGCTCTAAAAATCCTGCTTTAAAATAAACTTTTGCTAAAGAAAGGAAAATAAATTCTCTTTCTTGTTTATCTTTACATTTTTCAAGAGCAATCAAATAAATTTGAGTTGCTTTTTCAAATTCCCCGCTTTTAGTAAAAATTTCAGCCAAAAAACTTAAATTTCCAAAACTCAAGCTACTATTTCTTAATAACTCTTTATGAGCGTTATCCATTTCAAATTTTTTTATAAATTTTTCAAGCTTTTGTTCTTCATCTTTACTAGCAAATATTTTCCAAATATAATTTGCAACAGCTACAACAAATACTAAAATGGTTAAAATTATAAGCCCTACTAAAGGGTCTCTGTATTCTACAAAGAAAAAATCCATAGTCTCGCTCTAAAAATTTTATGCCAAATTATAGCCAAATCTTTGTATAATTTTAACAAGGTTTGTAAAATGATAACTAAAGAAAGTATAGAAAATTTATCCCAAAGACTTAATATTGTTGATATTATAGAAAATTATATTGAAGTAAAAAAACAAGGCTCTAGTTTTGTATGTATCTGTCCTTTTCATGCAGATAAAAACCCGTCTATGCATATCAATCCTATCAAAGGTTTTTATCATTGTTTTGCCTGCAAGGCTGGTGGAGATGCTTTTAAATTTGTAATGGATTATGAAAAATTAAGTTTTGCTGATGCAGTTGAAAAAGTTGCAAGCCTTAGTAATTTTACTTTGAGTTATACAAAAGAAAAACAAGAAAATAAAAAAGAGCTAAAGTCTATACTACCAAGCTTAAATGCGTATTTTAAAGATAATCTCAAACACCACAAAGAAGTTTTAACCTATCTTTACCAGAGAGCTTTAAATGACAAAGATATAGCCAAATTCGAATTAGGTTTTGCAGGAGCAAGTGAAGATAGTATAAGATTATTGCAAAATCAAAAAATTCCTTTAGAAGATGCTATGAGTGTTGGAGCTTTAAAAAAAGATGAAAATAATGAATTTTACGCAAGTTTTATATGGCGTATCACCTTTCCAATCTACGATCATAAAGACTTATTGGTAGGGTTTGGAGGGCGCACTTTAAATCCCAATGTACCGGCAAAGTATGTAAATTCACCCCAAAATATACTTTTTGATAAAAGTAGAATTTTTTATGCTTTTAACATCGCTAAAGAAAATATAGCCAAAAAAAAAGAAATAATAGTATGTGAAGGCTACATGGATGCAATAGCTTTTCACAAAGCAGGGTTTAACAATGCTGTAGCAGTTCTTGGAACAGCATTAACCGAACATCATCTACCCTTAATCCGCCGTTATGATGCAAAAGTGATTTTATGTTTTGACAATGATGAAGCAGGATTAAAAGCTGCGACACGATCTGCATTTTTATTAAGCACAAACAAAATAGACGGTAAAGTGGCAATTTTGCAAGGCGGAAAAGATCCTGCTGAGCTCGTAGCAAAAAATGAAAGCACAAAACTCCATAATATACTCGATGAAGGAATAGAGCTTGGTGAATTTTATATCAGACGCTTAATATCCACTCATTCCATAATTTCTGCTCTTGATAAACAAAAAGCTTTAGAAACTATACAAAAATTCACCTTTAATCTTGAACCTTTAGTGGCAAATTCTTACACTAGTCTAGTTTCAAATTTATTAAAAGTGGATGAAAAATTTATTGTCTTATCACAAAATTCAAAAAAAACCATACAAACCCCTTTAATTTCTCAAAATAAATACAATTTTCCTAAAGAAAAAATTCACATTGCAGAATTAGAACTTATAGCCTTTTTAAAACAGCATCCAGATATATGTAACGATTTTAAGCAAATTAGTGATAGTGTTTGTTTTAAACATAAGATTTTATTGGATAAAATTTTAGAAAAAAAAGGTTATGAAGATAGTGATATTAGAGAATTTGAAAGTAAAAATATTCGAAAAAATTTAAACTATAGCGAATTCTTGTTAGGTATTTGCAAGGTTAATTTAGCTTTTTTAAACAATGTAAAAATTAAAAATTCTACACTCGCATTAAAAAAACAACTTTTTACGCTTATTGATAAAAATTTAAATCTTTTAATTAAAAATTTAAATACCGAAGAATTAAATAATTTTTTAAAAGAATATTTAAGCTTCTTAAAATATGAAAAAAACGAAGAAATTCTGCAACAATCATTTAGAAACTTAAATGGAATTTTTGGTAACAAAAACTTTACAGCTTATGATTTAGGATTTAGCATACAAAATAATGACGAACCTTTTTAATTTATTTAAATTTCAAGCCTTAATTTACCTTTTTTTAAACACAATCACGCTAAAGTATATAAAAATTTTTAAGGATAAATTATGATGCCTTTTAGTGATGAAGAGCTTATAAATCCTGTTAAAGCAAGTTTAGAAAAGAGCTTGCCTATGCTTGAACGTGATGGCGGAGGGCTTGAATTTTTAGGAATTAAAAATGGGATCGTTTATGTCCATTTAATAGGAGCTTGTAAAGGCTGTGCATCGAGTGGAACAACGCTAAAATACGGTCTTGAAAGGCAACTTAAGATTGATATTCATCCGGAAATCACTATAATCAATTTAAACGGCGGAGCAGACGAATTTGCAAAATTATAAAAAACTTGGAATTGAACATTTTTACAAGAAAGATTTTAAAACTGCAAAAATGTATTTTTCTATGGCTTATGAAAAACGCAAAAATAAACGCTTGCTAAATTTTATCTGCCTTTGTGATCTTGCTTTAAAATCTCCTAAAGAAGCTTCTTTACTTTTTGATTTTTATATAGAACATTACAAAATCTCTAGCATTGATAAAGACTTAGAAGAAATTTTAAGTACAATTGAATTTAAAAAACAAGAAAACAAACAGGAAAACAAACAGGAAAACGAATTTGAAGATGGGCATGCGTTAAATTATCAAGATTTTTTAAAAAGCGAAGAAGAACTTGGCTTTCAAAAAAGTTTTGAAAATATCATTAACAGCACTAAATTAGTTATTGATAATCGTGATGATTTTTTAGATTTTTTGGAAAAATTACTTGATAATGGCTATAAAGATATGACTTTAAATTACATAGAAAATGTTATGCCTCATTTTTGGGCAAATAATAGATTTATCAAACTCCAAGAAAAACTCATGGGATTTAAAAGTGAAATTAAAACTTGAAAATTCATTCATTACAGATAACACCTTAGAGTGTGAAAAAGAATGCTTTTTTTTGCAAACCACACAAAATGCTAAATTTCACGCTCAAGCCTTAGAAAAAGGTGCAAAAATCATTGATGTAAATGAGTGTAAAAAACTTTTAAAAATCGATGAAAAGATTCAAATCATAGGAATCACAGGAACCAATGGCAAAACCACAACCGCAGCAGCGATTTATTCTATCTTATTGGATTTAGGTTATAAGTGTGGGCTTTGTGGGACAAGAGGAGCTTTTATCAACGATGAACAAATCGATGAAAAATCCTTAACCACCTCCCTTATTCTTAAAACCTTAGAATACCTACAAATAGCCACTCAAAAAAAATGTGATTTTTTCATCATGGAAGTAAGCTCACACGCGCTCGTTCAAAACCGCATCGAAGGCTTAAATTTTGCTGCTAAAATTTTTACCAATATCACTCAAGATCATTTAGATTTTCACGGTACTTTTGAAAATTATAAAGAAGCAAAAGAACTTTTTTTTACCGATGAGAGTTTAAAATTTATCAACAAAGATGCTTTGGCTATTAAATTTAATGTGCGTAATGCTTTTACTTATGGCATAGAAAATCCTGCTTTATATCAAATCAAAGCTTATTCTTTAGAAGAAGGCATTAGTGCTATTGTAACAAATAAAAATCAAACTTTTCACATAGACTCGCCCTTGCTAGGACTTTTTAATCTTTACAATCTTCTAGTTGCTAGTGCTTGTGTGAATGAACTCGTAAAGCCTGATTTAAAAGACTTGGAAAAAGCTATCAGTGGATTTGGCGGGGTTTGTGGCAGGGTAGAACAAGTAGCAAAAGGTGTGATTGTAGATTTTGCTCATACGCCCGATGGCATTGAAAAAGTGCTTGACACTCTTAAAAATAAAAAACTCATCGTTGTTTTTGGAGCAGGTGGAGATAGAGATAAAACCAAACGCCCTTTAATGGGAAAAATCGTCGAACATTTTGCAAAAATTGCTATCATTACAAGTGACAATCCACGCAGCGAAGAACCAAAAACCATCATGGAAGAAATTTTATCAGGCTTTACTAAAAAAGAAAAAGTTTTAATGATAGAAGATAGAAAAGAAGCTATAAAAAGAGCTTTAGAACTAAAAGAAAATGACGATTTAGTCGTTATTTTAGGCAAAGGTGATGAAACTACTCAAGAAATTAAAGGGATAAAATATCCTTTTAGTGATAAAGTAGTTGTTAATGAAATTTTAAAAAATCAAGGATAATCAATGTTTGAAAATATGGATTTTTCTAAAATGGGAGAACTTTTAAATCAAGTTCAAGAAAAAGCAAAAAATATAGAACTAGAACTTGCAAATCGTGAATTTAGTGCCAAAAGTGGAGCAGGACTTGTTAAAATAAGTGCCAATGGAAAGGGTGAAATTATCGATGTTAGCATTGATGATTCTTTACTTGAAGATAAAGAATCCTTGCAAATTTTACTTATTTCTGCAATTAATGATGTTTTGGCTATGGTTGCACAAAATCGTTCAAGTATGGCGAATGATGTTTTAGGCGGTTTTGGAGGTATGAAATTATGAAAAAAATTTTAATTATTTGCATGCTTTTTACTTTGTCTTTTGGTATAGAAAGACCTAAATTTGAAGATTTTTTAGCAGGTTATGAAAGAAATAAGGCAAGCATGCTCAACTATGAAGGAATGCCAGCTTTTGCACTCAGTGAAAATTTACTTGCTGTGTTAAAACAGCCTAATGCTAAGCTTAACAAATATGTAAAATACGATCCATTTTTAAATTTATATCTTGTAAGAACTGACTTTAGCCTAATCCCTACTCCTATGGGTGATGAAGAAAAACTTACTCGTAATGATTGGGTTGGAATTTGGGATCCTAATAAACCTTATATAGGGCATATTAAGTATTTAGCTCAAAATATTGATGAAAAAGATCAACTTGATTTTAATTCTAAAATAGGACTTTTAGGGACTCCATGCTGTGAAATGATGGGGATTGCTTTAAATAATAGCTCTTTTATAGGCAATCGCTATTTAAAACATTTTATGAAATATAACGATGTTTATTGGGGGGATATTGGCGTTGATTTTGTTGTTCGAGAAAATAAAATTTATGTTAACAATGTAAGAAAAAATCCACAATTTTTAATCAACGATCAAGTTATAAGTGTTGATGGCTTGCCCGCCAATGATTTAAGAAAACTCAATGAAAAAATTCTTTTTGCAGATCGCGGAAGCACTCTTTATTTTCAAGTGTTGCGTGATAATATGGATTTAAATATTTCTACTGAAGTTTTTGCAAAAGATTTGAGCAAATTTAACCTTCCTGATTCTAAACCAAAACCAAAAATTACAAATTTCACAAGCAATCTTGGTTTAACGGTTAATACTAGTCTTGTTGTAACCAAAATAGATCCAAAATCAAAAGCATCAAATGCAGGATTTATGGTAGGAGATAAAATTTTACGCGTTAATAATATTATTTTAAATAATTTTAAAGAATTACAAAATATTTTAAGTGCTGGTAATGACTTTAGCATCTTAATTGAACGCAAAAGTACTAAATTACCTTTATCAAATTTCAACAATGAACTAGGCGGAAATGCCAACTCAGGTGGCGATGGTAAATTTCAATTTTTCATAAGGCTTACTAAGTGAATTTAAAAGAACTTTTTATCCATCACTTAGAAAAAAATCTACCTAAAGTTGAAAGCTTTCATCCTTTTTTTAATGAAGCTTTAGCACTTATGTTAAAAGCGGGGGGAAAGCATTTTCGCGCACAATTGCTTTTAAGCGTAGTACAAAGCAATAAACCTGAACTTTTAAATCAAGCTTTAGATGTGGCTTTAGCTTTAGAGTTTATCCATACTTATTCACTCATACACGATGATTTACCCGCTATGGATAATGCAGACTTTAGACGAGGAATTCCAACCTTACACAAAAGCTACGATGAAACTACAGCCATCTTAGTGGGTGATGCTTTAAATACTGAAGCTTTTTTAGTTCTAAGTCATGCTCATTTAAAAGATGAAATCAAAATCAAACTCATCAAAACCCTTGCCTTTAATGCAGGACTTAATGGAATGGTCATAGGACAAGCTATTGATTGTTTTTTTGAAGACAAAAGACTGAGTTTAAATGAACTTGAGTTTTTACACACACATAAAACCGCAAGATTAATCGCTGCAGCTTTAAAAATGGGTTGTGAAATTTGCGAACTTAACAACGAAGAAAGCAATCAAATTTACAAACTTGGTTTAAAACTAGGACTGATTTTTCAAATCAATGATGATATTATCGATGTAACCACAAGTCAAGAACAAAGCGGAAAGCCTACTAACAACGATATTCATAAAAATTCTTTTGTCAATTTACTTGGACTTGAACAAGCCATAAAAACAAAAGAAAATCTTCTTAGTGAATGCGAACAAGACTTAGAAAAACTTAATGAAAAACTCGCACAAATGATACAAAATTTAATAATTCAATACTTATAAAGGCAAAAAATGGACATTCAAATTTTACAAGAACAGGCAAATACTCTAAGATTTTTAAGTGCTGATATGGTGCAAAAAGCAAACTCAGGACACCCAGGTGCACCTTTGGGTTTAGCAGATATTTTAAGTGTTTTAAGTTATCATTTAAAACACAATCCTAAAAATCCCACTTGGCTAAACCGCGATAGACTTGTATTTTCAGGCGGACATGCAAGTGCTTTGCTTTATAGTTTTTTACATTTAAGCGGCTATGACTTAAGCTTAGAAGATCTTAAAAATTTCCGCCAACTTCATTCTAAAACCCCTGGACACCCTGAAATTTCAACTCTTGGAGTAGAAATCGCTACAGGCCCTTTAGGACAAGGCGTTGCCAATGCTGTAGGCTTTGCTATGGCAGCAAAAAAAGCACAAAATTTGCTAGGCAGTGATTTAATCGATCATAAAATTTATTGTCTTTGCGGAGATGGGGATTTACAAGAAGGCATTTCTTATGAAGCTTGTTCTTTAGCAGGACTTCACAAACTTGATAACTTCATACTTATTTATGATAGCAACAATATCTCCATAGAAGGCGATGTAGGTTTAGCCTTTAACGAAAATGTAAAAATGCGTTTTGAAGCACAAGGATTTGAAGTTTTAAGTATAAATGGACACGATTATGAAGAAATCAATAAAGCCTTAGAACAAGCTAAAAAATCCACAAAACCTTGTCTTATCATCGCAAAAACAACTATAGCAAAGGGTGCAGGAGAGCTTGAAGGCAGTCATAAAAGTCATGGCGCACCTTTGGGTGAAGAAGTGATTAAAAAAGCCAAAGAACAAGCGGGTTTTGATCCAAATATCAGTTTTCATATCCCACAAGCAAGCAAAATCCGCTTTGAAAGTGCTGTAGAACTTGGGGATTTAGAAGAAGCAAAATGGAAAGATAAGCTTGAAAAAAGTGCTAAAAAAGAACTTTTAGAAAGGCTATTAAATCCTGATTTTAACAAGATAGCTTATCCTGATTTTAAAGGAAAAGATCTTGCTACAAGAGATAGTAATGGTGAAATTTTAAATGTTTTAGCTAAAAATTTAGAAGGATTTTTAGGTGGAAGTGCAGACTTAGGCCCTTCGAATAAAACAGAACTTCACAGTATGGGAGACTTTGTAGAAGGTAAAAATATCCATTTTGGTATCAGAGAACACGCTATGGCAGCGATTAACAATGCTTTTGCAAGATATGGAATTTTCTTACCATTTTCGGCAACTTTTTTCATCTTTAGCGAGTACTTAAAACCTGCCGCAAGAATAGCAGCTCTAATGAAAATCAAACATTTTTTCATTTTCACACACGATAGCATAGGCGTGGGCGAAGATGGACCAACACACCAACCTATAGAACAACTTAGCACTTTTAGAGCTATGCCAAATTTTTTAACCTTTAGACCTGCTGATGGGGTGGAAAATGTCAAAGCTTGGCAAATAGCCCTAAATGCTGATATTCCGAGTGCTTTTCTGCTTTCACGCCAAAAACTCAAAGCTCTAAATGAACCTGTTTTTGGAGATGTAAAAAATGGAGCGTATTTACTCAAAGAAAGCAAAGAGGCTAAATTTACACTTTTAGCAAGTGGAAGTGAAGTTTGGCTTTGTTTAGAAAGTGCAAACGAACTTGAAAAACAAGGTTTTGCTTGTAATGTTGTTTCCATGCCTTGTTTTGAACTTTTTGAAAAACAAGATAAAGCTTATCAAGAAAGATTGTTAAAAGGTGAAGTTATAGGTGTTGAAGCAGCACATTCTAATGAACTTTATAAATTTTGCCATAAAGTGTATGGCATAGAAAGTTTTGGAGAAAGTGGCAAAGACAAAGATGTGTTTGAACACTTTGGATTTAGCGTTTCAAAGCTTGTAAATTTTATCCTTAGCAAATAAAATGAATACAAATTTCAAATTTCAAAATAACACTCTTTTTATCTTTGGAATTTGGGATAAAACAAGCATTTATAAGTTAAAAATAAAAGATTTTTTAGCTTTGATCCAAAGCAAGGAAGTGATTTTTGATTTTAAAGATCTAAAAGCAATCGATACCGCTGGAGTGAGATTTTTCCTTGCTTTGGAAAATGATCTTAAAGATAAAAATATTAAAATCGCCAAAGAAGGCTTAAATTCACACTTTCAAACCCTTTTTGAACTTTGTGAAAAAAACTACCAAAGACTAAGCAAAACAAAAAAATCACATAAAAATTTCAGTGAATACTTTATCGATCTTGGAAAATTAAGTTTAGAACTTTTAAAAATTTTAAGAAAATTCATCAATTTCACAGGAGCTTTTTTCACAAGTCTTTTTTTATGCCTTAAAAATCCTAAAAATTTTCGCTTTATTGCTTTTTTATATCATATAGAAAATTCTGCTTTTAAAGCCTTACCTATAGTTATTTTAACTGCTCTTTTAGTAGGAGTGGTTTTAGCCTATCAGGCTGCTTATCAACTCGCACAATTTGGAGCCAATATTTTCATAGTGGATTTGATGGGAATTTCAGCCACTAGAGAACTTGCACCTTTAATCGCTGCCATAGTGATCGCAGGAAGAAGTGCAAGTTCTTATACCGCACAAATTGGAGTGATGAAAATTACTGATGAAATTGCAGCTATGAATACTATGGGTTTTCGTTCTTTTGAATTTATTATTATTCCACGTGTCATGGCTTTGATAGTGGCTATGCCTTTAATCGTTGCCATTAGTGATGCGATCAGTATTATAGGTGGAATGATGGTTGCAAAATTAAATCTTGATATTTCTTTTGCCGAATTTTTAAGACGTTTTAGAGAGGCTGTAGATATAAAACATATCTTTATAGGACTTGCAAAAGCACCTATTTTTGGATTTTTAATAGGACTTATTGCTTGTTTTCGTGGTTTTGAGGTAAAAAACACTACACAAAGCATAGGAATTTATACAACAAAAAGCGTTGTAAATGCTATTTTTTGGGTGATAGCTTTTGATGCTTTATTCTCTGTTGTTTTAACTTCTGCAGGAATTTAAATGGTTATTAAAGCGCAAAATATCATTACAAAATTTGGAGAAAAAATTGTCCATGATGGCGTAAGTTTTGAAATCAAAAAAAACGAAATTTTTGGTATTTTAGGAGGTAGTGGAAGTGGAAAATCCGTCCTTTTAAAACAAATGCTTATGCTTGAACATCTTGATGGTGGAGAATATGAAATTTTAGGCTATAAACTTAAAAATATCAACGAAAAAGATGCACTTGCTTTGCGTAAAAAATGGGGTGTGGTTTTTCAGTTTGCTGCACTTTTTAGCTTTTTTAATGTTTATGAAAATATCGCCATTCCTTTAAAAGAATACACTCATTTAGATGAAAATAGCATACAAGAACTGGTTTTAATGAAGCTAAAAATGGTAGGCTTAAACGAAAGTGTTTTAAAACAATTTCCAAGCGAACTTAGTGGCGGTATGCAAAAAAGAGTGGCAATTGCTAGAGCTTTAGCACTTGATAGTAAATTGCTTTTTTTAGATGAACCTACTTCAGGACTTGACCCTCATAGTAGTCGTGAATTTGACGATTTGGTTTTAGAGTTAAAAAAAAGTTTTGATCTAAATATCATTTTGGTTACACATGATAAAGAAAGTATGAAAAATTTACTCGATCGCTTTATCATTTTAGAAAATAAAAAAGTTGGATTTTGCGGCACTTATGAAGAATTACGCTTGCAAAATGAACGACTTTTTAAAAGATTTATGGAGTAAAAGTGGAAAATAGAGCAAATTATTTTTTTGTAGGACTTTTTGTTTTTGGAGTATTTTTTGCAAGCCTTGGTTTCATACTTTGGCTTGGTGGATACTCTAAAGAAGAAAGTTTTAAGTATTATGAAATTCACACACAAGAATCCGTTGCAGGACTTGGCGTAAAAGCACCCGTAAGGCTTTTGGGCGTGGAAGTAGGTAGTGTAGAAGAAATTGGCATTTATAATCAAGATGAACTCGGCGTTAACATACGCATTAAGGTTAAAAATAACACCCCTATAAAAGAAGATACTTTTGCTACTTTGCAACTTCAAGGTATTACAGGACTTAAATTTGTCCAACTTCAAGGCGGAAGTAAAAATAGCAAAGATCTAGTATCTATCCACGGAAAACTTCCGGTCATTCCTTTTAAAGAAAGTTTTTTAGCGACCATAGACAGACAAAGTGAACATATTTTTTCTTTGGTTAAAACGGCCGATGATAAATCAAAAGAACTTTTAAGCGAAAAAAATCTTAAAAATCTAGAAATCCTTTTGCAAAATCTAGCAGAACTAAGTGCAAATTTAAACGCTAATTCTAAAAATTTAAGCCTTAATCTTTCAAACGCAAGTTTAAAAATAGGAAAAATGGCTGATAATATAAGCCTTAGTGCGCAAAATTTCAACTCCAGTCTTAAAGACATAAAAGAAAGCACAATGATTTTAAAAAATTTCATAAAAAAAGCTGATGAAAAATTAAACACTTATGATGATATTAAAGCATCTTTAATTCAAAATTTAGAGCTTTTTAAACGAGTTTTAATTGAAAGCAATATTCTAATAGAAAATTTACAAAACAGCCCTGCTGATTTGATTTTTAAAGAAACCAAACCTAAACTAGGACCAGGAGAAAAATAATGCTAAAGCAATTATTCTATATTTTGACTTTTATTTTTATATTATGCGGATGCTCTTTAAGACACGAAACCATCAACAAAAATGAAAATATCATATTAAAAGATGAAGGAATAGACTCAAATATTTTTTTTAAAAAAACTGGTAAAATTCTTAAAATTCGCAATGCAAATGCACCTTTGTATTTAAACTCGCGGGCTATTATTTATATAGATAATGGTTTTAGCAACAAATACGCACATTATTTCTGGGGAGATTTACCAAGCAATCTTTATTCTTTTTTAATTTTGTCAAAATTTGAACAAAGCAATATTTTTACAACCTTGCTTTCTTCAACAAGCTCTTTAAGTGCGGATTATGCTCTTGAAAGCAGGATTAACTCTTTTGAGCAAATTCTTAATAACAATGAAAACTACGCTCAAATTTCTGTAAGTGTAAATTTCATAAATCTTGAAAACAATCAAATAATAGCTCATAAAATTTTCAATACTAAAGAAAAAATAGAAAAAAAAGATATCCGCTCTACCTATAATGCTTTTCAAAAAGCCTTGAATAAAATTGGCAATGAGATTGTTTTTTGGGTAAATTCTAACTTATCCTAATTTAGGAACACTTTTTGCTTTTTAAATATTTAGCAATATTTTTGAAAGGTAAACAATGAAAAGTGATTTAGATATATTTAAAAAACACTTAGGTGAAATTCAGGGCGTGAATGAATTTAAAGCAAATCAAATTTGCTCTCAAATCAATGATGCAAATGATTTTATAGGAGCACTTCAAGTGCTTGATATGTCTTTAAAAAAAATAGAAAAAAGCATTCTAGAAAGAATAGATGAAAATTCAGATGATATGCAAAAAAGAACTCTTGATGCCACAGCGTCACAACTTATACAAAACTGCTCTTTCATGGGAACAGCTCTTTTTGGAAATATTTTCAATGTTTATGTTGGTAAAAAACTTTTTGAATTTGAAATTGCTAATCCGCTTTTAATTCTTCAAACAAGTAATTACGAAGGTGTATTGGCCTATATACAAGATAAAAGAGATGAAATAAAAATCATTCTATCAGAATTATCAACCGCAATTACCATGGGCGAAACTATGGATAATGCTGGAATTTATAACTCTACAATGGATTTTAAAAATTTATTTAAATAAGAATAGTAATCGTTTGTTCTCTTTAAGCAAATATAATATATTTTAGCTTAAAGAGATTTTCCAAACTCTAAAAGAGAGTTAGGCTACGAATAAAAAGGGGGAGGGAAATAGCCTAACCCAAACGAGATCTTAAAAGATCTCTTTAAACTAAAATAAATATTTAGATAATTTAACAATTTTTATTAAATTATCTAAACCATATTTATGTTTTAGTTTAATACGATGTGACATTTTATTCTAAAAACACTTAATCTGCTATAAAAATATCATTTAGTAACTTAAATTATTAAAGAATATTACTACAATATTATTTAAAAAATTTTAAATTTTTAGAATTTTAAGAAAAAAATATTATTTTTATAATTTAATATCATATCATAGAAAGAATTTCAGCACGCCCATTAATCACGGCAACACAATGTTCATAATGAGCCGCATTAAGCCCATCAATACTTCCAGCATCCCATTTTCCATTATAATGCTTTGGTGTTCCATCTTTTTGGCATATCATAGGCTCTATGCAAAACACCATTCCATTTTTAATTTTAGGGCCACTTTTTGCACTCGCACCTTTTTCTAAATAGTTTAAAATTTCAGGCTCTCCATGGGGCTTTCGTCCTATACCATGCCCGCAATATCCACGAAGCGGGACAAAACCTCTTGCATGGATAAATTCGCCTAAAGCAGCTGAAAGTTCCTTAAAACGTATTCCATCACGAATAATATCTATAGCATGATATAACGCGTCTTTAGCACAAGAGATTAAAGCTTTATCAGCGGGTGAAACTTCTCCTATAGCAATAGTTCTTGCTGCATCCCCATAATACCCATCAATCAAACTTCCCACATCAAGACCTAAAATATCACCCTCTTTGATAATTTTATCATCTGGAATTCCATGGATACAAACTTGATTTAAAGATGTGCAAATGGCACCTGGAAAACCATAAAGTCCCTTAAATGATGGCTTGGCGCCAAGGCTTAAAATATAATCTTCTGCCATTTTATCGATTTGTTTTAAGCTCATTCCTATTTTAATTTCATTCTCTAAAAAATTTAAAGTTTTTGCTACAATTTGATTTGCTATTCTTAATTTTTCTATTTCATCTGGTTTTTTCAATTCTATCATTTTATTTCCTTATAAATTTAGCCAAATTTTAGCAGTATTTTTTAAAGATTCAACATCGCTTGAAGCATAAAAATGTAATTTTGCTTTATGATTTTTCAAATCTATATTTTCTCTTTCTTTAAGAAATTCAACTATAGCATCTCCTGAATGAATTAATTTTGTTTTATCACCAAAATACTTACTTAAAGAACGACCTAGTAAAGGGAAATGAGTGCAAGCGAGTATCAAAGCATCTGGAGTTGTGATATTTTTAAAATAATACTCCATAGCACTTTGCAAAAAATCTCCTTCAAAAATACCTTCTTCAACCATAGGCACAAAAAGCCCTGTAGCTAAAGCATTTATATTTGTATATCCTTGGGATAATAAACGCTTTTGGTATTCTTCTGATTTAATGGTTGCTTTTGTTGCAATGACTAAAATTTCTTTATTTTTATCATGCAAAGCTTTTATCGTTGCTTCAACCCCTGCATCAATTACACCATATACTGGAAAATGTGCTTTTGTCCTTAAAACATCTAAAGCATAAGCACTAGCAGTATTACATGCAATGATAAGCATATCAATTTGAAATTGTTCAAAAAATTCCAATGCTTCAAGACAGAACTTTATAATAGTATCTTTATCTTTTACTCCATAAGGAACTCTTGCGGTATCTCCATAATAGATAATTTCATCAAAAAGTCTAGCTTCATAAAGAGATTTTAAAACGCTAAGCCCCCCTACCCCGCTATCAAATACACCTATTTTCACTTTAATACCTTCTTGCTCCTATATAACGAGCCTTCCAATAAGAACTATTTAGCTCGACTTCTTTTACTCCACCTTTAGTAGATAAATGTATAAATTTTCCCTTGCTCATATAAATACCAACATGCATACCATTTGGCCCTCTACCTGTCTTAAAAAATACCAAATCTCCTGTTTGCAATTTTGATTTAGAAACTTTTCTTCCAGAACCTAATTGAGTTTTTGTAGTGCGAGGTATGCGTATATTAAGCTGAGCTAATGCGCTCTGTGTAAATCCTGAACAATCAGCACCTTTTTTACTAGTTCCACCTAAAACATAAGGGGTTTTTTTCCATTCATTTGCAATAACCTTGAGCCTTGCTTCTTTATTTGTGTTGTAACTAGGATGATAGTTTAGATTCTGATAAAAACTACATCCACTTATAAAAAATATAATCGTAATAATAAAAAAAATATGCCTCATCAATCCCCTTAAGATCGAGTAGTAAAGAATTTAAGATAAATAAAACCCCAAATCCCAGAACAAAATGAGGCTATAAGAATAGCTAAGTTATCTGCATAATTAAAAATATCACTAACTTCATACGCCAATCCATCAATAAACAAACTCATTGTAAAACCAATTCCTGTAAGTATGCAAACCCCATAAAGTTGTTTCAAATTTGAACCTTGGGGCAAAGCTGCAAATTTAAAGCGGATTGCCAAATAAGAAAATAAAAATACACCCACTTGTTTACCTACAAAAAGCCCTAAGAAAATACCTACACTTACACCTGAAAAAATTGCTCCTATATCGATATTGGATAAATTTACTCCAGCGTTAGCAAAAGCAAATAAAGGTAAAATAATAAAAGCAATCCAAAATTTTAAGCTTTCATAAATTTCTTCTAAAAATGCTTCCCCATTTTTAGTTTGCATCGGTATAAAAAATGCTGTTATGATTCCAGCTAAAGTTGCATGTACTCCACTTTTTAAAACACTAATCCAAAGAATAACTGAGCAAATAAAATAAAAAGACTTTCTTGTTATCCCTAAAAGATTTAAAATAAGCATTACCAAAATAGCAAGTCCTGCAACGACAAAAGCAACTATTGATAATTTTGTCGTATAAAAAATAGCTATAATTAAAATAGCACCCACATCATCAAAAATAGCCAAAGAAAGTAAGAAAATTTTTAAACTTGATGGAATGTGCTTGCCACACATCATTAAAATCGCTAAGGCAAACGCTGTATCTGTGGCTGTAGGTATAGCCCAACCTTTTAAAGTATAAGCATCTCCTATATTTACCAAAGCAAACAACATCGCAGGTATAAGTATACCCCCTAAAGCAGCCATAAAAGGTAAAACAATATTTTTAGGATTTTTAAAATCCCCGTGCAAAAATTCCTTCTTAAGCTCAAGCCCTATAGCAAAGAAAAATATAGATATAAGCCCATCATTTATCCAAAGTAAAAAAGGCTTATTAAGCTCAAATTCACCTACACTAAATCCGACTTTTAAATTTAGAAATTCTCGATAATGTTCGCTAAAAGATCCATTTTGCACAAGCAAAGCAAGCAAAGTACAAACTATAAGTAAAACGCCGCCAAAAGCCTCATTTAAAACTAAAGTTTTTAATTTATGTACTATATTATTCATTTAACAATCTTAAGATAAATAAAACCAACAATGGCACTTAAAAAACTAGCTACTAAAATAGCAAGTTTATCCGCATATTCAAAAATATCACTATTTTTATAAGCCAAACCATCAATAAACAAGCTCATCGTAAAACCGATGCCTGTTAAAATACATATACCATAAAATTTTCCATATTTAATATTTTCAGGTAATTTTGCAAGTTTAAGTTTGATAGCAATAAAACAAAAAGTGAAAACACCTAATTGTTTTCCTAAAAATAGTCCTAAAATAATCCCAAGACTTACAGGAGAAAATACTGAACCAAGATGCATATCTCTAATATCAATTCCAGCATTGGCAAAAGCAAATAAAGGTAAAATAAAATAAACTACCCAAGGATTTAAATCCTTAAGAACTTCATGTAAATAAGGTTTTTTATTTTTTGTATCAAGAGGTATAAACAAAGAAATGATCACACCAGCCAAAGTTGCATGTACTCCACTTTTAAGCATAGCTATCCACAACACAACACCTACCAACACGTACAAAGAAAGATGGGTGATGTGATAATAATTTAACAAAAGCAGAGCAAATATACAAAACAAACAAATAATAATTGCTAAAGCTGAAAGCTGATCTGTATAAAACAAAGCAATAATAACAATAGCACCCAAATCATCAAAAATAGCTAAAGAGAGTAAAAAAAGTTTTAAACTTGTAGGAATTTTATTTCCCAAAAGCATTAAAATACCCACTGCAAAAGCTATATCAGTTGCTGTAGGTATTGCCCAACCTTTCATAGCAAAATCATGAGAATAATTAATAGCAATAAAAATTAAAGCCGGAGTAATCATACCCCCTAAAGCTCCGAATATAGGTAAAGATACAGCTCTTATATTTTTAAGTTGCCCACGTAAAATTTCATATTTTAACTCAAGCCCTATACATAGAAAAAATATAGCTATCAAACCATCATTTATCCATAAATCCAACGACTTTGAAATTTGAAAATGATCAAATCCTACTGTAAAATTAGCATGAAAAAAATCTGTATAAATAGCACTTAAAGAAGAATTTTTACATAATAAAGCTAAAAATGTAAAAAATATAAGCAAAATACCAGGGAAAGTTTCACTTAAAACCATCTTCTTTATCATTTGCATCCTTGCTCCTAAGTAAATATTTGTAAAAATTTAATACGATAAATAAAATGGTAAAATTATAACGAAAAAATACTAAAGAAATAATTATTTAAAAAAACAAGCCCAAGATACCAAAAAGTTCTTAAGCTTGTTCTTAAGATATTTAAGCGTAAATATCCAAACCACTAGAGCTAGAAGCTTGTGGAGCGGAGGCTTGAGAGACACCTTCCATACCTTCGATGAGTTCATTCATCAATGCCTCGTTTGTGTCCATAGATTTTTTCAAAACTGAAGTATTAACAGCAGTCATTAAATTAACATTACCCATAGAAACATCTGAAACCATACATCCTCCTTTTAGATTGAGTCTTAAGACTTTATTTAAATCGGATGATATTTTTAAAACTTAATATTTTTTACTAAACTTTTTAAAATTTTTCAAGGGAACCAATATCTGAAATTAAAAATCATAAATTTTTTAAGATAAAATCCTATTTTAAAAATTTTTACACTATGAAACAATAAGCAAAATATAAATAATTGATGCTTTTAAAAGCGAATTAAATGGATAAAAATTTATTTCAATAAATTTAAGTTTTATCTTATTTTATACAATTTTTAATATAATCTAAAATTATAATTTTAAATGAGAAATCAGGAGCTTGCTAATGTTACTTAACACGCCTTGCAGGGGGATAGTAGATACAAATTTTGAAAGCAAAAGAATTAGCATAACTTCAACTTTAAAATTTCAAGAAAAAAAGAAAAAGTAGAAGCTAAGGCTGAGAAAGAAGAAGCAAATAAAGACAATAGCGATTCTACAAACACAAATACCAATAAAAAAGATAAACTTTTGGATATATCTGCTTAGTCTAAAATATACTATAGCTATATCTCCTTAAAGAATACGCAATAAATGATTTTTTGATTTTTATTAAGCTTTTAAAACATCGAAAAAAGGAAAAATTAAAAAACACAAAAACAATATCCCAAAGTCCATAGCTTAGAAGAAGACCTTGCGATACTTAAAAACAACCCATATTAAATCACAAAAATAAAATATATTTAAATATTTATTAAAATACATTTTATAATTTAATAAAAAAATATTATCAATATAAAAGCTTATTTTTTAGTTCTATTTAAGATTTTTAGTATTATACTAGCCATTATTTATTTTGATAATAAATATTATTTTTATCAAAAATCAAGGATAATGATAATGAAAATTTTTAAAATTGTATTTTTAATTATAAGTATTTTTTTATCAAGCTCAGCTTTTGCTAGGGTAGATGATTATATTAATGAAGCAAATCTTATCAAAGATATGCTAAAACAAAGCATAGAAACTTATAAAAAGGGCGATAATCTAGGCGCCAAAAAGCTTAGCGAAGATGCGTATTTTCAACATTTTGAAAATATGGAAGGCCCAATAGGAAGAAACATAGGAAGAAAAGCTATCACTATGGAACGTAAATTTGTAAATTTGCGTCGCATGTATAAAGATGAAGCTCCTTTGACACAAATTAATGCTTTAATTGATAGTCTTTATTATGATCTTGATGAAGTAGCTCCGATTTTACAAAATGGATATCGTTTAAAAGCAGAAGCAAGCGATATAAACTATGATAAGGCTAAAGCTGAAAAATCAAGCCTAGAAGCCAATGCCAAACGCGAAGCTGATGCAGAAGCTTTAATCGCACAAATGATGGGTGTGGATAAAAAAGATTTAGCACAAAGCTCTTTAACCACCCAAGCTCCTATACCTATAAATAATGATACAAGCAAACTTACAGATAATAATGCAAGCGCTGATTTACAAGCTGCCGCTGCAATGGACGCAAGATTGCAATTTATACTAGATAATATCTCTACCAAATTTTCACAGGCAGCTAATGCTTTTAAAGAAAAAAACTACCAAACTAGTAAAGATTTTTTAAATGATGCCTTATTTAGTGATTATCGCAATACCAAAGTAGAAATTTTAGTAAATAAATTTACCAAAGCAGGAAACGATCAAAAAATTCAACAAGCCATACGCACCCTTATACGCCAAATCAACGATGCAAAAATAGATGAAAAAGGCTTAAGAGATGGCTTAGATAACATAGAAGAACAAATTTTTGATGTTTTCTTGCAAATTCCAAATTCAGAACTTTCAAGTTTGCAAATTTCAGGCTTTAATGATGAAACAAAAGGCAAAGATTATGCCAAAGTTTCTAATGATATCAAACTTGCTTTAGATGAAATTTTAAAAAATTATGATGGCTTTAGCACTTCTATGGTAGATGATTTACAAGAAATTTATCTAGATATTTTTGAATCAAGCGGTATGGAAAATAAAATCGGTGCTGTAGATAGTGGCTTAAAACTTAAAATAGAAAGTTTATTTTCCAAAGGCGTGGCACTGATTAAAGCAAATGCAGATAAAAAAGAGCTTGAAGCTACTTTTAATGACTTAGAACAACTCATAGCCAGCAGCGTGGATAAAATTCAAGATTCTACTCCTTATTCGTTGTTTATATGGGCTTTAGGTATTATTTTGCGTGAAGGCTTGGAAGCTTTGATTATCATTGTAGCCATTGTTTCTTATCTTGTGCAAAGTGGCAACAAAAATCGTCTAAATATCGCCTATAGTGCTCTTTTTACAGGAGTGATTTTAAGTTTCATTACCGCTTTTGGAGTTTCTTGGCTATTTAAAGAAAATGCAGGTCAAAGTAGAGAGCTTATAGAAGGTATTACCATGCTTATAGCCGTATTACTACTCTTTTATGTGGGCTTTTGGCTACTTTCAAACGCACAAAATAAAAAATGGACAAGCTTTATCAAACAAGGTGCTATAGATGCTATATCAAATAATAGCGCAAAAACCCTTTGGATCACCGTATTTTTAGCTGTTTATAGAGAAGGTGCAGAAACTGTGCTTTTTTATCAAGCCTTGCTTTTTGATGCTAAAACAAGCACTGATTTTGGTGCTGTTTTTGGCGGACTTGGACTTGGAATTTTAATACTTATTGTTTTATATTTTCTTTTAAAAGCAGGAGCCATTCGCATACCTGTAAAACAATTTTTCTATATCACTTCTTACATTATTTTTTACATGGTTTTTGTTTTTACAGGCAAAGGCATAGCCGAACTCATAGAAGGAAAAGTCATCATTCCTAGTCTTATACCTATGAATTTTGAACCGATTTTATGGCTTGGAATTTATCCTTACTATGAAACTTTAATCCCTCAATTTATAGTTTTAATTATGCTAATTATTGGCATTTTAATAACAAAACAAATTTCAAAAAAAGGAGTAAAATCATGATAAAAAAAGTTTTATCAGTAGTTGCTGCAGCTGCGGTTATTAGTACAAATTTATTTGCAGGCGAAGTGCCAATCGGCGATCCAAAAGAACTTAATGGCATGGAAATAGCCGCTGTTTATTTACAACCTATTGAAATGGAGCCAAGAGGTATTGATTTAGCTGCATCTTTAGCAGATATTCACCTAGAAGCTGACATTCACGCACTTAAAAACAATCCAAATGGTTTTCCAGAAGGTTTTTGGATGCCTTATTTAACTATAGCTTATGAACTTAAAAATACCGACACAGGTGCAATTAAACGTGGAACTTTGATGCCTATGGTGGCTGATGATGGTCCTCACTATGGTGCAAATATTGCTATGGAAAAAGATAAAAAAGGTGGCTTTGGCGTAGGAAATTATGAACTTACTTTTTATATCTCAAATCCAGAAAAACAAGGTTTTGGACGCCATGTTGATGAAGAAACAGGTGTGGGTAAGTGGTTTGAACCTTTTAAAGTAGATTATAAATTCAAATACACAGGCACGCCAAAATAATTTTACGCTCGGATTTTCCGAGTGTTTGAATATTTTTATTTTTATTTTTATTTGAAAAATTAAAATAACAATGTTTAAAGAGTAAATTATGAGTATATATTTTGTGCATTTTCTTATCAGTGTTTTACCGCTAAGTATTTTAATGGCCTTTATCACTCCTAATAAAAAATATATTTTTAAAAGTTTTTTAGTAGTTTTTTTGGGCTTTTTATTTGGATATTTTGCTTTTTTTATCGCAGCACAATTTTTAAAAACCGAAAATTTAATCTTTAATTTTGATTTTGTTTTTATAGGTTTATTGCTAGTAAGCTTTATATTTTATTTTTGGAAAAAAATTGAAATTTTAAATTTTATTTTATTGGGAATTTTAAGTTTTTGCACCGCTTTGCATTATTATTTTTTAAGTCAAGATTTCCCTATTTTTACTAGCTCTTTAATCGATAGCGAAGGTATAAGTTCTTTAGGTTTTATTGCTTTAGCCTTGCTTGTTTGTATTTTGATTTTCTTCTTTTTAAAATGGCAAAAAAATTTTAATCAAAAAACAAGCTTTATGCTGTTTTTACTGCTTATCCTTATAGAAAGCGATAAAGCTCTAGCCAATATCTTGCTTACTTTAATGCGAAATTCCATCATAGAAACTCATGCTTTTTTGGTGAGTTTTGTAGGAAAAAGTAATTATTTTGGTGTTTTTGGAATTTATGTTTATTTAATTTTCATCACTTTTTTGGCATTCTTAAGCTTAAAAATTCGCAAAAAAAATATAAGCAAAAAACAAATTTTAGATATAAATTATCGCAAAAACGAAGCTAAAACAAGTCTTATTAATCGCTATTTTTCCAGTGTTTTCATCTCTTGTGTTATAAGTTTTTGCATTGTTTTATACTTTTTTATGGTAAGCTCTAAGCCTTTAACCATAGATGAGCCTAAAGAAATTTTACCCGATAAGAATGGCAAATTTATCTTTGATATAGCTCTTTTAAGGGACAACAAACTCCACCGCTTTGCTTATATCAGTGCTGAAGGCAAAGTGATAAGGTTTTTTCTTATCAACAAAAGAGAAGATAGGGATTCTCCTGTAGCTGTTTTTGATGCTTGTATGATTTGTGGAGATATGGGCTATATCAAAAAAGATGGACAACTCATTTGCATTTCTTGCAATGTGCGTATTTTCTTACCTAGTGTAGGTAAAAGCGGGGGTTGTAATCCTATCCCACTCAAATACGAATACGATGGTAAAAAAATCACCATAGATGTTAAAGATGTAATAGCAGGATCTAATTATTTTAGTCAAATCAAAGAAATTGAAGTGCAAGATCCTGTATCAAAAACAAAGGTTATAAACACCCAAGCTCCTTTTTCTTATAGCTATAAAGGGATTACTTATTATTTTTCAAATCAAAACAACTATGAAGAATTTAAAAAAGATCCTACAAAATATGTAGAAGAAAACGAAGCCCAATTTTTAATCCAAAGGAGAAATGATGTTGGCTAAAATGATTTTTAACTCTATATTTAAAAACAAAATTCAAAAATTTTTAGCCTTTCTTACTTGTTTTTTAGCCACGCTTTTGCTCTCTACTATGCTAAATATTACCCTAAGTATAGGTGATGAAGTAACTAAACAACTCAAAAGCTATGGCTCTAATATCCTTGTTTTACCCAAAGGCTCAAGCCTTAGTATAGAAATAGGTAATGAACTTTATGAACCCTTAAAAAACAAAAACTACCTAGAAGAAAAAAATTTATATATGATTAAAGACATTTATTGGCGTAACAACATCACCGCACTTGCTCCTTTTTTGGAAGGTAAAATCACAATTGAAAACTCCCAACAAAAAGCACTTATTTATGGTACTTATTTTCAAAAAGCCATAAAAATTAAAGATGATGATGATTTTATCACAGGTATAAAAAGTCTTTATCCTTATTTAGCAGTGCAAGGAGAATGGGCAAAAGATGATAGCAATGAAATCATGCTAGGCGAAGACTTTGCTAAAAACAATAAATTAAAATTAGGAGATACTATCAAACTCATAGGAGAAAACAATCAAAGCAAAGAAGCAAAAATCGTAGGTATTTTGCTTCATGCCAATCCTAAAATGTCAAATAAAATCATCGCTCCTTTAAATTTAGCTCAAGATTTACTCAACAAACAAGGATTTTACTCAAGTGCAGAAGTAAGAGCTTTTACCATACCTGAATCAGCCCTTTCTGAAAAAGTGCGTCGCATGGGCGAAGAAAAATTAGATCAGTTAGAATATGACAAATGGTATTGCTCAGCCTATGTAGGCTCAATCGCTAGTCAAATTAGCGATGGCTTACCAGGTGCTGATGCAAAAGCTCTAAATGCTATAAGCGATGCTCAAAGCTTGGTGGTTAAAAAGATCCAATCCTTAATGGGCATTACTTGCATTATTTGTCTTATTGTTGCAAGTATTGCGATTTCAAGTCTAATGAGTTCTGAAATTCATCGTAGAAAAAAAGAAATAGGACTTTTAAAAGTACTTGGTGCTAATACTTTTCAAATTTATCTCATCTTTGCTGGTGAAAATTTAATCGTAGCTTTATTTGCTGCTTTATTTGGATTTATTTTTGGCACAGCACTTTCTCAAATCATCAGCCTTAGTATTTTTGGATATTTTATTGATATAGCCTTTATAGCTTTACCTTTAAGCTTTATTTTTGCAGGACTTATTGCCTTACTAGGTTGCTTGCTTCCTATCAAAAATATCACACAACTTTCAGCTGCAGGAGTGCTTTATGGTAGATAAGTTTTTCCTTAATGAGCTTTTTAAAAGCATTAGCTTTTCTTATCAAAGACTTTTTATAATAGTTTTAAGTGTTTTTATAGGAGCACTTACTTGCTCAGCTTTTTTAAATATTTATTTTGATATTGACACCAAACTTTCTAAAGAATTAAAAGCTTATGGAGCAAATGTAATGATAAGCCCTAAACAGGATGAAAATTTTATCTCCAATGCTGAGTATGAAAAAATAAAAGAAAATTTAAAGGCTAGGGCTTTAACTCCTTTTTTGTATGATTTTTTAAATTTAGGCAGTACAAGCGGAGTGGTTTTAGGCACTGATTTTAAGGCTTTAAAAATCACTAAACCTTTTTTAGAAGTTAAAGAAGGAAGCTTTTCTCTAAATGATTTTGATGAAAATTCAGCCTTTTTAGGGGTTAATTTAGCCAAGCAACTAGGCCTAAAAACAGGTAATGAACTTCAAATTTACAATCCAAACAATGGAAAAAGCATAAAACTTACCATAAAAGGCATACTTTCAAGCAATGATGAATTTGATAGCATTGTTTTAGCCCCTTTAAGCGTGGTGCAAAATTTAAGCGATAGAGCCGGTATTAACTATGCTAATGCTGTAGTTTATGGAAATTTTGATGAAGTTAAAGCCAAAACACAAGCAATCAGCAATGAATTCATCGATGCAAAACCTATATCTTCAGTATCCTTAAGTGAAGGTTTAGTGCTTGGAAAAATCAAAGCTTTAATGTTTTTAATCATACTTGTAGTATTGATCATAGTTACTACTAGCGTTAATACAACTTTAAGTTCTATTGTATTTTCTCGCAAAAAAGAAATCGCACTGCGTTTAGCCTTGGGTGCGAAAAAAAGTGAAATTTTTAAACTTTTTGCTAGTGAATGCTTTATAGTAAGTTTTTTTGCTAGTTTAATCGGAGCTTTTTGTGGGATATTTTTAGCCAATGTCTTTGGTTATTTGATTTTTAATTCTGGTATTGATTTTAGATTTATAGCTGTTTTTATAGCCTTAATCATTTCTTTGATTTTTGCCTTTTTGGCTGCATTTTTTCCTATAAAAAGAGCATTAAAAATCAATGTGTGTGAAAATTTGAAAGGTGAATGATGAAAAAAGAACTTATTAAAATAAACAACTTAAATAAAGAATTTGGCAAAGTTAAAGCCTTAAACAATATCAACTTAAGCGTCTATGAAGGAGAATGGCTTGCCATCATGGGTCCATCAGGAAGTGGAAAATCAACGCTTTTAAACATACTATCACTCATGGATACTCCAAGCTCTGGAGAGTATATCTTAGACAATGAAAACCTAGAGCAAATGGATGAGGAGCAAAAAATCACCTTGCGTCGTGAAAAAATAGGACTTGTCTTTCAACAATTTCATCTTATCCCCTATCTTAACGCTTTAGAAAATGTTATGCTTTCTCAGTATTATCACTCAAGCGTAGATGAAGAAGATGCCAAAATGGTTCTTGAAAAAGTAGGACTTTCACATAGACTCACTCATTTACCTAGCCAATTAAGTGGCGGGGAACAACAAAGAGTTTGTATAGCAAGAGCTTTGATCAACAACCCAGAGCTTTTACTCGCAGATGAACCCACAGGAAATTTAGATGAAGCCAATGAACAAATCGTTCTTCAAACCTTGCAAAAATTAAAAAATGAAGGCAAAACCATAGTTTTAATCACACACAATCCTGATTTAGCCAAATTCGCAGATCGAACCCTTATCTTACAACATGGGGTGTTAAAATGAAAAAAAGCCTTTTAATCTTAAGCATTTTGTTCTTGCTCAATGCTTGTTCTTTTGAAAATTCAAAAGATACTGGAAAAGTTGGAGAAAAAAGCGCTGAAATTTCAGCTAAAGATACCTTAGGAAAAGCTGTAAAACTTGCTGATGATAATACAAGTTTAAAAGTCTTAGTCTTTTTTCAAAATGGTTGCCCTTCTTGCTTAAAAGAACTCCCTTCTTTAGATGAATTCATACAAAATCACCCCAATAAAATCAGTGTTTATGCTATAAATTCCATCGATAATGCCAATGTGGTTAAGGTTTTAGCCGAACAATTTGACTTTAAAAATGTAAAAGTTTTAAAAGACGATCTTAAAATTACCAATGATCGTTACGCTGTGTTTGCAACCCCTACTACCATCATCATTAAAGATGGGATGATAAAAGATAGAATTTTAGGAGAAAAACCATGGGAATTTTTCGAATCCAAGCTTATTTCTTTGCTTTAATCATAGCTTTATTTTTTGTAGCTTGTGATAGTGGAGAAAATTTTAAAGCTTTAAATAGTGATAAAACCTATAATTTTGCCTACAATGGTTTTGAAAAAAGCCTAAAACTAAATGATAAAGCACAAAATTTTGCCTTAATATTTTTCACAAAAGATTGTGGAGTTTGTAAAGAACAAATTCCTATTTTACAGAATTTGGCTAAAAATTATGATTTTAATATCTTTGTGGTTTTAGGTGATGCAAATGATGCAAATGATGCAAAAGCTTGGGCTGATGAAAAAGGTTTATCTAATTTAGCAATGTTTTATGAAAAAAGAGTAGCTAAATACCTTTCAAGTGCCATTGGGGAAATATATGGAGTGCCTGTGCTTAGTTTTTTCAAAGAAGGAAAAATGGATGAAAAATTCATAGGCTTAACTCCTTATAGCATACTTGAAAAAGAAATCAAAAAAGTAAAAAGCTAAGAATTTACTTTAAAGCTTTTTATCTCCTATAAAATATCCATAAAGCTCATAGCTTCCATCTTTTTTCATCAAAATTACAGGATATTTTTCACTATAACCTTGTTCCATTCCTGGGCTTCCTTGCGGCATGCCAGGAGCTGAAATTCCTATAACATCTTTAGGTTTGTTTTCAAGCAACCATGCTATAGCACTTTCAGGAACATGCCCTTCAATAGCATAGCCTTCGATCACACCCGTATGGCAACCTTGATACTCATCTTTTATACCCATTTTTTCTTTGATTTTAAGAAAATCATTGGTTTTGTGAACACTAACCTCATAACCCTTAGCTTTCATATAATCAGCCCAAAGATCACAACAGCCACAAGTAGGACTTTCATAAACTTGTATTTCCTTAGCTTGCGTAAGAGTGAGTAAAAAAAGAATGGTTAAAATTATTTTTTTCATAATTGCTATCCTAAGTAAAAAATATATAATAATACTTTTATAAAGTTAATACCATCACATTTTTAACACTAAAAATGAATTTACAAAAATTTAATCAAGAAAAAGATTTTTAATGAGTGCTGATTTTGTCTTTACGGTAAAGATATAAAAGATAAAACGATTTAAAAAACTAGAAATTTTTAACTTAAAAAGCTTAAAATTTAGATATACTTTATACTTACTATGTTTTTTCATAGTATGTTCTAATAGTGGATTTCCACTAAGAGTGAAAACTCAAGGCGGATTTTTATTTGCAATATTTACTTAATAGAATAATTATGATCAGCTGTTCCTCCACATAAATACCCCTTCTTATCAAAACTTGCAATTTCGCAAGAAAGAGTAGAGAGCTTAGCTCTTTTACCATCACTAGTTAATATAAGAACTGTCTTATAATAAACATATTTGCTTTTATCTAAATATTCTTTTTGTATTATAGCTTGAGTTGAATTATATTCTTTTGGATCAACTTTTGCAACAATATCTGCTTCATAAAAAGTTGCC
Organism: Campylobacter sp. BCW_6468; assembly: GCF_001762865.1. Lineage (NCBI taxonomy): Bacteria > Pseudomonadati > Campylobacterota > Epsilonproteobacteria > Campylobacterales > Campylobacteraceae > Campylobacter > Campylobacter sp. BCW_6468. The sequence continues at coordinate 96,353 of NZ_MJXQ01000019.1, forward strand.
TTTTTAAAAAGTGGCTGATCTATAATTGGTTTGATACTCTCTTGGAAATATTTGTTTTGCATTTCGCTTGCTGAAACTGGAACTAAATTTTTTTATTAATAACTATCAAATCTGCAAATGCTGACACATTTAAAGCAACTAAAGCTGCTAAAGCTAATTTTTTCATTTTAATCTCCTTGAATTGAATTTTGTATATTTTAATTATTTTTCAAATCTTTTGCAAGATAATTTTTAAATTTATCTAAATTAAATTTGCATTTTATCTAACAATCATAAGAAATTTTAAAATGAAATAAAAATTTATGAGAAATCAACTCTTGTTTGAAAATGATAAAAGTAAGTGGTGCGGATGAAAGGACTTGAACCTTCACGCATTGCTGCACCAGATCCTAAGTCTGGCGTGTCTGCCAATTTCACCACATCCGCAAAGTGGTACGCCCAAGAGGATTCGAACCTCTGACCTACGGCTTAGAAGGCCGTTGCTCTATCCAGCTGAGCTATGAACGCATATAAAATCTTGGTGGTGCGCCCGATAGGAATCGAACCCATAACCTACAGATCCGAAGTCTGTCGCTCTATCCAGTTGAGCTACGAGCGCTAGTGGGGTGAGTGATGGGAATTGAACCCACGACCCTCAGGACCACAATCTGATGCTCTAACCGACTGAGCTACACTCACCATTTTGTATAAATTTATAAAAAATGGTCGGGGTGAAAGGATTCGAACCTTCGGCCCCTTGGTCCCAAACCAAGTGCGCTAACCAGACTGCGCTACACCCCGAATAAATAAAAGGAAATATTTTATCACAAAATAATTTTAAAGTCAAGGATTTTCATCTCTTAGTCTTAAAAAAACTGGAAAGCGAGGTAAGGAATTTTTGGTCAATCCATTAAATTTATAAGTCACAATACTACCAATTTTTGGAGGATTTTTTCTATCTTCATCTTTTAAACCACTGCCTATTTTAATGATTTGTCCATTAGGCATTTTACAAAGTAAGGCACCTACTTGATTTTCAAATTTACCCTTGCCCTTGCGAAATCCTACTAACTCACACTCTGCATCATCATAGGGTTTTAATTTCATAGCATTTTTACTTCTGCCTTTTTCATAAGGACTTAAATTTTTGCGTATGACAATACCTTCACCTTGATTTTTTATAATGCTTTCGTAAAATTGATTTAAATTATTTTGATTTTCAACTGGAATTTGAGGAATAATTTTTATATAGGCACTAGGATATTTTTGCAAATACTCTTCTAAAACAGCCAAACGATTTTTAAGAGTACAAGTAGAAATTTGAAATTCTTCGCAAGCATTTGGCACATCAAAAATATTATAAGTTACTTCCTTCCATAAGGTCAAATTACTATCGCCACTACGAATTAAAGCTGAAATTTCATCAAATTTATTTCTTGCTATCCAAAGCTCACCATCAATAGCAAAAGGAGGGAAATTTTTTGTAAAAAAGTCAGGAGTTTTTATTTTGTAATTTTGGCGAGTTTTTAGATATTTCCCATCCCAAATTCCACGCACTCCATCAAGTTTTTCGCTCATCAAATAAGCATTAAAATCTTTAGAGTTAAAATCTTGCTTATCGAATTTGCTAAGAAGTAAAATTTCATTAGCAAAAACTAAACAAGCACAACATATTAAAAAAACAAACCTCATCAAAGCAGATTAATCATATATCCAGTTGCATCTTTTTGAATATTATAATTATAAGTTCCATCAAGATATATTACAAGTCGATAATATCCTTTATGAGATCCAAAGTCTATGCGTTTAAAAATAGAATTGCTAAGGCGTATGTTTTTTGTAGGGCTAATCATTTTAGATCTAAAATCTATAACGATTTTACTTGGATTTCCTACTGAAAAATCTGTAATCATTTCATCACTAGTGTTAAGTTTTATTTTATTTTTATAAACCGCATAAGAAATAAAATCATAAATCTTTGCAACCTGTAAAGGTATTTCAACATTGGCTGTTGAGTTTGATTCTTGTTTGGAGCTATTTTTTTCAGGTATAGTAACTGAAACATCGAGTACTTTTGAAGGATCAGGACTTTTAAATCTTGATATAGTATAAGTATCGTGCCAATCAATACTTTTATTGACATCTAAATCGATCTTATCTTCACTTCCGTCTAAATTGATATAATTAAAAGTGATGCTTTTTAAAATTCTTGCACTAGAATTAAATTTAACTTCCTCTTTTTGAAATTCAGGTGGAGCAACCAAGGTTATATTTTGATCTGTCTTAAAAGGATTTTCATCAGCATATAAAAGAGAGGTAAAAATAAAAAATATTGCCAAAATTCTAGTTTTCATTTGGGTATAATCCTTTTAATTCAAAATAATCTTTTTGTGCTTTAGCATTTTGTTCTTTGAGCAAAATAATCTTTTTATTAAGCTCTTCTTTGGTATTTTCTAAGCTTAATAAAGTATCTAAAGAATACTGCCCAAAAAACATATTGCCAAAATAAATCGCTCCAATTACAACAAGAAAAGCCCAAAAAATCATTTTTATAACATGGGTATAAAAACTTTTTTTTCTTGTGCTTTCGTCGTATTCTTTAAGTAAATCGCTCAGAGCTTTTCTCCTAAGTATTCATCGCTTTCAAGTTCAATTTCAAGCAAGCGATTGTATTTTGCGGTTCTTTCACCTCTTGCTAGGGCTCCTGTTTTGATTTGTCCTGTATTTAAAGCCACAGCAAAATCCGCTATAAAAGCATCTTCACTTTCGCCGCTTCTATGACTCATCACACATTTATAGTTATTTCTTTGCGCTAAACGCACAGTTCTCATAGTTTGGGTAATAGTTCCGATTTGATTTGGTTTAATAAGCACAGCATTTGCCATTTTTTTGATGATGCCTTCTCTTAAAATATCTTCATTAGTTACAAACAAATCATCGCCTACAAGCTGAATTTTATTGCCCAATTTTTCAGTAAGCTTAATCCAACCTTCAAAGTCATTTTCAGCTAAGCCATCTTCGATACTGCAAATTGGATATTTTGCACAAAGTTCTACATAGCGTTCGATCAAATCCTCGCTTGAAAAAGCCTTGCCTTCCATGTGATATTTGCCATCTTTGAAAAATTCTGTACTTGCCACATCAAGAGCGATTTTTACACGATTTTCATAACCTGCTTTTTTGATACAAGTCATTAAAAGATCGATAGGTTCTGTGTTGTTAGCTAAATTTGGAGCAAAACCGCCTTCATCACCTAAAGCCGTAGAATGTTCAGAATTTGCGAGTTCTTTTTTTAATATCGCATAAATTTCACAAACTGAACGCAAAGCTTCTTTAAAGCTAGTAAAACCAAAAGGCATGATCATAAATTCTTGAAAATCTACATTGTTGTTTGCATGAGCACCGCCATTTATGATATTACACATTGGCACGGGTAAAATGCTCGCATTTGCACCACCTAAGTAGCGATATAAAGGCATTCCCAAAGCAGCTGCAGCCGCACGAGCTGTTGCCATAGATACGCCTAAAGTCGCATTTGCACCTAAATTTGAGTAATTATTTGTTCCATCAAGCTCACGCAAAGTATCATCAAGTTGAGTTTGATTAAAAGCATCTAGTCCTAAAATTTCATCTGCAATGGTCTCATTGACATTTGCAACAGCTTTTAAAACGCCTTTTCCGCCAAATCTTTCATCATTATCACGCAATTCTAAGGCTTCTTTTGAACCTGTACTTGCACCACTTGGAACTATGGCCGCACCTACACTTCCATCGCTTAGCGTAACTTCGGCTTTTACGGTTGGATTTCCTCTACTATCAAGAACTTCATAGGCTCTAACATCTTCAATTACTAACATTATTCTTCTCCTTCGTCATCTTCGCTACCGCTGATCATACCTTCTATTCCCATAGAATTTTGAATTGCTTTTGTGATTTCATCTGCAATTTCAGGGTTTTCTTTTAAGAAAGCTTTTGAATTTTCTCTACCTTGTCCAAGTTTTTTATCTTTATAAGAAAACCACGCACCACTTTTATCTACGATATCAAGTTTTACACCATAATCGATCAATTCACCTTCACGGCTTAAACCCTCTCCAAACATCACATCAAATTCAGCTTGTCTGAATGGAGGAGCAACTTTATTTTTAACTACTTTTACTTTAACGCGGTTTCCTATAGGTTCTTCGTTTTGTTTTAAGGTTGCTACTTTTCTAACATCTAAACGCACAGAAGCATAGAATTTTAATGCATTTCCACCTGTTGTAGTTTCAGGAGTGCCATAACCCATAGCACCGATTTTCATACGAATTTGGTTGATAAAAATTACTGTGGTATTCATTTTATGAACTATACCTGTAAGTTTTCTTAGAGCTTGAGACATAAGTCTTGCTTGAAGTCCTACATGTTGATCGCCCATATCGCCTTCAATTTCTGCTTTTGGAGTAAGTGCTGCAACGCTATCTACTACGATAAGATCTACTGCGCCACTTCTTGCTATAGTTTCTACAATTTCTAAGGCTTGTTCTCCAAAATCAGGCTGAGAAACATACAAATCATCTGTATTTACACCCAAATTTTTAGCATATTTTACATCAAGCGCATGTTCTGCATCGATAAAAGCACAAACTCCACCTGCTTTTTGGCATTCTGCGATAATATGTAAAGTTAGAGTGGTTTTACCTGAACTTTCAGGTCCATAAATTTCTATAATTCTTCCTTTTGGAACACCGCCTATACCTAAAGCAAGATCAAGCCCAACTGAACCTGTGCCTATGCTATCGATTTGCTCGACTTCTTTATCCCCTAGTCTTAAAATAGTGCCTTTTCCAAAGGTTTTATCTAAACTTTTTAGGGCAGCGTCTAGAGATTTTCTTTTATTATCATCCATAACTTTCCTTAAAAATTCTAAATTTTTAGTTAGAATTCTAACAAAATAAAATTAAATAATGATTTATTTTGCTAGAATTAAAGCAAAGATTTACAAGGAAGTATAGATGAAAAAAATTACTATTGCACATTCTCCTGATGCTGATGATATTTTTATGTATATGGCAATTAAATTTGGGTGGATAGGGAATGATTTTGCTTATGAAAATACAGCTTTAGATATACAAACTTTAAATGAATTTGCCTTGAAAAATGAATTTGATGCTACGGCTATTTCTTTTGGGCTTTATCCTTTAATCGCTTCTGAGTATGCACTTTTACGCACAGCAGTGAGTTTTGGTGAAGGTTATGGGCCAAAACTCATCAAGAAAAAAGACACGCATTTAAAAAGAAATTTTAAAGTCGCTTTGAGTGGAGCAAATACCACCAATGCTTTGATTTTTCGCATGAAATATCCTGAAGCAAGAATTATTTATAAGAATTTTTTAGACATTGAAAATGCGGTTTTAAGTGGCGAAGTAGATGCGGGAGTTTTGATCCATGAAAGCATTTTAGATTTTGATCAAAGTCTTTACGTGGAAGCAGAACTTTGGGATATATGGCTTGAATTTGCTAAAGAAAATTTGCCTTTGCCTTTAGGTGGAATGGCTTTGCGTCGTTCTTTACCTTTAAGCGACGCGATTAAGATCGAAAGAGATTTAACCAATGCTGTAAAAATTGCCGATGCAAATCGTAAAATTTTAGCCCCTATGCTTATGGAAAGAAAACTTATCCGTGTTGATGAAGAAAAACTTGATACTTATCTTAATTTATATGCCAATAAAAACTCTATTAGCATGAATCAAACTCAACTTTTAGCTGTAGATACGCTTTTTAAACTAGGATATGATTATAAATTTTATGATAAAATCATACATGTAAATGATTATCTTATCCCTAGCGAATACGAAGAAGCTAGAAATTCTTAAAAAGGATAAAAATGGACGAAAGTACCTTAGTTGCTCTTGGAGTGCAAACCTTTAAAATCACACTTTTACTTTCCTTGCCTATGCTTTTGGCAGGACTTATTGCAGGGCTTGTGATCAGTATTTTTCAAGCAACTACACAGATTAATGAAATGACACTTTCTTTTGTTCCTAAAATCATCTTGGTTGTAGTTATTTTAATCTTTTTAATGCCTTGGATGACTACAACTATGATTGATTTTACTGAGAATATACTAAATCAAATTCCAACTTTTATCAAATGATCATTGATTTTAAAAAATACTCTTCTGTGTGTATAGGAAATGAATTTGAAGTTTTAGTTTTGGATCAAATTTGTGATTTTGATGGTTTTTTAATAGGTGGTGCAAATAACCTTTTAATTAGCCCAAAACCTAAAAATATAGGAATTTTAGGAGATGGTTTTGATTTTATACAAATTTTAGATCAAAATAAAGATTTTATACATCTTCGCATAGGCTGCAAAACAAAATCAAGCAAAATATATCGCTTTGCTAAAGAAAATAATCTTAAGGGTTTTGAGTATTTAAGCAAAATTCCTGGCACACTTGGTGGTCTTTTGAAAATGAATGCAGGGCTTAAAGGAGAGTGTATCAGTCAAAATTTAATCAAAATTGCTACTTCTCAAGGCGAAATTCTAAGAGAAAATATAAATTTTGATTATCGTTTTTGTCCTTTAAATATGCCTTTTTTTTGGGCTGAATTTAAACTAAATTTTGGCTTTGATACCCTTAAAGATGAAGCTTTAAAAAATGCAAGAAGCAACCAACCTAATGGAGCAAGCTTTGGCTCTATCTTTAAAAATCCAAAAAACGACTTTGCAGGACGTTTAATCGAAGCTGTAGGACTTAAAGGATTTAACAAGGGAGATGCTATGTTAAGCGATAAACACGCAAATTTTTTAATCAATAAAAAAAATGCAAGTTTTGAAGATGCGTTTTTTCTTATCGAATTAGCTAGAAAAAAAGTCTTTGAAGAATTTGGCATAAACTTAGAAAATGAAGTGATTATTATCTAAAAATTTTTCAATATATCTTTAAATTAATTGATAGTTAATTTTAATTTTTTTATTTCATTATCTATAACACTAGCTAACATTTTTGGCATTTGATTTACAATATCTTGATAATTTTGTTTTGCATCTTGATCTTTTAATGTCAAATTTAATTCTGCATTTTTTGCTACAAGAATTTTTCCATTGCTTGTAGAAATAATTTTAAAATTAACATTAGCCACACCCTCTTTACTAGTTGTGATAAAATAATTTGTAATATTTACATAAAAATCTTGCAAATTTACCACCACAACATAATCTGTAAATTTAGCATACATTTTAGCCTTATCTTTTTCTTGTGTTAAAAAAGGACTTACATTTATAAGTTTTGCATCCTTAGGGCTAAAATATGACAAAGTTTTAGGACTTTGATAAATACCATTTGCAGCAGAATTAACCCAATTAAGCTTTAAACTTTGAATCAAATTTTTAGTAAATAATGTAGAAAATTCCTTATCACTCACCCTAAAACCATCTAAAAAATAACCAAAATTTTTCCTAGAAGTTAATACAATGGCAAAATCAATATCTTTATCTTTGGTGATTTGCGATTTTTTTTCAATCAAGGTAGAACTATCAAACAATGCTTTTTGTTGATTTAGATTTGGATTTGCAACATTTTGATTTAGATCTATTACTTCAAAACTATCTGCGCTTTTTTCAATTTTAATAACTTTTTTCTGAGAAAAATTATTCGCTAAAAGATTAGAACTTAAAACTAAACTTAAAAACAAAATGAAACAATACCTCATCTTCATCCTTATAAACTATTTAAATATAAAATTATACTCTTTATTTTATAAAAAATCTTGTAAAAAATTCCTAGATGAAACACAAATAAAAGGACTGGATTTATAATTTAAAGGGCTATATAAAATGTATTTTTTAGAAAAATCTCCCATAAATCCTCCATTTTGATTAATCAAAAAATCTCCTGCTACAATATCCCAAATATTAAGCTTTTCAAATCTTTTATAAACTCCTGCCCTAGCCTCTAAAATAGCACAAAATTTCAATCCAGAGCCTATATTAATAGCTTCTAATTGATGCTCTTTTGCAAAGTCTTCATCTTCTTTGCTAAGATGATTAACACTCAATAAGGCTTTATATTTATTTTTCTCGTATTCTTGCTGGTCAATTTGCAAAGGTTTATCGTTTTTATAAACCTTGGTTTTTGCATGAGCATAGAATATATCACCTTTTGATGGATTTTGTATGAGTGATAAAACAGGGCGATTGTCATGAACCAAACTTATCATAACGCAAAATTCATCACTGCCTTTTAAAAAACCACTTGTTCCATCAAGAGGATCGATAAGCCAAAAAGTTTTTAATTCTTCACACTCTTCTTTGCTGAGTAATTTTTCTTCTGATAGAATTTTAATATCCGTAGAACCCAAAATATCATTTAGAATTTTATTAGAAGCAAGATCTGCTGATGTAAGCGGGCTTTTATCTTCTTTTTCCCAAGTTTTGAAATTTTTTCTCTCTTCTAAAATAGCTTTAGAAGCTTGATTGCTAGCATTTATAGCAATTTCTAAAAATTTATCAAGATTAAGCATGATTATAAACTTTCTATAAGATTTTTTAAAATTATACAAGAAGATTTTGTGGAATTTTTAATTTCCACAAAAATTTTAATTAAATTTTACTAGTTTCACCCAAATAAAGTTGTCTTGGACGGACTATTTTAAGACTTTCTTGCTCTTTTTGTTCTATCCACTGAGCTATCCATCCTGGGGTGCGCCCTATAACAAATAAAGTAGCAAACATTTCATTTGGAATACCTAAGGCTTTTAAAATAAGTCCACTATGAAAATCAACATTCGGATATAACCCTCTTTGAACAAAATAATCATCGCTTAAAGCAATCTCTTCTATACGCGTTGCTACTTTAATAAGATTGGTATCAATACCCAACTCATCAATAAGTTGATCACGAAGTTTTTTAAGTACTTTTGCTCTAGGATCAAAATTTTTATAAACCCTATGCCCAAAGCCCATCAAGCGGAAAGGATCGTTTTTATCCTTAGCTCTTTTGATGAATTCATCTACCCTATCAACACTACCTATTTGCTCAAGCATTCTAATAACACCTTCATTAGCTCCACCATGTGCATGACCCCAAAGCGCACCAATACCTGCTGCTATACAGGCATAAGGATGAGCGTGAGTTGAACCCACAGCACGAACTGTTGAAGTTGAAGCATTTTGCTCATGATCTGCATGAAGCATAAAAACTGTATCAAGTGCTTTTACTTCTATAGGTTTAAGCTCTACATGATCGTAAGGATAGGTTCTTAACATATATAAGAAATTTTCTGTAAAACCACGATCTAAATTTGGATAAGCCATAGGAAAGCCGTGTTTATATCTATAAGCAGTGGCCACTATAGTAGGGATTTTAGCTACTATTCTAGCTGCCATTTCCATATATTCTTCTTTTACATTCATGTTTAAATGATCAGGATAAAAAGCACTAAGCGATGAAACAGCACCTTGTAAAACTGCCATAGGATGAGCATTATCAGGGAAAGAATCAAAAAGACGATGCATACCTTCATGGATAAAAGAACGCTTTTTCATTTCATAACGAAATGCTTCAAGACGCGTAGCATCAGGTAATTCTTTATAAAGTAAAAGATGAACCACATCTAAATAAAGTTTGTTTTCAGCAAGCCACTCTATAGGATAGCCACGGTGCATTAAAATTCCGTTTTCTCCATCAATATAAGTGATTTTTGATTTACAAGTAGCTGTAGAAGTTAAGCCCTCATCATAAGAAAACATTCCTGTTTGTTTATAAAAACTTGACATATCTACAACGCTTGGCCCAGTTGTACCATCATATATAGGAAATTCATAGCTTTTTCCATTTCTATTATCGGTTATAGTAACGGAATTTGACATTTTCGCTCCTTTTATTGTTACTTTTATTAATTCTAACAAAAAAGGGCGATTATGAGTTTTTTTATTATTAAATTTTTAAGATTTTGTTTGCTTTTTTGAGTAAAAAAGTAACTTTCATTTTTTAGAATTAGAAAGAAATTTGATCATACTCATAACAATAATAGCCTCAAACAACGCTGTTAAAATAAGTGCTGAATAAAGCTTCTCATCAATAACCTTGCCCGAATAACCCAAAGTAGCTGTTGCTATAAGCAAGGTTAAAGGCATAGAATGACTAAGACCAAATAAAATCATATTTTTAAAACCAATTCTTTTTAAAAAAACACTTGCACATAAAATTCTTAAACCCACCATAACAAACATAAGTAAAAATGCTTGTAAAACGATTTTATAATCTAAAATCATTTTAAGATCAAAGGTTGAACCTATATGGATAAAAAAAATAGGGATCAAAAACCCATGTCCAAAAGTAGAAAGCTTATGCTCAAGATCTTTTTTATGATCAAAAAAAGTAGCTATAAATGAGCCTGCTATAAAAGAACCAAGAACGATTTCAAGTTTTGTAATAACCATAGCAACAATGATCAGTATAAAAATGGCCATACAAAATCTTATATCTTTTTCATTTTTATCCTCCCATGGCATAAGCACAACTTTAAGCTGAGGATACCACCAAAAAAGCACACCAAGCATTTTAAATCCGAGCAAACAAAGTCCCAAAAAGATATTAAGATATAAAATACTTTGCGCTACATCAATAATACCTGTTCCTTCGCGCAAAAAAGCTCCCGCTATAGTCAAAAGCACAATAGAAATCACCTCAGCTAAAGTAGCCACTATCATAGCAATATTTAGCCAATAACACTCTTTTCCAAAATCCTTAAAAAGCAAAGATAAAAGCCCTACACTCATCACAGGTATAATGATAACAAATACTAAAGAAAGTCCAAAAATCCATACTATAAGAGAAGATAAAGCGTAAAGTAAAAAAATATAAAAAAAACTTTTTTTGGCGACTTCTTTATCCATATTAAAAAAGGCTCTTAAATTTACTTCCATACCTGCTATAAACATTAGATAATAAAAACCTACATTTGCTAAAAGTGCAAAATTTTCACTTTTTCCTATGAAACCAAAATATGCTATTATTGCCCCTAAAATAATTTCAGTAGCTGAAAGAGGCAAGCGTAAAATTTTTGCAATATGCGGAGAAAAAAGTAAGCATAAAGCTATAACAATAAGAATTTTTAGATCAATTAAACCTTGTGGATCAATGACACTCTGATGCAAAAGTAAATCCCATTTCTTTTAATTTTATTATATCTTGACTTGGTTCTTCACCTTTAGTGGTTAAATAATCCCCTATAACAATAGCCCCAGCACCTGCTTGAAAAATTTCATACTGCCTTTCTCGCAACACCACTTCACGCCCACCTGCTACCATTACCACGCTTTGCGGTAAAGCCTCTTTGGTATCACGAACAATTTTTAAGGCTTCATCAGCATTAAGTCTTGGAACTTGTAGTTTTAAATTTTCATTTGCTATAAAAAAATTAATAGGCGTTGAAAAAGGCTGTAATTCTTGCAAAGATTTTCTAAAACTTAGTCTATCTTCTTCACTCTCACCCATACCATAAATTCCACCACAACAAAGCATAAGTCCTGCTTCTTTAGCATTTAAATTGGTTTGAAATCTACTTTCCCAAGTATGAGTGGTGCAAATTTGTGGAAAAAATTCCTTAGAACTTTCAAGATTGTGATTATAAGAAAAAATTCCTGCTTTTTTAAGTTCTTTGAGTTGTTCCACGCTTGCCATACCATTACAGGCAATTAAAAGCAAATTAGGCACTTCTTTTTGCACAGCCTTAGCAGCCTCACAAACATACTCAAGCTTTTCATCATCAAGCCCAAGTCCTGCTGTAACCAAACAAAAACCCAAGGCTTCATTTTTCTTTGCCATTTTCGCTTCTAAAACGATTTGTGAAAGTTCTTTACGACGATATTTTTGAATATCTGTTTTTACATGGGCACTTTGGGTGCAGTATTTACAGTCTTCTGAACAATTTCCACTCGCTATATTTGAAATAGCACAAAGCATGATTTGCATTCTAATCCTTCATTTCTTTTTTGATTTTGCACTTTAAGCATTCTAAGAATGTACCTTTTTTAAGCTCTTTTATCACTAAAGTTTCGCCACACTCTTCGCATTTTTCTTCACTTGGTTTGTATTTGCTTATAAAATTGCATTTTGGATAAGCACTACAACCATAAAATTTACCGCGTTTTGAAAAGCGTTCTACGATTTCACCTTTTTGACAACTTGGACAAGTAATGCCTGTACCATTAGCTTTAGCTTTTGCGGCTGTATTTTCGCTTTCGTTTTTGCTTTCACTTTTTAAATTTCTTGAATACTTGCATTTTGGGAAATTTAAACACGCTACAAATTCTCCAAAACGCCCTTTTCTAATAGCAAGCTCTCCGCCACAATCAGGACAACTTTCGCCTAGTTTTGTGACAGTTTTTTGACTAGCTATTTTTGTTTTTCCTTCTTCGATTTTTCTCATAAAAGGATAGTAAAATTCTTTTAAAGTTTCTTGCCAATCTGCCTTATCTTCTGCGATTTCATCTAGGGTATTTTCAAGGTTTGAAGTAAATTTACTATCTACTATATCGCTAAAATTTTTCTCAAGCACTTCGGTTACATTAAAAGCAACATCGCTAGGAATGAGTTGTTTTTTATCTATTGTTACATAATCACGGCTTGTAAGTATAGAAATGGTTGGTGCATAAGTAGAAGGGCGACCTATGCCTAAACTTTCAAGTTTTTTTACAAGTCCTGCTTCTGAATACCTTGAAGGTGGTTCGGTAAAATGTGAGTTCATTTCTAAATTTTGCACTTTTAAATTTTGGCCTATTTTAAAATTTGGCAAAATTTTATCCTTATCCATATCACCATAAACTTTATAATATCCATCAAAAAGGATTTTTCTACCGCTTATTTTAAAAACTGCTCTATCATTTTTTACAAATACATTTTGAGTTTGAGAGATAGCAGGACTCATCTGACAGGCTAAAAAGCGATTGTAAATAAGTGTGTAAAGTTTTAACTCATCTTTGTCTAAAAATTTAGCCGCAATTTCTGGAGTAAAACTTAAATTTGTAGGGCGTATAGCTTCATGAGCTTCTTGAGCGCCTTTAGTCTTTGTAGTATATACATTTGCTTTGCTTGGAAGATAGTCTTTGCCAAAATTTGCTTGTATGAATTTTCTTGCATTTTCTACTGCTTCTTTGGCTAAATTTAAACTATCGGTTCTCATATAAGTAATAACCCCCATCACGCCTTCATGGGTATTTACTCCTTCATAGAGCTTTTGAGCTATCATCATGGTTTTTTTAGGGTTAAAACCAAGGCGATTGCTGGCACTTTGTTGTAAAGTTGAAGTCATAAAAGGAGGAGGCGGAGCGATTTTTCTTTCTTTGCTTTCAATGTCACTTATACTATAAACTTCATTTTTACAAGCTTCTAGTATAAGTTTAGCACGATCTTTGTTGGTAATGGTAAGTTTTTCTATCTTGGCTTTATCAAACTCAACTAGTTCTGCATCTAAATCTTTTTGAAAAATCATATCAATACTAAAGTATTCTAGGGGTACAAAGGCACGAATTTCTTTTTCACGATCGACTATGATCTTTAAAGCCGCACTTTGAACACGCCCAGCACTAAGTCCTCTTTGAATTTTTTGTCCTAATAAAGGGCTGAGCTTATACCCTACAATGCGATCTAAAAGACGTCTGGTTTGCTGAGCATTTACAGAGTGCATGTTTAATTTTCTTGGATTTTTTAAAGCATTTTCTATAGCGCTTTTAGTGATTTCATGAAAAACAATGCGTGGTAAGGTGTTTTCATCTTTTCCTATAGCTTTTGCAATATGATAGGCTATAGCCTCTCCTTCTCTATCTTCATCCGTTGCAAGATAGACTTCTTTGGCATCTTTGGCTTTGCTTTTAAGTTCTTTAACTAAGGCGCTATGATCACTTGTGATTCTATACTCAGGGATAAATTCATCATCTTCTATTTTAATCCCAAAGCTTGATTTAGGCAAATCTCTAATATGTCCTTTAGAAGCGATAACTTCATAATCTTTTCCCAAAAAATTTCCTATGGTTTTAGCTTTTGCAGGAGATTCTACTATGATTAAATTTTTCTTCATTTTGCACCCTTGTTAAATAAAAAGCTGAATTTAGCTAAAAATATTTAAAATTCTACTTATAAAATATATTTTAATCAAGCTAAAATATTTTAAAAACAAAACTATCATAACAAAATAAATAAAATATAATTTTAAGTAATTTTAAATACAAACCATAATTTTTGGAGTATAATAAAATAAAAAAGGTAAAAATTATGAATGACAAAACTTATAAATTTCATCCAAATGACACAAAAATGGATAAAAAAATAATTCAAATTACTGAAAAGTCCGGATTTAAAGCAGCTGTGTTTTCTATGGCTGCTATGACTATGCTAGGAAGCGTGGTCATTTCATCTGCTCTGCCTGCTATCAACAGACATTTTGAAGAACTTTTAACCCAAAGTGGCGCTACTCTTGCTTCAAGTTTCACATTAGCTCATCTTGATATACTTGTTCGCTTAGTTTTAACCATCCCTGCTATTTTTGTTGTCATTTTATCTCCATTTGCTGGTATTTTAATGGATAAATTTGGCAAATTAAAATTCATTCTTCCAGCTATGGTGGTTTGGACTATTTCTGGGATAAGTGGCTTTTTCTTAAATGATATTTATGCTATACTGACTTCAAGAGCTATTTTTGGTATGGCAACTGCTTTTATAATGACAGGCGCTTCGGCTTTGCTTGGGGATTATTATAGTCGTGGTGGCTTTAATCGCAGAGAAAATGCTTTAAGCCTTCAAGGATTTTTTTGTGCGATAGGGGGTGCTGTTTTTATTTCTATTGCGGGATTTGTTTCAAGTTATTCTTGGCGTTATCCTTTTTTGGTATATGGACTTGGAATTTTAATTACCTTAATGGCTATCATTTATCTTTTTGAACCTAGAAAATTTAAATTCTATAATCATACAAAAATAGAAACAAAAACAAATTATTGGCAATTTTTCCCTATCTATTTTATAGGTTTTTTTATCATGGTAGTTTATTATATTTCGCCAACTCAACTTCCTTACTATATAGAAGAACATTTGGGATTGGATCCTAAATATATAGGTATTTCGATGTCTGTATCTGCACTATGTTATGGTTTTTTCTCTCTAAGCTATAGATATATTATAAAATTCTTAAGTATTAAAACTATCTATGTTTTAACTCTTTTTATCGTATCTTGTTCTTTTTTGCTGCTTTTTTTAGCAGATAGCTTTTTCACAGTTTTAATCGCTTTAGCTTTGCTTGGAATGGGTGGAGGTATTATGCTTGTAAATAATACGGCTTATCTTTTTTCAATCTGTCCTGAAAATGCTCGCTCTAGGGCTTATGGAATTTTAGCAAGTTGTATATTTTTAGGACAATTTTTAAGTCCTATTATCTCTCAACCTATCGTTAGACAAATGGGTCTTGTAGATGCTTTTTTAATATGGTCAATAGTAATTTTTATAGTGTGCATTGTGTTTTTATTTTTAAAGCAAAAACCTAGAATAAATTAGCAAGAAAAATCTTGCTAATTTTATTTATTACAAACCTACCGCACTTAAAGTTTGGTATTTACTCATATAAATTTGAGCTTCAATTTTTCTCATCGTATCAAGTGCTACTTGAACTACAATAAGTACAGAAGTACCGCCAAAATGAAAAGGTACACCCATAAATTTCACCAAAACCCAAGGTAAGGTTGCAACAAGCCCTAAATAAATAGAACCTGATAAAGTTAAACGAGAAGCCACTTCGTTAAGATAACTTGAAGTTCCTTCACCTGGACGAATTCCAGGGATAAAACCGCCTTGTTTTTTCAAATTTTCTGCTATGTCTTTAGCGTTAAATACGATAGAAGCATAAAAATAAGCAAAGAAAATTACAAACAAGAAAGTTAGAATATGAAACAAATAACCATTTGGATTTAAAAAGTCATTAATGGCTTGTAGATAAGGATTTGTACTAGTTTGTAAAATTGTTGTTGGAAACATCAAAATCGCACTAGCAAAAATCGGTGGAATAACCCCACTAAGATTGAGTTTAATAGGAATATAATTCATAATGCGTTTGTTTTGATTTTGCATTACAACTTTACGAGAATAAGAAATAGGAATTCTTCTTTCTCCAAGTTCTATATAAATAATCACCCCTATGGTGATTAAAATCAAAGCAAAAATTGCAAAAGCGGTTAAGAAATTCATCTCGCCTGAATTGATTTGTCCTACAGTTCCTGAAATCGCTCTTGGAATACCTGAAACAATACCTGCAAAAATGATTAAAGAAATACCATTTCCTATACCTCTTTGTGTGATTTGTTCGCCAAGCCACATTAAAAGCATAGTTCCAGCAAGCATAGAAATAGCACAAAGTGCGATAAACATATTTAAATCTTCCACCATTATAGCCCCTGCACCACCACGACCGTGCAAGCTTTGCAAACCTATAGCAACGCCTATACTTTGAACCAAAGTAATCACAATAGTCGCATAACGGATAATTTGCATATATTTTTGCATACTATCACGCTCTTTTTTCATCTTACCAATATTTGGAAAAGTTGCTGCAAGAAGCTCCATAATAATAGAAGCAGTGATATAAGGCATAATACCTAAAGAAATGATAGAAAAGCGTTCAGCCGCTCCACCACTAAAAACATTAAATAAACCCAAAGCATTGTTTTGATTGTTATTAAAAAATTCCGCAATCACATCAGCATTGACGCCAGGAACTGGCACATAAGCCAGAACCCTATAAGCAAATAAAAATGCTAAGGTGATTAAAATCTTATTCGTCAATGCTCTATTCATTATTTTGATCCGGTGACGCTAATATTCTCGTCTTTGATTTTTGATACTAAGTCTTTTGCACTTGCACCAATTAATTTGATTTTATTCACAGATTTTGAAATTTTGTGAACACTTTTAATGCTCTCAAATGTAATTTCACTAAGCTCTTTTACAGCTGTGATTTTTTCAACATTGATCACATAAGGTTTTTGAATTTTAGAAGTAAAACCTACTTTTGGTAGTCTTCTTTGAAGTGGTTGTTGACCCCCTTCAAAACCTCTTTTTTCATTATAACCTTTTCTAGCAGTTTGACCTTTACCCCCTTTAGTAGCAGTCTTACCCATGCCAGAACCTTGACCACGGCCAATTCTTTTAGTTTTATGCGTTGAACCCGCTGCTTTTGTTAAATTCATCTTCTTATCCTTTTAACATTGTTAAAGCTTTGATTGTAGCACGAACCACATTAGCTGAATTATTTGAACCCAAAGACTTGGTTAAGATGTCTTTAATACCTGCAAGTTCCACGATAGGGCGTGTAGAACCACCTGCAATAACTCCTGTACCTTCACTAGCTGGTTTAAGTAAAATTCTACTTGCGTTATATTTTACCTCTACATCGTGAGCGATAGTTGAGCCTTTAGTTTTAACTTCAACGATATTTTTAAACGCATCGTCAACAGCTTTACGGATGGCATCTGGAACTTCCTTAGCCTTACCATAACCAACACCTACTAAACCTTTGCGGTTTCCAACGATAACTAAAGCAGTAAATCTAAATCTTCTACCACCTTTAACAACCTTAGTAACTCTGCCGATATCGACGATTACTTCTTCAAATTCTTCTCTATTATATTTTTCCATCGATTTACCCCTTATAGCCTAATGCCATTTTCTCTTAAAGATTCAGCCAATGCTGCGATAACACCATGATATACATAACCATTTCTATCAAAAACAGCTTGTTCTATCTTTTTAGCTTTTAAAGTTTTAGCAAATTCAGCAGCGATTTTTTTAGCACCTTCTTTATTTGCTTTAACGCCAAGTTTGCGTCCATCAACTGCTGCTAAAGTTACAGCTTTTACATCATCAATCGCTTGGATATATAGAGTTCTGTTTGATTTAAATACAGAAATTCTTGGAAAATTTTCACAACCTGAAATTTTCGCTCTAATTCTTTTTTTTCTTTTGATTCTTAAAGTTAGTTTTCTTTTTAATACATTTGCTCTCATATTCTACCCTTACTTCTTAGATGTCTTACCAGCTTTGCGGATAATGCGTTCATCAGAATACTTAACGCCTTTTCCTTTATATGGCTCTGGTGGTCTAAATTCACGAATTTGAGCAGCAACTTGACCTACAACTTGTTTATCACTTCCTTTAACTGCAATAGTATTTTTATCCACTACAATTTCAATTCCTTCTGGAATATCATAATTAATAGGATGGGAAAAACCAAGGCTTAGTTCTAAAACTTTACCTTTTAAAGCTGCTTTATAACCAACTCCATTGATTTCAAGAGTTTTTGAAAAACCTTGAGTTAAACCTACAACGATATTGTAAGCTAAAGCTCTGTAAGTTCCCCAATAAGCTCTACTTTGTCTGTCTTCACCTTTTGGAGAAAAAAGAATATTATTATCTTTAATCTCAACATTTACATTTGCTTTAGTATCAAGTTCTTTTGCTAAATTTCCTTTTTTAAATTTAAGCAAATTTCCTTCTAATTTTACTTCTACTCCTGCTGGAATAGCAATCGGTTGTTTACCTATACGAGACATATTTTTCCTTTTTATTTGTCTAGGATATTTCTACTTTTTTAAAAGAATGGATACCCAATGCCATAAAAAGCAGATTTTTTACCAAATGGTACATAAAATTTCGCCGCCAACACCTGCTTTATAAGCTTCATCATTAGCTAAAACGCCATGACTTGTGCTAACTACGATAGTACCATAACCATTTTTAAAACGCTTGATTTCATCTTTACCTTTATAAACACGACGACCAGGCTTAGAAATTCTTTTAAGCTCATTGATAACACTCTTACCTTTTTCATCGTATTTTAAAACTACATTGATAAATTTCTTTTTATCTTCTTCAATAACATTAAAACTCTCAATATAGCCCTTAGCTTGAAAAATTCCAACTAAAGCTTCTACAACTTTAGAATGTAAAAGCTTGGTTGTTTCAAGCTTTCTCATTCCTGCATTTCTGATACGAGTGAGTGAATCTGAAATAATATCATTTATCATATTTTATCCTTACCAACTTGCTTTCTTAAGACCTGGAATCAAACCTTCGTTGCCCATTTTTCTTAAGCAAACTCTGCAAATTCCAAAATCTCTATAAACCGAATGCGGACGCCCACAAATTTGGCATCTTGTATAAGCTCTAACTTTAAATTTAGGCTTGCGTGCCGCTTTTGCAATCATTGATTTTTTAGCCATCTTACTTTCCTTTTGTAAATGGCACACCGATAAGTTCTAATAACTTTTGTGCCTGTTTGTCATTTTGTGCTGTTGTAACTATAGAAATGTTCATACCATGAGTTCTTAAAATTTTATCATACTCCACTTCTGGGAACATCAACTGCTCATCAAGACCGAAGTTATAGTTTCCGCGTCCATCAAAACCATCTCTACTTAAACCTCTAAAGTCTTTCACCCTTGGCAAAGCAATAGAAATTAATTTATCAAGAAAAGCATACATATTTTCTTTTCTTAAAGTTACCATTACACCCACAGGAAAACCTTCGCGAACTTTAAATCCTGCAACTGATTTTTTAGCTTTAGTAATCACAGCCTTTTGTCCTGCAATTAAAGAAATAGTATCTGCAACATTTTGCAATACTTTTTGATCTTTAGCCAACTCACCAGCACCTACGCTGATAACTACTTTTTCGATCACAGGGATAAGCATAGGATTTTTAATATCAAATTCTTTAACCAATGCAGGTTTAATGCTTTGATTATATTTTTCTTTTAATCTCATCATCGCTTACTCCTGAACTTTTGCCACATTGGAAATATCCATTGGCATTTCTTTATTGATAAAACCACCATTTGGGTTTTTCTCACTCGGCTTAATAGCTTTTTTAGCGATTTTACATCCTTCAACTACCACTTTAAGTGTTTTTGGATATACCGCTAAAACTTTACCTGTTTTACCTTTATCATCGCCTGTGATAACCTTAACGCTATCACCTTTTTTGATTTTTAATTTAACCGCCATTATAATACCTCCGGTGCTAGTGAAACGATTTTCATAAAGCCACCATATCTAACTTCTCTGCCCACTGGCCCAAAGATACGAGTTCCGATAGGCTCTCTTTTGTTGTCAAGAATAACCGCAGCATTTTCATCAAAACGAATCAAAGAACCATTATCTCTATGAATTTCTTTTTTAGTTCTAACGATAACCGCTTTTACCACTTGACCTTTTTTAACTTTTCCATTTGGTAAAGCTTTTTTAACAGATGCAACGATTACATCACCTACGGTAGCGTATCTTCTTTTGCTACCCCCTAAAACCTTGATACACATTAATTCTTTTGCACCGCTATTATCAGCAACTGCAAGTCTTGTAAAACTTTGAATCATTACTCAACTCCTGTAGCTAATACAGATTTTAAGCGAAATGATTTTCTTTTTGAAAGTGGTCTGCATTCTACTGCAACAACAGTATCACCCACTTTAACTTCATTTCTCTCATCATGAATTAGATATTTTTTAAAGCGTTTAACAATTTTTCTATATCTTGGATGAACCACTTTTCTTTCAACCAAAACACTTGCGGTTTTTTCACCAGCGATTTTAACAACAACGCCTTGAATTTCTCTTTTAAATGCCATTTTCTATCCTTATCTTAAAGCGTTAATTGCTGTATTTATTCTAGCAATGTCTTTTTTTACTTGGCTAATCTCTTTTGGATTAGTAAGTTGCATTGTTTTTAGCTTTTGTTTTAAAGTGAATAAAAGCACCTTTTTTTCTTTTAGCATTGTTGCAAGCTCAGCTGCTGTTTTATCTTTAATCTCAGTATATTTCATTTTGGCTCTCTCTTGTAACAAACTTAGTTTTAAATGGAAGTTTATGCATAGCTAAAGTCAATGCTTCTCTTGCCATTTCTTCGCTTACTCCTGCCATTTCATAAATGATACGACCTGGCTTGATATTCATTACCCATTCCTCAACAGCACCTTTACCTTTACCCATACGAGTTTCTAAAGGTTTTTTTGTCAAAGGCTTATCTGGAAAAACTCTAATCCAAGTTTTTCCTTGTCTTTTAACAAAACGAGTTAAAGCGATACGCGCTGCTTCGATTTGGCGTGAGTTAATGCGTCCTGCTTCAGTTGCTTTTAATGCAAATTCACCAAAAGTAAATTCTGTTCCACGATTAGCATAACCTCTGTTACGCCCTTTCATCATTTTGCGATATTTAGTTCTTTTTGGCATTAACATGATTATTTACCCCTTCTTGTGCGTCTTGGCTTTTTAGCTGGAGCACTTTCTTCAGTTTTTTCAGGTTGCATACCTTTGTGCAATACTTCACCTTTAAAGATCCATACTTTAACTCCTATGTTTCCATAAGTAGTTCTAGCTTCTGCAAAACCATAATCGATTTTTGCTCTTAAAGTATGAAGTGGAACGCGTCCTTCAAGATACCATTCTGTTCTTGCCATTTCAGCACCACCTAAACGACCGGAAACTGAAACTTTAATTCCTTTAGCACCTGCTTTTTGCGCACCTTGGATTACTTTTTTCATTGCTCTTCTAAAAGCAATTCTTTTTTCAAGTTGAGTTGCAACACTTTCAGCAGCAAGTTGAGCTGAAGCTCCTGCTTTTCTTTCTTCTTTGATATTGATATTTACATCTTTACCGATTAAATCTTGCAATTCTTTTCTTAAATTATCAACATCACTACCTTTTTTACCGATGATGATACCTGGTCTTGCAGCAACTACAGTAACGCGAAGTTTTTTAGCAGTTCTTTCTACTAAAATTTGGCTAATTCCTGCGTAATAAAGTTTTCTTTTTAAGAAAGCTCTGATTTTGTAATCTTCACCGATATTTTCTACTAAATTTGCTTTAGTTGGAAACCATCTTGATTCCCAGTTTCTATTGATTCCTAGTCTTAGACCAATTGGATTAACTTTTTGTCCCATTAGCTTTCCTTTTTCGCTGTTGCTTTTTTAGTGCTTGTTGTTTTTTTAGCTGGAGCTTTTGTTGTAGTAGTTTTTTTAGCTACTGTTTTTTTCTCTTCAGCTTTCACTTCCGCTTTTACCACTTCTACTAAAATATGTGAAGTTGGTTTTCTAATACGACTTGCACTTCCTCTAGCTCTTGGTCTAAATCTTTTTAATACCGCAGCTGCGTCAACACGACAACTTTTTACAATCACTTCGTTTGCTTCAAAGCCACCATTTGCTACTGCACTTGAAATTGCATTTGCGATATATTTTGCACCTTTATTTGGCATAAATTTTAAACTAGCCATAGCTAATTCTGCATTCATCCCCTGAACTTCTCTAGCAATCAATCTTGCTTTAGTTGGAGATAATCTTATGAATTTAATTAATGCTTTACTCATATCTTATCCCTTACTTACCAATTTTCTTTTGCACAGAGCCTTTATGCCCTTTAAATGTGCGTGTTGGAGCAAATTCACCAAGTTTATAACCGATGTGATTTTCAGTAATATAAACTGGAATAAAGCTTTTACCATTATGAACATTAAATGTAAGTCCTATCATATCAGGAGTAATTGTGCTTCTTCTTGACCAAGTTTTAATTGGTTTATTATCATTAGCCTTTTTAGCAGCGATGACTTTTTTCATTACATGATCATCAACAAAAGGACCTTTTTTTAGTGATCTAGCCATCTTACTTTCCTTTTCTTCTTGAAATTATTAGCTTATCGCTAGCCTTTTTACGACGAGTTTTCGCACCTTTGGTTGGTTTACCCCACGGAGTTACTGGATGACGGCCTGAATTTTTCTTACCTTCACCCCCACCGTGCGGGTGATCTACTGGGTTCATTGCAGAACCACGAGTTTGCGGGCGGATACCTCTATGGCGATTTCTACCTGCTTTACCGATAGTTACATTAGCCCATTCTTCATTTCCAACTTCGCCGATACTTGCCATACATTCAGCTAAAACTTGTCTCATTTCGCCACTTGCAAGTCTTAAAATAACATATTTTTCTTCTTTACCCATAAGTTGTGCATAAGCACCCGCAGAACGAATCATTTGACCGCCTTTACCTGGTTTTAACTCAACATTATGAACAATAGTACCCACAGGAATGTTTTTAAGTTTCATTGCATTGCCTGGTTTAATATCAAGTCCGCTTTCAGCAGCTGAAACTATATCACCAACGCTTAATCCACGTGGTTGAAGAATATATCTTTTTTCCCCATCTTTATAAGCAATCAAAGCAATTCTACAATTTCTATATGGATCATACTCGATTGCTTCTACTTTGCCTTCTATACCGAATTTACGACGTTTAAAATCAATAATTCTGTAAAGTTTTTTAGCACCCGCTTCTTTATGACGACTTGTAATTCTTCCATAGCTGTTACGACCCGCGTGTGCTGGAAGTTTAACAAGTAGTGAGCGTACACTTGGTTTAGCTGTAATATCTTCAGAACTTAAACCTGTGATATATCTTCTACTTGGAGTATATGGTTTATAAGTTTTAATTGCCATCTTAAGCCTCCGTATTTTCTAAGCTAACACCTTCAGGTAGCTTAACATAGAATTTTTTGTAATTGTTTCTTTGACCTAAACGACCTCTAAAACGCTTAATTTTTCCATCCATTCTTAAGGAATTGATGCTTTTTGGAGTTACACCAAAATACTCTTTTAAAACCGCTTTTAAGCCTGTTTTAGTCATTTTTGGCGAAGTTTGAATAACTACGACACCTTGCTCTTGCAAATTCAAACTTTTTTCTGTGTAAAGTATAGTCTTTATATCAGTAATATCTGCCATAATTATCCCTCTTTTGTAATAGATTCTAACGCTGATTTTTCCATAATAACAGCATTAAATACAGATACTAAATAAGCATTTACTTCAGTTACATCAACTACATAGCAATTTGCTAAATTTCTGTAAGCTAAAAGTGTTTTTTCATCTAGTAAATCTTTAACGATTAAAGCATCTTTGACGCCAAGTTTTTTAATCACAGCGTTTGCATCTTTTGTTTTACCACTTTCAATAGCCAAAGAATCAGCAGTAAATAACACACCTTTAGCTGCTTTATCTGCTAAAGCTCTTTCAAGCGCCAATCTTTTTTGTTTTTTATTTACTTTTTGGAAGTAGTTTCTTTCATTTGTTGGACCAAAAGCAACCGCACCGCCTACCCAAACGTTAGTTCTTGTTGAACCCGCTCTAGCACCGCCACGACCTTTTTGTCTCCAAGGTTTTTTACCACCACCACTTACATCACTTCTACCTTTAGTATGAGCTGTATTTGCTCTTAAACTTGCAAGGTAAGATTTTACATACAAGTAAAGATTGTGTGGATTTACTTCCGCATATTTTGAAGGTAAATCAAGTTCACCTGCTTTTTCTAATTTATCATTTAAAACAACTACTTTACTCATTTTGCAATCCTTATTTTACCCATAGCACCATTATAACCTGGTACTGCACCTTTAACTACTAAAATTTTATTTTCAGCATCATAAGATACAACTTCGTTTTTAACGGTCACTTTAGTATTTCCATAGTGTCCTGCCATTTTCATACCTGGTTGAACACGACCTGGCCATTCTCTATTACCAATAGATCCATGGCGTCTGTGAAATCTAGAACCGTGACTTGCTGGACCCCCTGCGAAGTTATGTCTCTTCATAACACCGCTATAACCTCTACCTTTAGTGTTAAAGCTTACTTTTAAAATTTTTGCTTCATTTAATGGAGTTTCATCTAAATCTCCTGCTTCAGTATTTGCTACTTCTAAAGTCGCAAATCTATTGTATTCTGCAGAAAGATTGTATTTTTTTTGTTGTCCTGCGACACATTTATTACTTGCTTTACCTTTTGGATATGCTACTAAAGCCTTTCCGCCTTCAACTTCACATACTTTTGCATTTACAACTCTTAGTAAAGTTACAGCGATACTTGGATTAGTAATTGTTCTGCTCATTCCAATTTTTTCTACAATATATTCCATATCTTATCCTTACTTACCCATAGCTCTTACTTCAACGCTTACTTCTGGCGCTAAATCAAGCTTCGTTAAAGAATCAACTGTATCTGGAGTCGCTGCTACTATATCTAGCATACGCGCGTGAATTCTTATTTCAAACTGCTCACGAGAATCTTTGTTAATGTGTGGAGATTTTAAAACTGTATAGCGTTTGATTTTAGTAGGCATTGGTATCGGACCTCTAATATCCGCACCTGTTCTTTTAACAGCTTCTACGATTGCTGCAACTGTTCTGTCTAGTACTCGATGGTCATAAGCTTTTAGCTTAAGCCTAATTCTTTCCATAATATTTCCTTTAAAAAGAACTCGTTAGTTAAAAACTAACCAATTTTATAAAAATTGAAATGAGAGTATATAAAATCTTGTTTTCAAAGTCAAGGAATTTGATGAAATTTTTCTATTATTTTCCTTTTAAAAAGGATAAAAATAGAATTTTTAGAATTTAAAAATTATCATTATTTTTTAAATTTTTGTATATAATGGTCAATATCTTATTTCATTAAATTTTAAAAAATCTCTTAATTTTTCATATTCGCCATTTTCTAAATAACGATGTTTTCCCGCCTTCAACATACCAAGATCTAAAGCCCCAAAAGCAACACGCTTAAGATCCATGACTTCAAGATCAAAATGTCCAAAAAAGCGTCTAAGCTCTCTATTTTTACCTTCATTTATAACCACTCTAAGCTTAGTATAGCCTCCACTTGATCCAAAAATTTCAAAGTCTATAAAAGGAGCAAAACTCATAGAGGTAATTTTAGTTTTTGCATGTGCGCCTTTTTTTTCATTTTTAATCTCAAGTCCATTTTGCATGGCTTCGATGACTTGTTTGCTCACCGTGCCTTTAACTTTAAGGTAGTATTCTCTTTCTAAATCGCTATGCATTAAAGCATCGGCAATCACAGGAGAATCTGTAAGCAAAAGTAAGCCTTCACTTGCATAATCCAGCCTACCTACGCTAAGCCAAGTACTAAATTGTCTTGGCAAGGTATCATATATAGTTTTTCTTCCACGATCGTCTTTTTTACTGACAATTTCACCTTTTTGTTTATGGTAGATTATCACGCTAAATTGCGTTCTTTTTTGTACTCTTTTACCTTTAACAAAAACTTTATCATCAAATTTAACTTCATCGCTTAAAAGGGCAATTTTGTTGTTTATTTTTACTAAGCCTTGTTTGATAAGTTCATCGGCTTCACGGCGTGAATAGCGGGTGTTATGGGATATAAATTTATTAATTCTCATTTGATCTTCCTTAAAAAGGGCGTTTTTGCCCTTTTTTACATTACAAAAATAGTTGGAACTATGGTTGGGTATTTTTTAATCTTTCTAAAGATGTGTTTTCTTAAAACTTGGCGGATTTGATTTTCTAAAAATCTTGGATCATTGAGTACTTCATCTTTAACATTGATGAAAAATTGTCCTAAAACTTCAGCCATATCTTTGCTAAAAGCATGATCGTGTTTGTCAGCTACTAGCCCATAGCTAAATACTCTTGGTTTGTTGATCAGTGTTTTTGTAGCTTTGTCAATTTGTGCGATAATAACTACTATACCACTATCTGCAAGTTTTTGACGATCTATAACTACATCATCGGCGATTTGTTTATTGATTTGATTATCTACAAAAACTTTACCTGTTTTTACGGTTTTTATGCGTTTGACATATTTTTGGCAAAGTTCTACTTGATCGCCATCACTCATAAGATAAATATTTCTTTCAGGGATACCGCACTTCATCGCTGTTTCTTTGTGTTTGGTGATGTGATTGTATTCTCCATGAACTGGTAGGAAAAATTTAGGCTTAGTAAGGGTTAGCATAAGCTTTTGCTCTTCTATACTAGCGTGTCCGCTTACATGAATTTCACTAAATTCTTGATACGCTACTTTAGCTCCTGCTTTTAAAAGATAGTCAAGCACCGCAGAAACACTTGCTTCATTTCCTGGTATGGCTTTAGCTGAAATAATCACTTGATCTGTAGGTTTGATTTTTATAAATTTATGCTCATCAGTTGCCATTCTATAAAGCGCACTCATGGTTTCGCCTTGACTTCCTGTAGTTACGATAAGCACTTCATTGTCTTTATATTTGCTTACTTCATCAGCATCGATGAAAATTTTTCTATCAAGTTTGATGTAGCCCAATTCCATAGTGGTATAAAGATTTCTTTCCATAGAACGACCGATCACACAAACTTTTCTACCGTATTTTAAACCATAAGTGATAGCTTGATAAACGCGGTGGATATTAGAACTAAAA
The DNA here is from genome assembly GCF_001762865.1 of Campylobacter sp. BCW_6468. Lineage (NCBI taxonomy): Bacteria > Pseudomonadati > Campylobacterota > Epsilonproteobacteria > Campylobacterales > Campylobacteraceae > Campylobacter > Campylobacter sp. BCW_6468. Next base: position 123,610 of record NZ_MJXQ01000019.1, read on the forward strand.
GTACTCATGATCACCCTGCCTTTGGTACGTGCAAAGATTTGATCAAAAGTTGGCCCTACGGAGCTTTCACTTTTTGTATAACCTTCTTTGTACGAATTTGTACTATCGCTTAAAAGACATAAAACCCCTTCTTCTCCATAATGTGCCAAACGTCCTAAGTCTGTTGGATAGCCATCGATTGGAGTTTGATCAATTTTAAAATCACCTGTGTGGATAATCGTTCCTGCTTTTGTTTTGATCGCAAGTGCTGAAGCATCAATGATAGAATGCGTGATGTGGATCCACTCTATATCAAATTCGCCTATCTCATAAACACGGCGTTTTTCTACAGGGCGAAACCATTTGCGTTCTGCTTTTAAGCCATGTTCTTCAAATTTGTTTGAAATCATTCCTAAAGCCAAAGGTGTAGCGTAGATAGGAAATTGGAATTCTTTAAAGAAATAAGGCACTGCACCGATATGATCTTCGTGTGCATGAGTGATCACTATACCACGAATTTTATCTTTAATTTTTCTTACATAGTCAAAATCAGGGATGATAATATCTACCCCATGCATAGTTCCATCAGGAAAACTCATACCTATATCTACTATAATTGCATCTTTATTGGTTTCAAAAACACTGATATTTCCACCAATTTCTCCTAAACCTCCTAAAGGAGTGATGCGGATTTTATGCTCGCTAGAATTATTATATTTTAAAGGGTGTAAGCGGTTTTCATGTGAAACACGGTTAGCTTCTATGCATTCTGCAAGAGCGATTTGCCAATCTTCATTACCTGTGAGTTTTGAAGGAAGATTGCGATTTTTCTTCTTTTTTTTCTCAGTTTTATTTTCTGAGTTTTCAGAATTTTCCTTGTTGGAATTTTGATCAATTTTTGGAGTATCATTTTCATTTTGCAAAGAATCAGCTAATTTTTTTCTACGATTTTTATATTTATAGCGTTTATTGTTTTTTGAATTTGAGTTCGGATTTTGTTCGTTTTTATTTATCTCTTTGTTTTCGTCCATATTCATCCTTTAATTTGTCATAAATTTTAAGGTATAAATCAACGCAAATTTCATGTGGTCTGATGTTTTCTTTTAAGCCAAGAGTGCTTAAAACTTCTAAAACTTTTGCTTTATATGTTTTTAAATTTCCTAAGAGTTGTTTTCTAGGAGCTTTAAAACAATCTTTTAGAAAATTTTTGAAATTTTCTATTTCGCAAAGTTCATCAAAATCCTTAGTTTTAATCAAACTCATCACCGCTGACATAACTTTTGGTGGAGGATTAAAACATTGTGGATCAACATCAAAAAGTATTTTTCTTTCGCAAATCATTGCACTTAAAACACCTAAGGAAGAAAACTCACTATTTCCTTCTTTAGCGCAGAATTTTTCAGCCATTTCCCTTTGTACCATTACAATAAGCCCTAGACAATTTTTATCTTCTAAAGCTTTTAATATAATGTGACTTGCAACATAATAAGGCAAATTTGCAACCAAAAAATATGGTTTTTCATCAAGACTAGGATTAAAAGCTTCGCTTGCGTCTTGATGGATCAAGTTAAATTTTCCACATTCAAGTTCTTTTTGAAATTTCTTTTTTAAAATAGGTATGAGATCATTATCGATTTCATAAGCTTTTACTTGAGAAATTTTTAAAAGTTCTTGCGTTAAATCACCTAAGCCAGGCCCAATCTCAATGATATTGTTCATCTCTTTGGGTATGGCTTGGATGATTTTTGCTAATACGCTTTTATCGATTAAAAAATTTTGTCCGTATTGTTTTTTTGCTTTAACCATAAGAAATAATTTTATCTAAAAATTCTTAATTAAGTCTTTTTAGGTAGAATTATTTTTGTAAAATTTCATAAGGATCAAAATGATTGTTTGTGCGGGTGGAAATGAAAATTTTTCTTTTGCAAAAGCCATAGGCATAGGTTTGGTTGAGTCAGCTTTTCATTTGAGTCAACTTTACTTCAAAGAAAAACCATCAAAACTTATATTTATAGGAACTTGTGGGCTTTATGATAAGGGAGAGATTTTAGAAATTTATAGAAGTTCGCACGCTTTTAATGTAGAATTTTCTAAAATTTCACATGCATTTTATACTCCTGCAAAATATGAAATTTGCTTAGAAAAAGAAAATGTTTCTCGTGAAACAATAAAAATCAATTCTTCAAATTATATTTGTCAAAATTCAAAAGCAGCAAAAGAATTTTCAAAATTAGGTTTTTTTGCAGAAAATATGGAAGCCTTTTCTGTTTTGAGCGTAGCTAAAAATTTAAATATTGATGCAGAGTGTATTTTGTGTGCAACAAATTTTTGCAATGAAAACGCTCACGAAGATTTTATAAAAAATCATCAAAAGGCAAAAGAAAAATTAGAAGAATACTTAAAAAAATATCATTATATTTAAAAATTCAAAAAAGGAAAATACTTTTGAAAGAGCTTGTTAATATTTTAGATTTTTTACCTGAAGAATTAGGAGAAAAAATCAAACCGATGTTTCGCGTGAAACAAATTTATCAATGGATTTATCAAAAATACGCCAATAATTTTTCCGATATGTCAAATTTACCAAAAGATCTACGTTTAGAACTTGCGCAAAATTTTCATCTCTCTCCTGTAAAATGTGTTAAAAATGAGCAAAGTAAAGATGGAAGTATAAAATATCTTTTTGAACTCGTTGATGGTTTAAGGATAGAAAGTGTGCTTTTGCCTATGAAAGAAGAAAAAATAGACGCAGAAGGCAAAAGAATTTCTCATGCGAGATATACTATCTGTGTTTCTTCTCAAGTAGGTTGTAAAAGTGGATGTAGTTTTTGTCTTACTGCCAAGGGTGGTTTGAAAAGAAATTTAAGTGCAGGTGAGATAGTCGGACAAATTTTATGGATCAAAAAACAAAACAATATCCCTTATGAACGCCGTGTAAATATAGTATATATGGGTATGGGCGAGCCTTTGGATAATCTTAAAAATGTTTCTAAAGCGGTAAAAATTTTAGCGCAAAATGAGGGACTTGCTATAAGTCCTCGCCGTCAAACCATCAGTACTAGCGGTTTGGCAAAACAAATCAAAGAATTAGGTCAAATGAATTTAGGTGTTTTACTTGCTATATCATTGCATGCGGTTAATGATGAGCTTCGAACCGAACTTATGCCTATCAATAAAGCTTATAATATCGCTGCGATTATGGATGCGGTGCGTGAATTTCCTATAGATCAAAGAAAAAGGGTAATGTTTGAATATCTTTTAATTGATGGTATCAATGATAAGCTTGAACACGCTAAAGAATTAGTCAAGCTTTTAAATGGCATTAAAGCTAAAGTGAATTTAATACTCTTTAATCCACATGAAGGAAGTTTATATAAACGCCCTAGTTTAGAAAATGCGATTAAATTCCAAGATTTACTAAGTAATAAAGGTGTAACTTGTACTATAAGAGAAAGTAAAGGACTTGATATCTCAGCTGCTTGTGGACAGCTTAAAGAAAGGGCAAAAGAACAATGACAATGCTAGATATTTTCGAAATCATTTTTATAACAACTGTTGTAATTATAGGTTTTGGTGGAATTGTTTTTGTAGTAACAAAAGAAAAAAAATAATTATTACACTTAATGGTGTCAAGGGGGAGACTTGAACTCCCGACCTCCGGCTTATGAGACCAGCGCTCTAACCAGCTGAGCTACCCTGACTAAAAATAAAAATATAATTATACTACTTTTTACTAAAAATTTTCTGATTTTTAAAAAAATAATTTTATTTTCAATATTTAAAAAATTTCTTTATTTTTAAAGCTTTTATAGATATAATGAACGCTTTATTTCATAGACAGGTGTCCGAGCGGTTGAAGGAGCACGCCTGGAACGCGTGTAAAGTGCAAGCTTTCGAGGGTTCGAATCCCTTCCTGTCTGCCATCAAATAAACTTTAAGGCAAACTAAGTTATAATACAAACTTCATTTGGGGCATTAGCTCAGCTGGGAGAGCACAACGCTGGCAGCGTTGGGGTCAGCGGTTCGAACCCGCTATGCTCCACCATATGGTTCCGTAGCTCAGCTGGTAGAGCACTACCTTGACATGGTAGTGGCCGTTGGTTCAAGTCCAATCGGAGCCACCATCACCCTTCCTTATACAAAGGATTATCATGCAAAACACTATCATACAAAAAGCCATCCATAAAGATTTAAATTCTATACTTGAAATCACAAAAGATGCTTTAAATGCTATGAAAACTATGAATTTTCACCAATGGGATGAGAATTATCCCAATGAAATAGTTTTTCAAGAAGATATACAAGCACAAGAACTTTATGTGTTTAAAGAAAATGATGAAATTTTAGGCTTTATCTGTATCAATGAAAAATTTGAACCTGAATTTTACAAACAAGTTATTTTTAACAAAAATTATGATGATAAAGCCTTTTATCTACACCGTTTAGCTGTCAAACAAAATGCAAAAGGCAAAGGCGTAGCACAAAAACTTTTAAATTTTTGCGAAAATTTTGCCTTGGAAAATCACAAGGTAAGTTTAAGAGCAGATACTCATAGTAAAAATTTTCCTATGAATTCGCTTTTTAAAAAGCTTGATTTTAATTTTTGTGGAAACTTTGACATACCTAATTACCAAGATCCTTTTTTAGCTTATGAAAAAATTCTAAACCAAAAAGCTTTTTGAGTTTTTTTCATAGGCTTTGATTTGTGCTTCATGTTTTAAAGTTAAAGCTATATTATCAAGCCCTTCCAAAAGACAAATTCTGTGAAAATCATCTAAATCAAAAGAAAAAATCTTATCTTTAAAAAATACTCTTTTTTCCAACAAAGAAATTTCTATATTTTTATCTTGGGATTTTTTTAACTCATCAACTATTTCCAAAACCTCATCTTTAGCAAGTTCTATAGTGAGCAAACCGTTTCCTAAGGCATTGTTTTTAAAAATATCCGCAAAAGAAGGTGCGATAATAGCTCTAATACCATAATCAACCAAAGCCCAAGGCGCATGCTCTCTTGAAGAGCCACTACCAAAATTTTCAAAACTCACCAAAATAGAGCTATTTTGATATTCTTTTTTATTGAGATTAAAATCCATATTTAAAACACTTTCTTTATCATCTAAATAACGCAAATCATGGAACAAATGCTTGCCAAAACCTTGCTTAGACACTGCAAGTAAAAATTGCTTAGGTATAATTTGATCTGTGTCTATATTGGCATATTCTAAAGGACAAGCTATACCTTTATGTATAATAAATTTTTGCATATTAAACTCCTAAATACTTTCTATTATCACAAATAACACCTTCTATGGCACAAGCTGCCGCACTTGCAGGACTCATCAAATGAGTGATAGAACCTTTACCTTGTCTGCCTACAAAGTTACGATTTGAAGTTGAAGCAACTCTTTGACCTGAATTTGCTTTGTCATCATTCATACCAAGACACATAGAACACCCTGCATATCTCCACTCACACCCTGCCTCGATAAAAATCTTATCGAGTCCTAAATTTTCAGCTTCTTTTCTTACTTGCATTGAACCAGGCACGATTAAAGCTTTAACATTTTTATGAATTTTGCGCCCTTTTAAGATATCAGCGGCTATTTTAAGATCTTCTAAACGCCCATTTGTGCAAGATCCTATAAATACAATGTCGATTTTTACCCCTTCTATAACTTGATCTTGCTCTAAATTTACATAAGATAAAGCATCAAGCAAAGATTTTTGCTCACTTTGATTTTTAAAATCACTTATTTTTGGAATTTTTTCATCTATACCAATCACTTGCGAAGGATTTGTTCCATAGCTAATTTGTGGTTTTATCTTGCTTACATCTAGAGTAATACTCTCATCATATTTTGCTCCTTCATCGCTTCTTAAACTCTTCCAATACTCGCAATACTTTTGAAATTCTTCTCCTTTAGGTGCAAATTCCTTTCCCTTAATATACTCAAAAGTGATCTCATCAGGAGCTATCATACCTACTTTAGCTCCAAATTCTATAGCCATATTACAAAGAGTCATTCTAGCTTCCATGCTTAAATTTTTTATAAGTTCTCCACAAAATTCTATAGCATAACCTGTGCCTTTTGCTGTGCCGTATTGTGCGATCAAATACAAAATCAAATCCTTAGCATAAACGCCTTTTTGAAACTGCCCTTTACATTCGATTTTCATAGTTTTAAGTTTGGCTTGTTTTAAAGTTTGCGTTGCCATGACATGCTCTACTTCACTCGTGCCTATACCAAAGGCTAAAGCTCCAAAAGCCCCATGTGTTGCCGTATGAGAATCCCCACAAACTAAAGTAACCCCAGGTAAAGTAAAGCCAAGCTCAGGACCTACTATATGAACTATGCCTTGATTTTTATCTCCAAGTCCTAAAAGCCTTACTCCAAATTCCTTAGTATTTTGCATCAAAGTTGTAATTTGCTCTTTTGCCATATCAGAACAAGCATTTAAATCCACACTTTTAGTTGAAACATCATGATCTATGGTAGCCAAAGTTAAATCCGCTCTTGCCATTCTACGCTTAGCCATTTTAAGCCCTGAAAATGCTTGAGGGCTTGTTACTTCATGGATTAAATGTCTATCGATATAAAGTATAGGAAGTTCGTTTTTGCCTTCATAAACCACATGAGCATCAAAGACTTTCTCATATAAAGTTTTAGCCATTATTATTCTCCTTTAAAATTTCTAAAATACAATCCCCCATTTCATCGGTATTTAAATACGACTTAGCATTTAAATCCTTAGTCATTTTTCCTTGTGCCAATGCCAAAGATATAGCATTTTCTATATCCTGTGCGGCTTGTTCTTCTTTGAAACTATACTTTAACATCAAAGCCGCACTTAAAATTTGAGCTATGGGATTAGCTATATTTAAATGAGCTATATCAGGTGCACTTCCACCTGCTGGCTCATAAAGTCCAAAACCTTTATCGTTTAAACTTGCTGAACTTAACAAACCCAAAGATCCATTAATGGCAGCTAACTCATCGCTCAAAATATCACCAAAAAGATTTGAACAAAGCATAACATCAAAAATGCTAGGATTTTTTACAATCTGCATCGCAGCATTATCCACATACATGTACTCTAAGTTTATATCTTGATAATCTTTTGCAACATTTGCCACCACTTCTCGCCACAAAATAGAACTTGCTAAAACATTCGCCTTGTCGATTAAATGCACTTTTTTCTTTCTTATTCTTGCACTTTCAAAAGCGATATGGGCTATCCTTTCTATCTCTTTTTTAGTGTAAATTTCAGTATCATACGCACTTTCCTTGCCTAAATCTTGCTTGCCAAAATAAATCCCACCTGTAAGCTCTCTAACACATAAAATATCCACTCCTTTTTGGATAATCTCATTTTTTAAAGGTGAAGCATGAGTTAAACTTTCATAAATTTTACAAGGACGCAAATTTGCAAACAAATTAAAATGCTTTCTTAAAGGCAAAAGCGAGGCTCTTTCAGGTCTTTGATCTATGGGCAAATTATCCCACTTAGGCCCACCCACAGAGCCAAATAAAATCGCATCACTTTGCTCACAAAGCTTTAAAGTTTCATCACTTAAAGCCACTCCATAAGCATCTATACTTGCACCGCCTATTTTAGCTTCATTAAATTCAAAACTAAAATTGTATTTTTGCGCGATAAAAGTTAAAATTTTTAAAGCCTCTTTCATTACCAAAGGCCCTATACCATCTCCTGCTAAGACAGCTACTTTATAAGTTTTCATGCCATTTTCCTTTCTTCTACTTTTAAAGAGCGATAAATCGCATTGTAAGCACTCACAAAAGCTTGTGCTGAAGCTTCTATAACATCTGTTGAAATTCCTTTTCCATGGAATTTTCTCCCTTTAAATTCCAAATCCACATCCACTTGTCCTTGAGCATCTACCCCTGAACTTTTTGCATTGATACTATAAGCTTTTAGCGCAGGCTTTAAATTCGTTATCCTAGCAATGCAGTTAAAAACTGCTTCAACAGGACCATTTCCTGTGCAAGCTTCAGTTTTTAACTCTTCTTTGATACGCATACAAACACAAGCAGTTGGGATATTGCCACTAATCACGCTTAATTTTTCAAGTATAAATTTATTTTCTTCTTCATTTTCATAGCTTAAAAACATCAAAGCTTCCAAATCATAATCATACACTTGACCCTTTTTATCCGCAAGGCGTAAAAAACGCTCATAAACATCATCTAAATTATAAGTATTTTCATCATAGCCTAAATTTTCAAGGCAAGTTTTTATCATAGCCCTTCCACTTCTTGCCGTCATTAACATACGATTTTCATGAATTCCTATGGCACTAGGGCTTATGATCTCGTAAGTTTGCCTATTTTTAAGCACTCCATCTTGATGAATGCCTGAACTATGAGAAAACGCATTGCTACCCACTATAGCTTTATGCGAAGGTATACTTTCATTAGTGATAGCTGAAACTAATTTTGAAGTTTTAAAGATATTTTCACATTTAATATCAGTATAAAAACCTTTTAAATAATCTTTCCTAGTTTTTATCGCCATAACCACTTCTTCTAAAGCACAATTACCCGCCCTTTCGCCAAGTCCATTTATAGTGCACTCTATCTGTCTTGCACCTTGTAAAATAGCACTTAAACTATTGCCCGTTGCCATACCTAAGTCATTGTGACAATGCACAGAAATGATAGCTTTGTCTATATTTGGCACTTTGTTAAATAAAATTTTGATGATATTAGCAAATTCACTTGGCAAGGTATAGCCTACGGTATCTGGGATATTTATAGTTTTAGCGCCTGCTTTTATCGCATTTTCCACCATAAAACAAAGATTATCTATCGGAGTTCTTCCTGCATCTTCGCATGAGAATTCTACATCATCAGTATAAGATCTTGCTCTTATAATCGCTCTTTTTGCCATAGACAAAATTTCATCAAAATCTTTTTTTAATTTATCTTGCATATGCAAAGTCGAAGTGGCTATAAAAGTATGAATTCTAAAATGCTTTGCCACTTTTAAAGCTTCATAAGCCATATCTATATCTTTATCCAATGCTCTAGAAAGTGCACAAATAGTTGAGTTTTTCACCTTAGAAGCGATCTTTTGCACCGCTTTAAAATCCCCTTGTGAAGATACCGGAAAACCTGCTTCTATAACATCTACGCCTAAATTTTCAAGCGCTAATGCAATTTGTAATTTTTGATTGATACCTAAAGAACTACCTAAAGCTTGTTCTCCATCACGTAAAGTGGTATCAAAGATTATGATTTTATTATCTTTCATGATTTAATCCTTTAAAACCAAACAGACTGAATGAATTAAAAATTCAAAAACTTAACAACAATGATAAAAAATTAAAAATGTAAAAAATGATTAAAAATAAAATTGAGTTTTAGAGTGAGAGTTGCAGTAGCAGATTAAAAGTATTGTCTTTACTTTTTTGTTGGACTGAATTTGAAATTTCAAAAATTTGTTTCATCTTTTCCTCCTTTGTTAAAATTAATACTTAATGTATCATATTTTTAGTAAATGTGTTTGTAAAATTCTTAAATTAAGAAAATTATTGATATAATTGTAATTTTAAGTAACAAAAAGGAAGTTGATGTTAAAAGAACTCTTAGAGATTAAAAAAGAAATGGAACCTGTTATCCACGAAGCCAATGTGAAATTAAATGTCCTAGCTCGTGAAGTCATAGTCCGAAAAAAAGAATACGAAATTTATGGGCCTATGGTAGATCGTGTTTATCTTGATAATGCCATTTATGTTAAAGTTATGTCAAGTGGACGCGATGTAAAAACAGACAATGTGACTATAAAAAATGGTTTTTATATGGTTTTTGTTGCCCCTGAAAAAGAAAGTACAAAAGATATCAAAAATAAACTCAAAGTAGCTTATGAAGGACTTGATAACAAATTTATCGCTACACTTATACGATCTTGCCAACGCTTTAAAGAGATCATAAACAAAACCCAAGCTACACTTGCTAAAGCTTCTAAAATGAATGTGGTAGTAAAAACGAATTTAGGTGAAGCAAGTGCTGCTCTAAAATTTAACATCACTATAGAATATACTAAAGAGAATCAAAAACTCACTCGTGAAAATTCAAAATCAGCAGGAAGTTTCAGAGATACTAAAACTTATATCAATCTTGTAGTAGAAAAAAATACAGATTCTCAAATTTGTGAAAAACTACTTGATGATGTTGAAAAATACTTTATCGGTGGAGGTTGATTTCATTAATGCAAGTTATAAAAACTTGCATTAGATTAAAATTTATAATTATATCCTAAATATACACCATAATTTGTTTGTTTAGGATCGTAAAAGTTTGAACCCACTTTATTTTGATAAAAATTTCTAGAATTATAATGAATTTGCTCTGCTTTAAAGCCTAATTCTATTTCATTATGTGGTGTCAAATCATATAAAGCACCTATTTTCGCTCCATAAAAATAACCGTCAAAATTTTGCGACAAAGATAAAAAGCTTGTTTTTAAGGTAAGATCTGTTCTTGCATATCCTCCATACACACCTAAAACAGCTCTGGTTTTTTCAAAAAGCTTAGGAGTAAAATCATAACCTGTTAAAAATTTATGTGTAGTAAAATCACCTTCGATTTGAATTTTAGGAGTTTTGATAAAATCACTAAATTCATCAGAATAATTATAACCAGCATAAATTCTATGATTTTCATTTAAACGATATCCAAGTTTTAGACCAAACGATGGTATATTACCTGAAATATCTCCATTAAAATTTTGCTTTGTATTCTTATGTTTTAACTCACTTTTTACTTGAGCATGCATCCAAGCTGCATCAGCACCTATAAAAAAACCAGAATTCTCATCTGCTAAAGCCAAATTTGAAAACAAAGTAGCACTTGCGATAATGCTTAATAATTTTTTATTCATAACCTAACTCCTTATAATAAAATTCGATCTAAAAAATTTAGATCTTTTTATATTATATATTCTTCAAAGATTAAATAAGAATTTTTTATAAAATACTTAATCTTTACATAAAAATATGTTAATATTTTACTTAAATATTATTTTGGCACTACCATATCGCTACGACATTCTATCACCGTATGCACATTTCCACGCGGGTTAAAATCCCCCACAACTTTAATCCATTTTGGTTTTAATTTATCTTTTAAAGTATTATAAATTTCATTGATACTTGCTTCATGTGAAACATTTCTATACATAAAAGTATTGATATAAAGTTTTATCGCCTTAAGCTCAACCACAAATTTATTAGGCATATACTCAAGATAAATCGTCGCAAAGTCAGGATAACCCGAACGCGGACAACAACACATAAATTCAGGCAAAGTGATTTTAATGATATAGTCATTTTTGGCATCATTTGGCCAAATTTCCATATTTTCTACATCAAATTCTTTGATTTCTTTTTCACCATAACGCATGAGCTTTCCTTATTGAAAATTTTTAGAAAATTATATAAAAAATTACTTTTAGAGCAATTGAAAAATAAACATTTTTAGCAAATTGCATAAAAAAGACAAATATTATATTAAATAAAGCTTTTTATACTAGAATAAGGCAAATCTTTCAAAAGGAGAAAAATGAGAAAATCAATTGCAATTATAGGCGGTAGCATCGCAGGACTTAGCGCGGCTTTATTTTTCACTTCAGCTAAAAATGAAGAACTTGACTTTGATATCACTGTTTTTGATGAGGGTAAAGCAGATTTAAAAGCAGCAGCAATTTACAATGTTCCTTTTTTCCCAAAAGGTGCAAAAGCAGATGAAATTTACACTCACATAAAAGCACAAATTGCTTCTATGCTCGAAGTAAAATACATCGATTCAAAAGTAGTAAGCATAAGCGGAGAAAAAGGAGATTTTACTGTTAATGATGAGCAAGGCTTGGGTATAAAAGCAGATTATATCATCGTAGCAACAGGGGCAAACAAAAGCGATATCAAAGAACTTGAAGATTTTGTAATACCGCATGAGCTTATACCAAAACCAAACAAATTTTGCTTCAAACATCACGGGAGACAGATTATCAAAGAAGGAATTTACGCAGCAGGACTTGCTTCAGGTGTTACGACTATGGTAGCTTGCGCGATGGGAAGTGCCAATGAAGCAGCTTGCGCGATTTTAAGCGATATCAAAGGTGCAGTAAGCGTATATCACGATACACCTACTACAAGAGTTTAAATCATCAAAGCACAAAAGGTGTGCTTTGATACACATCATAATTGAGCCAATTTGCAAAAATGGTATTTGCATTTGAACGCCAATTGTATTTTATATTGCCCTTTTTATCATAATAATTTTTAGCTTTTTGTATGAAATTATCTCTTACATATTCTTGATGTAAAGTCTCTTTAAAATATTCCAAATGCCCTAAAATAAAAATATTCTTTTCATCTCTTAATAAAGCCGAACCGATTTTTTTATTTCTAAGCAAAATTTTTAATTTCCCTTGTTTTTGTAGTGCTAAAATTTGCTCTTCATCCATGCTAGAATGTCTTGAATGAGGCATTAAAACCTTTTCATCTAAATTTGTTAAAAGCAGATCAGGCGAAACTTTATCATGCTTATAGACTCCAAAAATTTTCTTATCTAAAGAGATTTTATCCACACCATAAAAGTATTTTAAAGCAGCCATGGCACCCCAACAAATATACATAGAACTCGTTACATTTTGCTTTAAAAAATCAAAAATTTCTAGCAATTCTTCCCAGTAAGCAACCTTTTCAAAATCCATTTGTTCCACAGGAGCTCCCGTAACGATAGCACCGTCAAATTTATGTTTTTTAACCTCTTCAAGACCCTTGTAAAATTTTTCCAAATGAGTAAAAGGAGTATTTTTACCCACATAGCTAGTCGTGGCTAAAAGTGTGATATTTACTTGCAAAGGAGAATTTGCAAGTAAGCTTAGAATTTGATTTTCTGTTTCAATTTTTTTTGGCATAAGATTGACAATCAAAATTTCTTGCGGCCTGATATCTTGATGCTTTGCTCTCCTTAATCCCATGATAAAAGCATGCTCTTTTAAAAGCTCATAAGCGGGTATATTTTCTGGAATAATCAGTGGCATTTTTTCTCCTTTATTTAATAAACCTTATTTATGATAAAGCATGGTGGAATTTTTATCTCATTCCACTCAATGCAAACACACTTTTAACTTTCTATAGCTTGTTTTAAATCCGCTATCAAATCATCGCTATTTTCAAGTCCTATGCTTAAGCGTATAGTAGCTTTCGTAATGCCTGCTTTTTGGAGTTCTTCTTCGCTTAGTTGCGAATGAGTAGTAGAAGCAGGATGGATGATCAAAGACTTGCTATCACCCAAATTTGCAGCAAGTAAGAAAAGTTGAGTTTTATCACAAATTCTTCTAGCATGCTCATAATCTTTAGCTTCAAAGCTTAAAAGCCCGCTAGCAAAATTTTTATCAAAATATTTTTTAAATAAATTATGATAAGCATTACTTGCTAAAGTAGGATAATTTACGCCCTTGATATCAGGATGAGAATTTAAAAAATTCGCAACTTTTTCAGCATTTTGACTGTGTTTTTCTATACGCACTGCCAAGGTTTCAAGTCCTTGTAAAAGTAACCAAGCATTTTGAGGTGCTAAGCTAGCTCCTAGATCTCTAAGCCAAGTGATGATGACTCTAATACTAAAAATCGGCAAATCAAGTGTATTTAAATTCAGTCCATGATAACTTGGATCAGGAGTGTTAAAAGCTTTATATCTATCGTTATTTTTAAGCAAGTCGTTTAAATCTTTTCTTTCTATAAGTGCTCCACCCAAAGCACTGCCTTGACCGCTTACATATTTACTTAAACTATGCACGATTACATCCACGCCATGTTTAAAAGGTTGGAGTAAGAAAGGAGTAGCAACGGTATTATCACAAATGCTAACGATTTTATGTTTTTTTGCTATTTGGCTTATTTTTTCTATATCAGCTATGGCAATTTGAGGATTTGAAAGACTTTCGAAAAAAATCGCTTTTGTGTTTTGATCTATAACTTTTTCCAAGCTATCTAAATCATCGATATCAAATTCCCTAGCTTCTATGCCAAAATTTTTAAGTGTGTGAGAAATTAAAGTTTGAGTCCCACCATAAATTTTGTTCGAATACGCGACATTATCTCCCGAACTTGCTAAATTGATAAGAGCATAAAAACAAGCTGCCATACCGCTAGCAACAGGAATTCCAAAAGCCCCTCCTTCGACATTAGCAAGTCTTTGTCCTAAAACATCGCTTGTAGGATTGCTAAGTCTTGAGTAAATATTGCCAAGTTCTTGAAGATTAAACCTTGCTGCAGCTTGATCCAAATTTTCAAAATTATACGCAGTGTTTTGATATATAGGCACACTAATACTTCTTTGAGTATCAAAATTATAAGCTCCGTGTAATGCTAAAGTTTCTTTATTGAAATTCATTTTTTATCCTTATTGTATCAATGAAAAAATGTTAAAAAGCTTTTTATCGGCTTTAAACTAGGCTATTTGAAAATGTAAATTTATAGAATATGAGTATATACGAGTAGATTAAGCGTGCCAAGCACGCATACAGAAAGAAGAAAGCATTAAGTTAAAACTAATATAAGACATTTTTTCTCCTTTCTAAAAAATTATTGATTATTCTATCTTTAAAAAATAAAATTAAAATTAAAATTTAAAAAATTTATATCACATTGCTTAAAATTTTATTGCAACTCACCCCTAGCAAGAGTGAGTTAGCAATAAATTGAAGGCAGTTCAAGCCTAAGCCTAGTATTACAAGACTACCAAGATAGGCTTGCAAAGCAAGGCTTGCTCCCTTAAAGGGAACAAAAAACAATATTTTATAGAATACTAAGCTTAAATTATTGTTTAAGCTGGATTAGAGTTTGAAGCATTTGATCACTCGTTGAAATGGTTTTAGAGTTTGCTTGATAACCTCTTTGGATGATGATAAGTTCTGTTAAAGAACGACTTAAATCCACATTTGACATTTCAAGAGCTGAGGTTTTCATCTCACCACGACCTCCTGTTCCTGCTTCACCTACTACTATAGCCCCACTATTTGCAGTGACTTTGAAAAGATTTCCACCGATTTCTTCAAGACCTGAGTTATTTGCTACTGAAGCCATCGCTATTTTTGCTACAGCAAAGGTTTTACCATTAGTAAATTCGCCTAAGATATTACCTTTGTCATCCACACGGATAGCATCAGGTTTTAAGTTGCCTGAAGTATAACCATCGGTTGCCTGTCCTGTTAGAGTTGAAGCAGAATTTGAGCTTACAAGGCCGTCATTGCTTCCACTTGTTCCAAAGGAAAGTTTGATTTGTTGATTTGGTGCAGCACCGTTATTTGGTGAAAAATTTAAAGTTTTAGGATTATAACTAGCCAAAGAGCCATCATTGTTAAATCTTGCTGTTCCTACAACAATATTGTTTGGTCCTTCACCTGTAGTGTTAATCTCAGCAGGTTCGGGTACACGGATGATCATTTGCCATTCATTACCCCCATCTTGAGTGGTACTTTGCTTGACAAACTGCACTTCTAAAGTATGTTTTGAACCTAAAGAATCATAAATTTCAAGTCCAGCTGAAAAAGCAGAAAGCTTAAGTTGCTCACTTTCTTTGATCTGACCTCCGACTGTTAAAACTCCATCAAAAGCTTTAAAAATTTTAGTAAAGGCATCATTGGTACTTACAGTTCCTTGTTTATTACTATAGGCTGTTACATTAAAATTTATATTATGTGTTGTTCTATTTAGATTATTAATACCAGCTGGTGGATTACTTGCAACATTAGGATTTGCTATAGAAAAATTTCCATTTTCTGTAATAACAACACTTACACCTTCATTTACATCTTCACCTGTAACTTCAAATCCACCGCTTCCATCATAATCCACCCCATATCTAGCATCTCTTTGTAAAAGCTCTCTTAAGTCCTCTGTGGTTCTAAAAACCCTTGGTGTTGTAGTTAAAAATGAACCACTCATAGCTAATTGATAATTATTTTCAGGAGTACCAGGAGTATTCATATTTGCCTGATTCCAAGTGTGTCCACCATCAGGATTATACAAAGGTGGTAAAGTTTGAGGAGTAGAGCTATAAATATATTTATGAGCTGTTACTATTTGTATTCTATCTTGATTTTGAGCAGCAGTTCCTGTTATCCAAGCACTACCATTACCAGGTATTATAGGATTACCAGCGGGTCTTAAATTGATACGATTCCAATCAAAATCTGCGGGATTACCAGTAACCCTTATATTAATAAGTTCTCCAGCTGAATTATTGGGATTAACTTGTAAATCTATATTTTTCATGTTATCTGTAGTGCCATCGGCATTATCATTGATAAAATCAATCCCACTACCATCTGCTTTTTTTACTGCTCTTACCCCTGTTCCATCTCTTGTATCCGTTGGTGCAGTAAAGGTATTGATATAAGCTATAGCTTCATCTAAGCTTTTTATAGAAGTATTCTGTATATGAACTCCATTTAGAGTAATATCCAAAGTTGTAGGTTTTTGCTCATGTCCCCAAAATATAACAGGATTTTGATTTACTTTTTGATTAGGATCAAAAACACCATTATTACCTTGATTTGCTCCAGCTCCAGCTCCAGCTGTACTAAACTTAGCATCTGCATAAGATACCCAAATTCCTTGACCTTCTCTTAAATTTAAACCTGTACCATTAGCATTAAATAAAGCTCCAGCATCAACGCCTTTTTCAGTTACTTCTACAGAATTCTTAGAAGTCGTATAAAACTGAGTGGTTCCTGTATCATTTTCATCTTTAGTTTCACCTGTTTTTTTATTAAAACCATGTATAGAATCAAGTCCATATATAGGACGACTTGCTGTTCCTATATTTAAACCACTATTTAAATTCGCTTTGATAGCTACTTCGGTTGATTTTGCTGCAGGGATATGCATACCTGGATCGATAAAAATATTTTGCGGAGTTCTTGAGCTATCTATACTTTGAGTATCCCAGTTGATATTCCACCCTTGGACAACAAAACCTGCATTATTAACAAAATTTCCATAAGCATCGAGTTTAAAATCCCCGCTCCTTGTAAGATAGCGAGTAAGCCCCCCATCATCACTCACCATAAAAAAACCATCGCCATTTATAGCCACATCAGTGTTTTTATCTGTGGTTTGAACTGAACCTTGAGAATGAATTCTAGTTGTAGAACTTACTGAAACGCCAAGACCGATTTGAAGTGGATTAGATCCGCCTCTTCCATCAGTTGGAGCTGTAGCGATTTTCACAGTTTGGCTAAACATAGTCCCAAAATCTGCACGAGAATATTTAAAACCAGTGGTATTAACATTTGAAATGTTATTACCTTCAACATCCATCGCAACTTGATGTGCTTGTAGTCCGCTTACGCCAGACCAAAGTGATCTCATCATCTTAAATCCTTTATAAAATATTGCTTTAAAAAATTTAACGCTTTGGCTTTAAAAAACTTTTGCGTTTATGTGAAGTTTACAAGCAAGTTCTGTTCCAACTTTTGAAATTTTTTATGAATTTTTTAAAAATTTATAGAAAAAATTTAAAGGTATTTTGGGAGTTTATGAAGCTTTGGGCTTTTGTGTAATAAAAATTACTAAAATCACACCCTAACTCTTAAATTTGCTGCATGGGTTAAAGCTACTGCGATAGCATCTGTGATATCCAAAGGCTTAATATCTTTACTCAGT
The DNA here is from genome assembly GCF_001762865.1 of Campylobacter sp. BCW_6468. NCBI lineage: Bacteria > Pseudomonadati > Campylobacterota > Epsilonproteobacteria > Campylobacterales > Campylobacteraceae > Campylobacter > Campylobacter sp. BCW_6468. The sequence goes on from NZ_MJXQ01000019.1 coordinate 141,287, forward strand.
CCTAAAAGCCTTTTTACCATAAAAGCAACTTGTTCTTTAGTTGCTTTGGCTTTTCCTGTAACGGCTTTTTTTACTTGTAAGGGAGTGTATTCTGCAAAATCTCCATGAATTTGAAGAATTTTTAAAGATAGGGCTCCGCGAAATTGTGCGAGTTTTAAAACGGTTTTTGGATTGTAAGCAAAAAAGATATCTTCTATAGCCACCTCATCAAAAGAATAATTTTTAAAAATCAAGTCCAAACCCTCACAAAGCTCTGTGATTTGATACTGTAAGGTACTTGGCTTTATCTTTATAAGTCCTGCTTCTATGAGAATGTTTTTTCCTTTGTTGGCTTCTATGATAGCATAACCGCAATTTCTTGAACCTGGATCTATACCTAAAATTTTCAAATTCATACCTTTTGAAAAATAAAATACAAAAGCGGATTTTAACCTTTTTTTATAAAATTTAAGATAAAATTTATACATTATGCAAAATTTAAAGAGAGATTATGAATCCAAGCCAAATACTTGAAAATTTAAAAAAAGAATTAAGCGAAAACGAATACGAAAACTATTTATCAAATTTAAAATTCAACGAAAAACAAAGCAAAGCAGATCTTTTAGTTTTTAACGCTCCAAATGAACTCATGGCTAAATTCATACAAACAAAATACGGTAAAAAAATCGCACATTTTTATGAAGTGCAAAGTGGAAATAAAGCCATCATAAATATACAAGCACAAAGTGCTAAACAAAATAACAAAAGCACAAAAATCGACATAGCTCATATAAAGGCACAAAGCACGATTTTAAATCCTTCTTTTACTTTTGAAAGTTTTGTTGTGGGGGATTCTAACAAATACGCTTATGGAGCATGTAAAGCTATAGCACATAAAGACAAGCTTGGAAAACTTTATAATCCTATCTTTGTTTATGGGCCTACAGGACTTGGAAAAACACATTTACTTCAAGCAGTTGGAAATGCAAGCTTAGAAATGGGAAAAAAAGTAATTTATGCTACGAGTGAAAATTTTATCAACGATTTTACTTCAAATTTAAAAAATGGCTCTTTAGATAAATTTCATGAAAAGTATAGAAACTGCGATGTTTTACTTATAGATGATGTGCAGTTTTTAGGAAAAACCGATAAAATTCAAGAAGAATTTTTCTTTATATTTAATGAGATTAAAAACAATGACGGGCAAATCATCATGACTTCAGACAATCCACCCAACATGCTAAAAGGTATAACCGAACGCTTAAAAAGTCGTTTTGCACATGGGATCATAGCTGATATAACTCCACCTCAACTAGATACAAAAATAGCCATCATAAGAAAAAAATGTGAATTTAACGATATCAATCTTTCTAATGATATCATAAACTATATCGCTACTTCTTTAGGGGATAATATAAGAGAAATCGAAGGTATCATCATAAGTTTAAATGCTTATGCAACCATACTAGGACAAGAAATCACACTCGAACTTGCCAAAAGTGTGATGAAAGATCATATCAAAGAAAAGAAAGAAAATATCACTATAGATGACATTTTATCTTTGGTATGTAAAGAATTTAACATCAAACCAAACGATGTGAAATCCAATAAAAAAACTCAAAATATAGTCACAGCAAGACGCATTGTGATTTACCTAGCTAGGGCACTTACGGCTTTGACTATGCCACAACTTGCGAATTATTTTGAAATGAAAGATCATACAGCTATTTCACATAATGTTAAAAAAATCACAGAAATGATAGAAAATGATGCTTCTTTAAAAGCAAAAATCGAAGAACTTAAAAACAAAATTCTTGTTAAAAGTCAAAGTTAAGTGAAAGGATGTGAAAAATAAATTCTAGAGTGTGAAAAAAAGAAATTAAGCAAAGTATGATAAAATACAAATTTGATTATTTTGCTTTGAAAAATTTCACAATTTCAACAAGCTTATTATTACAACGAATTTAAAATTAAAATAAACCAAGGAGAAAAAATGAAGTTAAGTATCAATAAAAATACTTTAGAATCTGCAGTGATTTTATGTAATGCTTATGTAGAAAAAAAAGACTCAAGCACCATTACTTCTCATCTTTTTTTTCATGCTGATGAAGATAAACTTCTTATTAGAGCTAGTGATTATGAAATAGGTATCAACTATAAGATAAAAAAAATCCGCGTAGAATCAAGTGGTTTTGCTACTGCAAATGCAAAAAGTATTGCAGATGTTATTAAAAGCTTAAACAATGAAGAAGTTGTTTTAGAAACCATTGATAATTTTTTATTTATAAGACAAAAAAGCACAAAATACAAACTTCCTATGTTTAATCATGAAGATTTTCCAAATTTTCCAAATACAGAAGGAAAAAACCAATTTGACATTGATTCAAGTGACTTAAGTCGTTCTCTTAAAAAGATATTACCAAGTATTGATACAAACAACCCAAAATACTCCTTAAATGGTGCATTTTTAGATATAAAAACAGATAAAATTAACTTCGTAGGAACTGATACAAAACGCCTTGCAATCTATACTTTAGAAAAAACAAATAATCAAGAATTTAGTTTTAGTATCCCTAAAAAAGCTATTATGGAAATGCAAAAACTTTTCTATGAAAAAATAGAAATTTTTTATGATCAAAATATGCTTATCGCTAAAAATGAAAATTTTGAATTCTTTACAAAACTTATCAATGATAAATTTCCAGATTATGAAAAAGTTATACCAAAAACTTTCAAACAAGAACTCAGTTTTTCAACTGAAGATTTTATAGATAGTCTTAAAAAAATCAGCGTTGTAACTGAAAAAATGAAACTTCATTTTAACAAAGATAAAATCATCTTTGAAGGTATAAGTTTAGACAATATGGAAGCAAAAACAGAACTTGAAATTCAAACAGAAGTAAGTGAAGAATTTAATCTTACTATAAAAATCAAATATTTACTTGATTTCTTAACTTCTATAGAAGAAGAAAAATTCACTTTAAGTGTAAATGAACCTAATTCAGCATTTATAGTCAAATCCCAAGGACTATCAATGATTATCATGCCTATGATTTTGTAATAAAACAAGTAAAAGATAAAGGAAAAATATGCAAGAAAATTACGGTGCGAGTAATATTAAAGTCCTAAAAGGCCTAGAAGCTGTTAGAAAACGCCCAGGTATGTATATAGGAGACACAAACATAGGCGGACTTCATCATATGATTTATGAAGTTGTGGATAATTCTATCGATGAAGCTATGGCAGGACATTGTGATACTATAGATGTAGAAATCACTACTGAAGGAAGCTGTATAGTTAGTGATAATGGTCGTGGTATTCCTGTTGATATGCACCCAACTGAAAATATGCCAACTTTAACTGTTGTTTTAACTGTCCTACATGCAGGAGGAAAATTCGATAAAGATACTTATAAAGTTTCAGGTGGTTTGCACGGTGTTGGGGTTTCAGTTGTAAATGCACTCTCTAAAAAACTTGTAGCTACAGTTGAAAGAAATGGAGAAATTTATCGTCAAGAATTTTCAGAAGGTAAAGTTATCAGTGAATTTGGTGTGATAGGAAAAAGTAAAAAAACAGGAACAACTATAGAATTTTGGCCTGATGATCAAATTTTTGAAGTGACTGAATTTGATTATGAAATTTTGGCTAAAAGATTTCGTGAACTTGCATACTTAAATCCAAAAATCACTATAAATTTTAAAGATAACCGCGTAGGCAAACATGAAAGTTTTCACTTTGAAGGTGGAATTTCTCAGTTTGTTACAGACTTAAATAAAAAAGAAGCTTTAACTAAAGCAATTTTCTTTAGCGTAGATGAAGAAGATGTGAATGTTGAAGTAGCTTTGCTTTACAATGATACTTATAGTGAAAATTTACTCTCTTTTGTAAATAATATCAAAACTCCAGATGGTGGAACACACGAAGCTGGTTTTAGAATGGGTTTAACTCGTGTGATAAGTAACTATATAGAAGCAAATGCAAGTGCTAGAGAAAAGGATAATAAAATCACGGGTGATGATGTGCGTGAAGGTTTGATCGCTATTGTGAGTGTAAAGGTGCCTGAACCACAATTTGAAGGACAAACCAAAGGAAAACTTGGTTCAACTTATGTGCGTCCTATAGTTTCAAAAGCAAGTTTTGAATATTTGACTAAATATTTTGAAGAAAATCCTATCGAAGCTAAAGCTATAATGAACAAAGCCTTAATGGCAGCTAGAGGAAGAGAAGCAGCGAAAAAAGCTAGAGAATTAACGCGTAAAAAAGAAAGTTTAAGCGTAGGAACTTTACCAGGGAAATTAGCTGATTGTCAAAGTAAAGATCCAAGTGAAAGTGAAATTTATCTTGTGGAAGGGGATTCTGCAGGAGGTTCTGCAAAACAAGGTAGAGAAAGATCTTTCCAAGCTATACTGCCTTTGCGTGGTAAAATTTTAAATGTTGAAAAAGCAAGACTAGATAAAATTTTAAAATCTGAGCAAATTCAAAATATGATTACCGCTTTTGGCTGTGGTATAGGTGAAGATTTTGATCTTTCAAAACTTAGATATCATAAAATCATCATCATGACAGATGCGGATGTTGATGGATCACATATACAAACCTTGCTTTTAACTTTCTTCTTCCGTTTTATGAATGAACTTGTAGCAAATGGACATATTTATCTAGCACAACCACCTTTATATCTTTATAAAAAAGCTAAAAAGCAAATTTATTTAAAAGATGAAAAAGCTTTGAGCGAATACCTGATAGAAACAGGAATAGAAGGTTTAAACTATGAAGGTATAGGAATGAATGATTTAAAAGATTATTTAAAAATCGTTGCAGCTTATCGTGCGATTTTAAAAGATCTTGAAAAGCGTTTTAACGTGATTTCTGTGATACGCTATATGATAGAAAATTCAAATTTAGTTAAAGGAAATAATGAAGAATTATTTAGTGTAATCAAACAATTTTTAGAAACACAAGGACACAATATCTTAAATCATTATATCAACGAAAATGAAATTCGAGCTTTCGTTCAAACTCAAAATGGCTTAGAAGAACTTGTGATCAATGAAGAACTTTTCACTCATCCACTATATGAAGAAGCAAATTATATTTTTGATAAGATTAAAGATAGAGGCTTGGAATTTGATAAAGATATTTTAGAAGTTCTTGAAGATGTTGAAACCAATGCTAAAAAAGGTGCTACTATACAACGCTATAAAGGTTTAGGGGAAATGAATCCTGAGCAACTTTGGGAAACCACAATGGATCCAAGTGTAAGAAGACTTTTAAAAATCACTATTGAAGATGCACAAAGTGCAAATGATACCTTTAATCTCTTTATGGGTGATGAGGTTGAACCAAGACGCGATTATATCCAAGCACACGCTAAAGATGTAAAGCATTTGGATGTGTAAATTTATCATTGAAGAAATGATTTCTTCAATGAGTTTTGTTTTGTAAGAGTATAGCTAGAGGAATTCTTCTTCTTGTATCGTATTTTTCTCCATAATATTTTTCAAGATAATTTAAAATTTTTTCTTCATCTTCAGGTTCTATTTCCCAAAGTCCTTCACTATCTTGCATCCATCTTATAGCTGCTAACCAAGCTTTTCTACTTGCATGCATATTAGTAATGAGATTGGATCCATGACAAGCTAAACAATTTGCTTCCACTAAAGGTGAATCAGGATCGATAATCAATCCTGTATCAGGGTTAATTTCAAGATTTTGAGCCCAACTTGCACTTAAAAACAATGCTAAGATCAATATAATTTTTTTCATACTTAAACTCCATAAATATTAACTCTATGGCATGCATTATTGATATATCCTCCTGGATTCCACTGTGCTAAAACCATAGGTTGACTGTTACCTTGACTATCGATAGCTCTTGCCCAAATTTCATAATATCCTTTTGTTGGTATTGATATTTGAGCACTCCATTTTTGCCATGCTAATCTATTTAATGGTTTTTCTACCTTTGCTTTAGTCCATGTTACGCCATAATCATTGCTTATATAAACTTCACTAACTTCAAGTTCTCCAGCCCAAGCTTTACCTCTAACTTCAAATTTTTTATTTGCTTTTATTTCAGAACCACTTTTGATATTAGTAATTACAGATCTTATAGGCATTGATTCTATGATTTTCATCTCGCCTTTATAGTTAAAATCTCCTGGTTTTACCGGATTTACAGGAACTTTATAAGAACCTTCCATTTTTTCACCATCATGAATTTTATTTCTTACTGAAATTTTATAAAGCCATTTACCACTTGTACTTGCAGGGTAACCACCACAAACAAGTCTAAGTGGATAGCCATTGACTAAAGGAATATCTTTGCCTTCATAAGCCCAAGCTATTAGAGTTTCATCTTGTAAAGCTTTAGAAATAGGAACTCCTCTACTAATAGGTGAAGTTTCTTCACCATTTAATTTTGTATCTATGCCATAATATCCGATATAAACCGCATCATTTTTGATGCCACAATCTTTTAAAATATCTTTTAAACGTACTCCTGTCCATCTACCGCAAGCTACTGCACCATAACCCCATTGAGTTCCTTTTGTGCTAGGTATAACTTCGGATCTACCATTTCCACCGCATTCAACTGTTAAGGCATAAGTATAGGTTTTAAATTTCTTTTTTAAATCTTCTATGGTGTAAGATTTTTTATTGATAATGCTTTCTCCATCGATTTCTAAAGTCCAACCTTTGTGAAGTCTTTCTTTTATCGTTTCTAGGCTTGGTGGTAAGCCATTATTTCTAACAAAGAAATTTTCAGGTTTGGTAAAATCAGAATCAAGAGCATAAATTTCAGTTTCTGCTGTTAATGGTTTTTCGCCATGGTAGATAAGATCTTTTTTACCTTCTATTTTAAAATCAGGCAATTCTTTTGCCAAAGCCTTACTTCCTAAAAAATTCTCAAAAGAAAAATTTGACAATACACTGATGCCAAGCAAACCAAATCCTATATTTTTTAAGAAATTTCTGCGATCTTCTTTTTGATTGTTTTGTTTCATTGAAATATCCTTATATTTTTATGATTTTTTTATTTTATTATAAATTTTAGGAATTTAAATAATTGATTATATTAATCTTTTTGATTAAAAAAAATAATTATTTTTATAATTTTGCATATTAAAATAAAATCATTATATGTTCGAGTTTTATTACATTTTAACTAAGTTTTTTCTACAATTAAATTTTTAAAATTATTTAAGGAATAATTTTGACTTTACTTACTAATCCTATCATTATCAGTGTTGTTTTGATGACTTTACTTTGTTTGTTTCGTTTTAATGTACTTTTGAGTCTTTTGATCTCAGCTCTTGTTGCAGGTGTATTTTCTCATCTTGAACTCGTAGATACTATGAATATACTTATAAGTGGAATGAAAGAAAATTTAAAAACAGCTCTTAGCTATATACTTTTAGGGGCCATTGCCGCAGCGATTTCAAAGACAAATTTAACTGCATATTTGATTAAGATAGTAAGTCATTTTATATCTCATAAAAAATATTTATTGCTTTTGTCTATAGCTTTGATTTCTTGTTTTTCTCAAAATTTAATTCCTATTCATGTGGCTTTTATACCTTTGTTGATTCCACCTCTTTTAAGTCTTTTTAATAAACTTAAAATCGATCGTAGAGCGGTTGCTTGTGCTTTAACTTTTGGACTTACTACGCCTTATATGGTTTTGCCAGTAGGCTTTGGACTTACTTTTCAAGATCTTTTAAAAGATAATTTAAATGCAAATAATGTAAGTGTATCTTTAAATGATGTTACAAATACTATGTATTTCGCTGCTATTTGTATGATAGCAGGACTTTTTCTAGCGCTTTTTGTGTTTTATCGTAAGTCAAGAGAGTATCAAGAAGTAGAAATTGCTAAAGTGGATTTAGAAAATCTTGAAATGACGCGTAAAGAATGGGGTGTTTTAGCTGGGCTTGTTTTAACTTTAATTTTGCAAATTTTGACTATGAATTTACCTTTATCAGGGCTTTTGGGTTTTGTTTTAATGGTTATTTTGGGTGGAGTTGAATTTTCAAAAGTCAATGAAGTTTTTGATGATGGGCTTAAAATGATGGGTTTTATAGCTTTTGTTATCCTTGTTGCTGCAGGATATGGAGAAGTTTTAAAAGAAAGTGGATCAGTAGTAGATCTTGTAAATTCAGTCGTTCCTTGGATGGAGCAAAGTAAATTTTTAGCAGTATTTTTCATGCTTTTAATAGGACTTATCATCACTATGGGTATAGGTACTTCTTTTGGAACTATACCTATCATAGCTACGCTTTTTTGTCCTATTTGTTTGGAACTTGGTTTTAGTACAGCACTTATTATATTTATCTTAGGAGTAGCAGGAGCTTTAGGAGATGCAGGAAGTCCAGCCAGTGAAACAACCATGGGAACTACTGTAGGATTAAATGCTGATAAACAACACGATCACATTAAAGATACTTGCATACCAACTTTTATTTTTTATAATGGCCCATTATTGATTTTAGGTAGTATTATCGCCATGTTTTTATAATTTTTACAAATCTATCAAAATATTTTTTAATTTATTTATTTTTAAGATAAAAATTATATCGATTTTAAAAAAATGTATGCTATAATCCTTATAAAGCTAACAAAATTTAAATCAGTCTTATAAGGAGAGCAAAATGGATTTAGAAAATATCCTAGAAAATAATCAAAGCATAGGTTTATATCACCCAAAGAACGAACACGATGCCTGTGGTATCGCTGCAGTTGCTAATATACGCGGTATTGCCTCTTATAAGGTTATTTGTGATGCTTTAGAAATTTTGATGAATCTTGAGCACCGAGGTGGTGCAGGAGCTGAAGAAAATTCAGGTGATGGGGCGGGGATTTTGATCCAAATTCCACATGATTTTTTTAAAACTCAAGAATTGGGTTTTGAACTTCCTAAAAAGGGTGATTATGCCGTAGCACAGATGTTTTTATCACCCAATACTGATGCAAAAGAAGAAGCAAAAGAAATATTTTTACAAGGTTTAAAGGATAAAAAACTTGAATTTTTAGGTTTTAGAGAAGTGCCTTTTAATCCTAGCGATATAGGTGCAAGTGCTTTAAAAGCTATGCCTTATTTTTTACAAGCCTTTGTGAAAAAACCAAGTAAAATAAGTGCAGGACTTGAGTTTGAAAGAGTGCTTTATAGTACGCGTCGCCTTATAGAAAAAAGAGCTATTAATGTGCCAAAATTTTATTTTTCAAGTTTTTCTTCACGCACCATAGTTTATAAAGGAATGCTTCTTTCAACTCAATTGAGCGATTTTTATCTTGATTTTAAAGATGTCAATATGAAATCAGCCATCGCTTTGGTGCATTCTCGCTTTTCGACTAATACCTTCCCAAGTTGGGAAAGAGCCCATCCAAACCGTTATATGGTGCATAATGGAGAGATTAATACCATACGCGGAAATGTTGATAGCATAAGAGCTAGAGAAGGCTTGATGCAAAGTGAGTATTTTGAAAATTTAGATGAAATTTTTCCTATCATAGCTAAGCCTAGCAGTGATTCTGCAATGTTTGATAATACTTTAGAATTTTTAGCTCTAAATGGTCGTACTTTAGAAGAAGCTTTTATGATGATGGTGCCAGAACCTTGGCATAAAAATGAAAATATGGAAAGCAAAAAGCGTGCTTTTTATGAATATCATTCTTTATTGATGGAGCCTTGGGACGGGCCTGCTGCTATAGTTTTTACTGATGGAGTGATTATGGGGGCGAGTTTGGATAGAAATGGTTTTCGTCCTTCAAGGTATTATCTTACAAAAGATGATATGCTCATACTTTCAAGTGAAACAGGGGCTTTAAAACTTGATGAAAAAAATATCAAAGCCAAAAAACGCTTAGAACCTGGAAAACTTTTACTCGTTGATACAGCAAGAGGTAGGGTTATAGCTGATAATGAAATCAAAGAGCATTATGCTAATGCCAAGCCTTATAAAAAATGGCTTAAAAATTTAGTTGAACTTGAAAAACAAAAAAGCGGAGTTTATAAACATCAGTTTTTAAAAGAAGATGAGGTTTTAAAACTCCAAAAAGCTTTTGGTTGGAGTTATGATGAGCTTAAAATGAGTGTGGCTGCTATGGCTCAAAATGGTAAAGAAGCTATAGCAGCTATGGGTGTAGATACTCCTTTGGCTATACTTTCTAAAACTTATCAACCTTTGTATAATTATTTTAAACAACTTTTTGCACAAGTAACTAATCCTCCTCTTGATGCCATAAGAGAAGAGATTGTTACTTCTACAAGGATTTATCTAGGAAGCGAAGGCAATTTATTAAAACCTGATGAAAACAATGCAAAACGCGTAAAAATAGCCTTGCCTGTGATAAGCAATGAAGAACTTTTTGAAGTTAAGGCTTTAAATAAATTTCAAGTTAAAGAATTTTCTATACTTTATGATTATTCTAAAAAAACTTTAGAAAAGGCTTTAGATGAGCTTTGCGTTAAGATAGAAGATGAGGTTAAAAAAGGTGTTTCTATTATCATTTTAAGCGATAAAGGAGTGGATGAAAAAAACGCTTATATCCCCGCTTTGCTTGCTGTTTCTGGAGTGCATAATCATCTAGTAAGAAAAAATTTAAGAACACACACAAGTCTTATTATCGAAAGTGGTGAACCTAGAGAAATTCATCATTTTGCATGTCTTTTAGGTTATGGTGCGACTGTTATTAATCCTTATTTGGTTTATGAGAGCATACAAAAACTCATTGCCAATAAAGATTTAAATTTAAGTTATGAAAAGGCGGTAGAAAATTTCATCAAGGCAAGTTCAAGTGGCATAGTCAAAATTGCTTCTAAAATGGGAGTTTCTACCTTGCAAAGTTATAATGGCTCTGCACTTTTTGAATGTCTGGGCTTAAGCTCTAAAGTGATTGATAAATACTTCACTTCTACAACTTCACGCATTGAAGGTATGGATTTAGAAGATTTTGAAAAAGAGCTCATTGCTTTACATAAACATGCTTTTAACGATACGCATAAGGCTTTAGATTCTAAAGGAATTCATGGTTTTAGAAGTGCTAAAGAAGAACATTTAATCGATCCACTTGTGATTTTTAATCTTCAGCAAGCCTGTCGCAACAAAGACTATAAAAGCTTTAAAAAATACTCGGCTTTAGTAGATGAAAAACAAGTTAATTTGCGTTCTTTGATGGAATTTGATTTTAGTGAAGCTATCAGTATAGATAAGGTTGAAAGTGTAGAAAGTATAGTTAAACGCTTTAGAACAGGAGCGATGAGTTATGGTTCTATTTCTAAAGAAGCACACGAGTGTTTAGCACAGGCTATGAATAAAATAGGTGCTAAATCAAATTCAGGTGAAGGTGGCGAGGATGAAGAACGCTATGAAATCAAAGAGGGTGTGGATAAAAACTCAGCCATTAAGCAAGTAGCAAGTGGGCGTTTTGGCGTGGATTTAAACTACTTAAGTCATGCAAAAGAAATTCAAATCAAAGTCGCTCAAGGTGCAAAACCAGGTGAGGGCGGACAATTAATGGGCTTTAAAGTCTATCCTTGGATAGCTAAGGCTAGACATTCTACTGCAGGTGTGACGCTTATTTCCCCACCTCCTCATCATGATATTTATTCTATTGAGGATTTGGCTCAACTCATTTATGATTTAAAACATGCGAACAAAGACGCTAAAATTTCAGTAAAACTTGTAAGCGAAAATGGCATAGGAACGGTTGCTGCAGGTGTGGCTAAGGCAGGCGCGAATTTAATCCTTGTTTCAGGTTATGATGGAGGTACGGGTGCAAGTCCTAGAACTTCTATACCGCATGCTGGAATTCCTTGGGAGTTAGGCTTAGCTGAAACGCATCAAACTTTGATCTTAAATAAGCTTAGAGATAGGGTAAGATTAGAAACTGATGGAAAGCTTATGAACGGGCGTGATTTAGCCATAGCAGCACTTTTAGGAGCTGAAGAATTTGGTTTTGCAACCGCGCCTTTGATTGTTTTAGGTTGTACAATGATGAGAGTTTGTCATCTAAATACCTGTCCTTTTGGTATAGCCACTCAAGATACAGAACTTAGAGATCGTTTCAAAGGCAAAGTAGATGATGTGATTAATTTCATGTATTTTATAGCTGAGGAGCTTAGAGAATACATGGCAAGGCTTGGTTTTGAACGCCTAGATGATATGATAGGTCGCGTGGATAAACTCCGCCAAAAAAGTGTGCAAGGTAAAGCAGGAAAGCTAAATTTAGATAAAATTTTAAAATCCTTGCCTACTTATAATAGAACCGCTGTGCATTTTAAAGATTATAAAGACAATAAACTTGAAAAAACGATTGATTATAGAATTTTACTACCACTTTGTAAAAATGCTGTGGAGAAAAAAGAGCCTATCAAACTTTCTTTAGAAGTAGGAAATCAAAGTCGTACTTTTGCAACTATGCTTTCAAGTGAAATTTTAAAAACTTATGGAAAAGATGCTTTAGATGAAGATAGCATCCATATCAAAGCTATAGGCAATGCAGGCAATAGCTTTGGAGCGTTTTTGTTAAAGGGCATTAGACTTGAGATTATAGGCGATAGCAATGATTATTTAGGAAAGGGTTTAAGTGGTGGCAAAATCATAGCAAAAATTTCAAATGAAGCCACTTTTTCACCTGAAGAAAATATAATCGCAGGAAATGCTTGTTTATACGGAGCTACAAAAGGTGAAGTGTATTTAGATGGTATAGCAGGGGAAAGATTTTGTGTAAGAAATTCAGGAGCTTTGGCTGTGGTTTTAGGAACAGGTGTGCATGGCTGTGAATATATGACAGGTGGGCAAGTTGTAGTTCTTGGAGATGTGGGTGCGAATTTCGCTGCTGGTATGAGTGGTGGCGTTGTTTATATCTTTGGAAGACACAATGAAGCTCATGTAAATACCGAGCTTGTGGATATTAAAGATCTTAATGCTAAGGATGAAAAAGAATTAAAAGCTGTGATAGAAAAACATATCGCTTATACAGATTCTAAAAAGGCTAAAGATATCTTAGAAAAATTCGATAAAAAAGACTTTTTTAAAGTCATGCCAAGAGATTATGAAAAGATGTTAAAAATGCTTGATCTTTGTAAAAATGAAAAAGATCCAAATTTAGCAGCATTTTTGAAAATCACACAATAAAATTTTAAAAGGAGAAATAATGATAAAAAAAGTAAAAGAAGTGTTAAATAATTCAATTTTTTTTATACCAAATTATCAAAGAGATTATGCTTGGGAAGAAAAAAATTTAGATGATTTGTGGGAAGATTTATTAGAGGCTGAACAAGCAGTAAGTGATCAAATGGGTCATTTTTTAGGAACTATAGTTGTATCTAAGAATTCTAAAAATCCAGAAATCTATGATATTATAGATGGGCAACAAAGAATTACAACAATTTTTATGTTACGGTATGCTTTAAATTTTAGAACGCAAAATTCTCAAAGAAATATTGTATATTTTTGTGATGATAATGATAATTTTAGACTTCAAGTTCAAGATGAAAATAAATTGTTTTTTAATGAAGTTCTAAAACAAGCAGAAAATAATAAAATTAATATAGAGTTAGAAAATAAGGCACAAACACAAGGACAGCAAAAACTTTATAAAGTCTTTAAAGCAATTTGGAGTTATGTTGCAAGTTTGGAATCTGATAAAGCTTTAAAATTATTTAATATCATTGGAAATATGTCTATAATGTGGCTAGAAGAGCAAGACTCTGGAAAAGCTATTAGAATGTTTCAAACAGTTAATGATAGAGGTATCCCACTTTTAATTTTAGACAAATTAAAATCTTTATTGATTTTATATTCAAATAAGTATTGTAAAGGGGAATTAGATGAGGTTATTAATGAAAGATTTGGAAAAATTTTTAAGATTAGCATGAATATTAAAAAGCATAAGACTATTCACTCTTTAGGTGATGTTCAATTTTATCAAGAATTAGAGGCAAGAATTTTTAATTATCATTCCTTAGGAGTGAAAGAAATTGCACATTATAGAAATAGTGCCAATATACATTATAATGAATTAAAGAGAGTGTTGAAAAATAAAGATAAAACTAAAGAAGAATTTAAAAAATGGTTAGACGATTATTCCAAAGACTTATTGCAATTTTTTGAAACTTTTTTAAAAATTCTTGAAAAGACACAAGATAATATTGAGATGTTTAAAATTTTTATGATACTAAAAATTAATCCTTATTTTTATTCTTCTCTTATTAGATTGGAAATGAATAATATATTAGATGATGAATGTTTAAGACTTTTTTCACAAGCAGAAATTATATTTTATTCCTTTGGACAAACTAATGATTCTACTGCTTTTAAACTTGGCGAGGTAACAGAATCAAAAGATGAATTTAAAAATAGAATTATTGATGATTGTAATAAATGTATAAAAAGAGCAGGTTATTATGATATAAATGAATTTATAAGCGAAATTAGTGAAGATAATTATGAATGGGGTAAATATTTTCACTATTTATTTTTAACATATAATAATGTTGGAATTGAAGAGTGTATGAAATTAATAGATGAAAAAATTTATGCTTTTACTATTGAACATATTATACCTCAAAATATAATAAATAATGGTCTATTAAAAAATTATAAATTTGAAAATGAAGATGATTTTAATAAACTAAAAAATACTTTTGGAAATTTAATTCCTTTAGAAAAAATTTTAAATAGCATTTGTAGCGATCGTAGTCTTTTAGATAAGAAAGAATACTATAAAAAATCAAAATTATCTTGTAATTTATCTTTTGCCAATGATGAAAATTTTTTAAATTTTGAAAAAAAACAAATTATTAAAAGAAATGAAGATTTTACTAAATGGGCTAGAAAATTTTTTGTAGATTTTTTGAAAATCACACAAAAATAAGGAGTAAAAATGGGAAATGCAAGAGGTTTTTTAGACTTTAAAAGAATGGATTTTAAAAAAATTGTTCCTAAGGAAAGGGTTTTAAATTTCAAAGAATTTACTATACCTTTGGATAAAAAAGAACAAGAAATTCAAGGTGGACGATGTATGGATTGTGGGGTAGCTTTTTGTCATACGGGTGTGATGAGCGAAGGAAAAGATGTGGGCTGTCCTTTAAACAATCTCATTCCTGAATGGAACGATCTTGTTTATCGTTCTTTATGGAAAGAAGCTTATGAAAGACTTGATCTTACCAATCCTTTTCCTGAATTTACCGGTCGTGTTTGCCCTGCTCCTTGTGAGGATTCTTGTGTGTGTGCGATAAATGGTGTTAGTGTGAGCATAAAAAATAATGAATTATCCATTATAGAAAATGCTTTTAAGGAAAATTTAGTAAGAGTAAATAAACCTAAGCAATACAATGGCAAAAAAATCGCTGTCATAGGAAGTGGGCCTGCTGGGCTTGCTTGTGCCAATACTTTAAATTCACTAAGTTATAAAGTAAGTGTTTTTGAAAGAAGCGATAAAATAGGCGGACTTTTGATGTATGGCATCCCTGATATGAAGCTTGATAAAAGTATAGTTCAAAGACGGGTGGATTTGCTTAAAAAAAGTGGGATTGAATTTAAAGTGAATGAAAATATAGACAGCAAAGATAAGGTTTCAAAACTTCTAAAAGAATTTGATGCTTTGGTGCTTTGTACAGGAGCAAGTAAGCCTATAGATCTTGATATAGAAGGTAGAAAGCTAAAAGGGGTTGAATTTGCTCTTGATTTTTTAACGCAAAATACCAAAACCTTGTTAAAAACAGGCAAGGGTGCAGATACGGCCAAAGGTAAAAATGTCTTGGTTATAGGAAGCGGGGATACAAGTGTGGATTGTATTGCTGTGGCGACAAGACAAGGGGCTAAATCTATAGTGCGTTTTGAAAGAAGTCCAAAAAGACCTTTGCAAAGAAGCCAAAACAATCCTTGGCCTTTAAAAGCTGACATTTTTACTACTGATTATGGTTTAGAAGAAGCCATTGCTGTATATGGCAAAGATCCTAGGGAATATCAAAAAATGACAAAGAAATTTTTAGGAAAAACTCGTGTAGAAGGTGTTGAAGCAAATGATTTAAAACGCGAGTTTAAAGAAGGCAAAGCTATAAATGTCGAAATTTCAAATTCTAAAAAAACTTATAAAGCAGATTTAGTGCTTT
This sequence comes from Campylobacter sp. BCW_6468, assembly GCF_001762865.1. Classification (NCBI taxonomy): domain Bacteria; kingdom Pseudomonadati; phylum Campylobacterota; class Epsilonproteobacteria; order Campylobacterales; family Campylobacteraceae; genus Campylobacter; species Campylobacter sp. BCW_6468. The sequence continues at coordinate 157,386 of NZ_MJXQ01000019.1, forward strand.
TAGCTATGGGTTTTAGCGGGTGCGAAGAAGCTATCTCTAAAAATTTTGGAGTGAAATTAGATGAGAAAAACAACATAAGCACAGAAAATTTCCAAACCACTCATAAAAAAATCTTTGCTTGTGGAGATGCTAGAAAAGGACAATCTTTAGTTGTTTGGGCTATAAAAGATGGTATAGAATGTGCTTTGAGTTTGCATCAAAATTTAGCAAAATAATCATAAAAGTTTAAAACTTTTTCGGTGGAGTTTGCAAATTCCAAATTTAGCTATAAATTCTTTATGAGCTTTTGTGCCATAGGCTTTGTTTTTTTCAAATTCATAACAAGGAAAGTCTTTAGCTAAGAAATTCATCACCCTATCTTTACTAACTTTTGCGAGTATGCTAGCTGCACTTACTTGCAAAATGCTAGTGTCGGCTTTGATTTGTGTTTTTATCCCGTTTATACCTAGGTTGGTGTTTCCATCATATAAGAAGTTATTTTCTGTTTTAAAATGCTTTTTTATAAGTTTTAAGCCTTTTTTTAAACAAGTGCTTAAGCCTAGTGCGTCGATTTGTTCTGAAGAAAAAGCAAGTATGAGATAGTTTGAATTTTTGATGATGATTTCATAAAGTTCTTCGCGTTTTTTTTCGCTTAGTTTTTTAGAATCACACAACCCATCAAGTTGTTTGTTCAGTTTGCAAGCTGCCATCATCATAGGACCTGCTAAAGCACCGCGTCCTGCTTCATCAATACCGATTAAATTTATATCAAATTCGTTTAAAAGTTCTTTTGTGTCAAATAAAGTTTTCAAATTTTTCTAAAAAGAAGGGCAAAAATGCCCTTTTATTCTACTGTGATATCATTTTTGATTTTTTCAAAAAGCTTATCACCTATGCCTTTAACTTTTTTAAGATCATCAATACTTGTAAAATTTGCTTCTTTACGGTATTCTAAAATCGCTTTAGCCTTAGCTTCGCCAATACCATTTAAACTTTTTAATTCTTTTAGCGTTGCAGTGTTGATATTTACAGCACCAAAGAGAAAAGCCGTTAAAGCAAAAAATAAAAATAGTAATTTTTTCATTTTCTTATCCTTTTATTAAAAAATAATTATAATATTATCTTAAAAAGGATAAGAATTTCTTAACTTAACCCAAAAATTCGCGTTTAAAATACTCTTTTGGTGCTTTACATAAAGGACAGGCTGCTGGAGCTTTTTTGCCACGATGTATATGTCCGCATACTTCACAAACCCATAATTCTTCTACTTCGCTATTAAAAAATTCTTCTTCTTCAAGCATTTTTTTAAGCGCTAGATATTCTCTTTCGTGTTCGATTTCTACTTTACCAATAGCTGTAAATAATCTTGCTATAGCCTTTTTACCTTCATCTTCAGCAATTTTTGCAAAATTTGGATACATAGTTGTGTGCTCATAGTTTTCACCTTCTGCAGCAGTTACTAGGTTTTTTGTAGTTACTTCTAAAGGTTTTCCATCAACGATTTCATGATAAGCTTTAAATTCTGCTCTTGCATGCCATTTTTCATTTTCAGCTGCTTCTCTAAAATGTCTAGCAACCGCATGCCAACCTTCTTCTTCAGCTACATCAGCAAATAAATCGTATTTGTTTCTCGCCATAGATTCGCCCGCAAAAGCTTTCATCAAATTTACTGCAGTTAAATCTGTAGTGATACATTTCATTTCTTCACCACAACAACTAAGCTTACCTCCACCTACATTTTGAACTTCTACTTCATTACCACATTTTTGGCATTTATAGGTTTCATATTGTCTCATTTTGACTCCTTTTTTGATTATCAAAAAGCATTGTATTATAAAAAAATATTTTTGTCAATTAATAATTTTTATCATTTATGAAAATGTATATCAAAATAAATTTCACAAAAATTAAGCTTTGCTAAATATAATTTTAAAAAATTATTATCAGGAGTTACAATGAGAAGCGATGCGATAAAAAAAGGACATTTAAAAGCACCTAATCGTTCTTTACTTCGTGCTTGTGGTTTGAAAGATGAAGATTTTGACAAACCTTTTATAGGTGTAGCAAATAGCTATATAGATATAATCCCAGGGCATTATTTTTTAAATGATTATGCTAAAATCATTAAAGATGAGATACGCAAAAATGGTTGTGTGCCTTTTGAGTTTAATACCATAGGTGTAGATGATGGTATAGCTATGGGACATGAAGGTATGCTTTATTCTTTACCAAGTCGTGAAATCATCGCAAATTCCATTGAAACAGTGATGAATGCTCATCAACTTGATGCTTTAATCTGCATCCCAAACTGCGATAAAATCACTCCTGGTATGTTAATGGGAGCTTTAAGAGTAAATGTTCCAACCATTTTTGTAAGTGGTGGGCCTATGGCTTCAGGGGTAACTAAAAAAGGAGAAAAGATTAGTCTTAGCTCTGTTTTTGAAGCTGTAGGGGCTTATGAAGCCAAAAAAATTAGCGAAGAAGAATTTAAAGATATAGAATGTTCAGCCTGTCCAAGTGGTGGATCTTGCTCGGGAATGTTTACAGCAAATTCTATGAATACCTTATGCGAAGCTATGGGTATAGCACTAGAAGGTAATGGAACCATCTTAGCTTTAAGCAAAGAAAGAGAAGAGCTTTTAAGAAAAGCAGTGCGTCGTATTTGTGAAATCGCCTTAGATGAGCGTTTTAAAATTCGCAATATCATCACTCAAAAAGCCGTGCGTAATGCTATGGTAGTAGATATGGCAATGGGTGGAAGTAGCAATACTGTTTTACACATGCTTGCCATTTCGCGTGAAGCAGGGGTGGCACTAGATATTAAAGATTTAAATTTCATCTCAAGCAAAGTTGCACACATAGCAAAAATAGCCCCGTCGCTAAATAGTGTTTATATGGATGATATCCACAAAGCAGGCGGTGTGAGTGCAGTTATGGCTGAAATTTCAAGCAGACAAGGACATATTTTAGAACTTGATGCACTGACCATTACAGGAGAAAGTCTCAAAGAACGCTTAAAAAATGCCAAAATCAAAGATGAAAATATCATTCGTAAAGTAGATAATGCTTACTCAAAAGTAGGTGGGCTTGCCATTTTGTTTGGAAATTTAGCCGAGCAAGGTTGCGTTATAAAAACCGCAGGAATAATCGGAGAAAGAAAATTTAAAGGCAAAGCTGTTTGTTTTAACTCTCAAGATGAAGCTATAAAAGGCATTATCAAAGGCAAGGTGCAAAAAGGAAATGTTTGTGTAATACGCTATGAAGGTCCAAAAGGGGGTCCTGGTATGCAAGAAATGTTAAGTCCTACTTCACTTTTAATGGGTATGGGTTTAGGTGCTGATGTAGCTTTAATCACCGATGGTCGTTTTAGCGGGGCTACAAGGGGTTTAAGCGTTGGTCATATTTCCCCTGAAGCAGCTGAAGGTGGTCTTATAGGACTTTTAAAAGATGGAGATGAAATAGAAATTGATGTAGATGCTTATACTATCCATGCAAATGTAAGTGAAGAAGAAATTGCTAAACGTAAAAAAGAATTTGCATTGCCTCAAAAAGAGGTGTCTTCAAGATGGCTTAGAATGTATCAAAAACTTGTTAGCAATGCTAGTAAAGGTGCGGTTTTAGATATGGAATGAAAGGTTTCCTTTCATTCTTCTATTTCTTTGGTTATACGATTTCTTATATCTCTACGAACTATTTCCATGCCCCACAGCCAAACAATATGGCCAAAAATTTCAGACAGGTGTTCATCAAAAGGAATTTCAGAAAGTGGTGGAACTTCTGCAATTAAAGGCATTACAATAACATGGGCAAAAAGATAAACAAAAAATCCAAAAACTGCACCTTTCAGTAGGTAAGCCTAGTTGTTCTAGAAAAATTTTAGGTGGAGTAACACGTTCTAAAGCATCTGCTGGTCAAAAAACATTGGGATTTCTTGGAGGAAAAGGTACTTCCCAACCCCATTTAACAATAGCTCCGAAAATACCCGCTAATATACCTATAAAAAAGGCTAAAGTATAGCGCTTTTGAAAGTATTTTTTCATAATAACTCCTTTATATTTTATACAAAATAAAATTTGAAATTATAATATTTTTATTTAAAACATATTGAAAATAGTAGTATAAAAATCTTATTTAAATTTTAAAATACTCTCTTAAACTTTCACAAATTTCAAAAAAATTCACCCCATCTATGGTAGGATTTTCTTTAAAAAACTCATACATTCCTAAAAAACCACTTTCAAGTTCTTTAGACTTTACACCATAACTTATACTAAGTCCTGCTTCTATATAAGCAGCAATTTTATCGCAGTATTTAAGCGCCTTACCATCTATAGCACCAAATTCATTTTCATTAAAAGAGCTTAAACTTCCGCTGCAAAGCTCGATTTTAGCATTTTTATAAGTGCGATTTTCAAACTCATTTTTTACAAAATTTGACTCACCGTTTCTACCTTCTCTAATGCCTAAAATATAAGAAAACTCAGCCCTTAAACCCTCAGGTACAAAGGGTAAAATTCTTTCATTAATAAGTTTCATTTCATAATCATTTATGATATCATGAAGTCCATCAATGCCGTATTTTACAGGGCTGATAATATCACGTGTTAAAGACTCTGGCAAATCATGAAACAAAGCACAATAAAAATTATTCTCAAGTCTTTTATCGCAAGCCTTGATTTTTAGTGAGTAAAAATATCCTAAAATCGCCACCACAAGCATATGTCCTAAAACCGCGGTTTCTGGTATGCGTGGAGTTTGAGCCCAACGTTTTTGAAAGCGAAGTCTTCCGCTAAGATCAATAATTTTGGCTATTTTTTGATTTAAAGCAATTTTTCTAGCTCCTATAAGCTCATAGTAATCTTCTAATTCTTCTTCAACTTTGTTTTTAATCTCATCAATATCATTTAAAAAAGCTGAGGTTTGATAAACTATGTTAAATTCCCATCTTGTAGCAAAATATGAAGCTGCTTTTAAGATAAGTCTTTCTTTAGCATAAGCATTACCGTTTAAATACGCTTCAAAACGCTTTAGAAATTCCCCATCTTCTATATCTTCTATCATAGGTTCGATTTTGCTTAAAACCCAAGCATTAACTTCAGCTTTTTTTTGACGCACGATTTCATGATACACATCAGGGCGTATATCAGTTACCACAACACGACTTAAAAACTCAAAAATTCCCCCTTCTATAATCACTCTCATATCCACATCTTTTTCCATTTTAGCGATAAAATATGCGATGATGAATTTATGAGCTTGTTTGTCAAGTTCAACCAAATTTGCCATTCTTGGATAATCATTCCAACGACTGATAGAAGCGGCTTTAAAAATGTGTTCTATGAGTTTTATGTTTATCATGCTTTTGCCTTTTTTGCAATTTAAATTTAAAAATTTTCGTTAAAATTGTGAAATTATAGCAAATTTAAGGATAAAAATGAGTAAAAAAGCACTTTGTATCATAAGTGGCGGTATGGATAGTACTTTGTGTGCTTATCTGGCCAAAAAAGAAGGTTATGAAATCATCGCTTTGCATTTTGACTATGAACAACGCACTCAAGAAAAAGAAAAAGAATGTTTTAAGCAAATTTGCAAGGCTTTAAAAGTAGAAAAATCTTATATTTTAGATGTGAGTTTTATCAAAGATATAGGGGGCAATGCCTTAACCGATAAAAGTATAGACATCCCTAAAAATGAGCTTTGTACAAGCGATACTCCACCTATCACTTATGTGCCTTTTCGCAATGGAATTTTCTTAAGTATAGCAGGATCTTTGGCTGAAAAGGAAAATTGTGAGAGTATTTTTATAGGGGTGGTAGAAGAAGATGGCAGTGGTTATCCTGACTGTACTGATGAGTTTATACAAAAGGCACAAGAATTTATCAATGAAGGTACGAGTAAGAATTTCAAAGTTTGTATAAAAACTCCGCTTGTTAGACTAAACAAAGCTAAAATTGTAGAACTAGCCTTAAAAGAAAATGTACCTTTAGAACTTACTTGGTCTTGTTATGAGAGTGAAGATGAAGCTTGTGGGGAGTGCGATAGTTGTTTGCTTCGTTTAAGAGGTTTTGAAAAAGCAGGATTTAAAGATAAGATTAAATATAAGTCCTAGTTTTCACTAGGACTTAAAGCTTAGTTTAAAGTATAAAGCTTGTTTGCTCCATCTTGATAAGAAAGAATATTGATTTTTCCATCTTTAAAGAAAATGCTTCTAGCATTAGTGATAGAGCTTGGGAAAGCGATAGTTTTCACTACTTCTTCTTTGACTGGATCAATTACGGCAATCACATTGTGATTTTTGCTAAGTGCATAAATTTCCCCATCTTTAAAAGTCATAGAAGTTACATAAAGATCGCCTAAAGTTTTACCTTCTTTAAGATTTGCTTTTGGAGTAAATTCTCCTGAAAGAACACGATCTTTTAAAGAAACTTTAGAGATTACAAAAGTTTTAGCGTCTTTGTTGTTTGGAACAGTTGCAAGATAAAGATAATTTCCATCTGTAGTCATACTTGCCACATGGTTAAATTTTGCTCTTACGGTATCAAGTCTTCCGCGACCTAAACTTTCGCCTTGACCTTTAAATTTATCATTGCCTTTTACAAAGTCAGCGTATTGTTTAGCGATATCTTCTTCACTTGCATTAGGATTTTTTGCAAATCTTAAGAAAGATTTGTTTGAGCCCATAAGAATGAATTTATCGTTCATATAAGGTATGATACCGATGATTGGATCAATAGTAGCTGAAAAATAAGGATCAAGTTCAAAACCTTCTTTAACGCTAAAATTATTATCTAAGAAAGCTACATCCCATTTAGAACTTGCTACAAATTCGTTATTGATATAATCAAGAGTATTGATGGCTTTGTCAAAATTTATGGTTTGTTCATTTGTGATTTTAAGCTCATCATTGATTTTTGCAAATGGAGCATTGTTGATATCATTATCAAATTTTATGCCAAGTTTTTCACTTGCAGGTGCAAAAGCATAATCAGGAGCTTTAACATCGCGTTTTCCTAAGAAAGAAATATTTTGCCATAAACCATTCCAACCTTCTTTACTCCAAATGATGTATTTTGGATTTAAACTAAATCTTACAGGATCGCCTTGTCCTACATAAGGAGGAATACCTGTGCTAACAAAGGCTTGGAAAACATTTGATGCTACGATGATAGCACTGATTAAAACTGCTGCAAAGCTAAATTTAGTATATTTTCTAAACTTTTCTCCATTTAGTTCAGCTTCAAAAGCATTAAATTTAGGAGCAAAAGCAAAAATCACACCTAAGAGCAATACAACAGCCCAAAATACTACTTCAGCCCAAAAATAAGTATGGATACCAAAAACTGCTAAACCAAAACCTTGATCTAAATCTCTATGAGCGTGATTACCATAGTGAGCAAAAGATTGATAAAGCCCTACTGCTGTCATGATTAAAAGAGCAGCAAGGTATTTACCTTTCATACCATAACGAACAATGAAAAGCGCCATTACACCGATAAAGATCATTGCTTCTCTTTGTCCCCAGCAAAGCGTGCAAGGACTATCGCCCAACATATAACCAAATATCAAATTTGCAATACCTACAGGCAAGAGTATAATCAAAAAGCCTGCTAAACACATTAGTGTGTAGAAATTTTTTGTTTTATTGATTTCGTTCATTTAGCCCTTCCTTACAGATTCATTATTGTTAATAGTGCGCCTGTTTTGTGGCCAACATAGAAAAAAACCATTAAAAGCCAAGCTACCATTACCAAACCAAAAGCCAAATTTTCTTTTTCTGGTTTTTTGATAATCAGTATCAAGGCGATTAAAACTAATAAAAGTTCAAGAAACTCCATAGTATCTCCTTTGAAATAAAAACTGCTAATTTTACTTGAAAAACATAAATTAAAAATAAAATTTTTATTGAAATTTCACGTTAAGTTAAATTAACGTGAAAAAAGTTACTGAAAGCTACTTAATTTTTCGGAGAGTTTAGAGGCACCATTTAGAACATTTTGAGAGATATTATTGATTTCACATGATAAATCTTTAACAGAATTTGCAAGTTCGTTAACTTTATCTATATTTGTTCCTAAGATAAGCATTTTATCTTTTACTTCCATGCTTTTATCTTTCATGGTTTGGGTTGATTCTATAGAGCTTTCCAATTTATGCATAGAATTTACAAGTTCTTGTTGTAAATCATTGGTTTTTGAAGAGGTTTCTTTCATAGAATCATGGATAAGATCCATTAAGGCTTTGTTGTCATTGATTTGTTGGACTATAGTATTAACAGTAGCATTGATGTTTAAAAGAGATTTACTTGTTTTATCAGCAAGCTGTCCAACTTCATCGGCTACAACAGCAAATCCACGCCCATGTTCGCCTGCTCTTGCAGCTTCGATAGCTGCATTTAGGGCAAGTAAATTAGTTTGATCAGCTATGTCTTTAATGGAGTTTGTGATTTCTATAATATTATCCGCACTTTGGGTTAGATTGTCCATATTGGCTACTATATTTTGTTCTTTTTCATTGTTTTCATTTATTAAATTTACAAGTTCAGATAGAGTAAGTTCTACTTTATCCATTAGTATGTGCATATCTTGCATATTTTCTATACTTTCTTGTGCTAAATTTCCCGCAAGATTGATATGATCATCTAAAACATGAGTGATTTCTTTAACTCCTTGAATTTGTTCATGTTGCGAATTAGAGCTGTTTTCAAGCATCATAGAGTTGTTTTTGAGTTTTTGTGAATTTTGATGACTTGATTTAGCATTTTCTATGGCTTCTATGATTGAGTTTTGAACGGTGGAAATAAATGAATTAATATATTGAGCACTTTGTCCAAGCTCACTTTTTGGATCTATATTTAAACGAGAGTGTAGATTGGCTTCTTTGCTAGCTAAATTAGCGCTTAGTTTTTCTAAAGTATGAATTGGCATGATGACTTTTTTTAGTGTTAATAAAATAAAAAATACAAATAATACAAGAGTGATTCCAAATACTGCTAAAGCGATATAAAATTTAAATAAATTAGATTGTTCTATAGTATTTTGGGTAAAAGTGTTAAGTTGTTTTAACTCTTTCATGAGAGAATTATTCTCATAAATAGAAGAATTATCTTGCATAATAGAAATTTGCTTTACAATCATTTTATAGTGTTTTAAAAAAAGTTGTAAATTTTCACTTTTTGTATCATTTTTGATTTCTTTCATAAGATTGTTGAGTTGATTTAGTGTTGTTTTTTGTAAAATATTTTCAGTTGAAAGAACGCTTAACATAGAACTCATTGTTTTATAGTTGTTTTTATTTGTTTCATGGTTTTGTTCCAATTCTTCAAAATAATTTTTAGCTAGTTCAAATAAATAAAGTTTTGAATTTACTGCTATGGAATTTGCGGATTTAAAATAATTAAGCTGGATTAGTTTGGCATTAAAAATTTCTTCTGCTTTGTTTATGTCAATCCCAAAAGTTTTAAGTTTTGTAAAGTTTTCTTGCATTTTTTTTATTGCTTGCACACTTGGATCGTAGTTGATAAAATTAAAACTATTTTGAAAAATAGAATTGATTTTTTCATCTGAAATTTCTAGTTGCTGAACTATGTTTATCAAGTCTTTGTTATTTTTAGATGAAGAATAGTTATTAAAAATAATAGCCAATAAAACAAGAATGAAAGTCAAAACTAGTATAGATAAGATAATAAATTTTATCAAAAATGAACTTTTTTTATTTGTCATGATATTCTCCTGTTAAGCTTTCTAAGAATGCAACTATATTGTCAACTGTTTCTTGATCTAAAAATTTTCCTAGTTGATAGTAAGCCATAAACTGAACACAAGCATCTAAAGTAGGTATAGAACCATCATGAAAATAAGGCGCGGTTTTGGCTATATTTCTAAGACTAGGAACCTTAAATACCATTTTATCAGCTTCTCTTTTTGTGATTTCATAACGCCCTAAATCTTCTTGGTTTGGGTATTCTTCAAAAATACCGATTTTTTGAAACATATTCCCGCCTATATTTTGACCTTGATGACAAGAGATGCAGCCATTAGCTTTAAAATCTTCGTAACCTTTTTTAGCTTGAGTTGAAATAGCATTTTGATCCCCGCTAAGATAGCGATCAAAAGGAGAATTTGGGGTGATCAAGGTTTTTTCAAATTCGGCGATTGCAAGAGCTATGTTTTCTACCGTAACTTCTCCATAAAGTTTTTTAAAAGTTTTTACATAATTTTCATTTGAATTAACTTTTTGTAAAAGAAGTTCAGGACTTAGCCCCATTTCTTTTGGATTGAAAAAAGGTCCCATAGCTTGTTCTGTTAAATCTTTAGCTCTGCCATTCCAAAATTGCACAAAATTAAACACAGAATTAAAGGTTGTAGGAGTGTTAAAGGGTTTATCGAGTTGATTATCAACTCCTATTGAAAATTCAAGCCCATCAACACCGTGTTGATCAAGCCTATGGCAAGTATTGCATGAAACTTTTCCATCTTTAGATAAACTTTTATCCATATAAAGACTTTTTCCAAGTTCAGCTTTTTCTTTATCATAAGAGATGGAATTTGGAATAGGGGTTATCATATCTACTGCAAAGACTATATTTGCATAAGATAAACATAAAATCATTATTATTTTTTTCATGATAAATTTCTGCCTTAATTTAAGTTTTTAAAATGCCATTATAGTATAATTTTAGTAAATTATTTAATAATTGATATTTTTTATTTTATTACAAAGTTCTCCTAAATTTTCTATAACGCAACGTACTTTATCTCCTGATTTTAAAAAAGTAGGTGGATTTAACCCCATACCTACTCCACTAGGAGTTCCCATAGATATAATACTTCCAGCTTTTAAAAGCATGCCTGCACTAAGTTCTTCTAAGACATAAGCAATATCAAAAATAAACAATTGAGTGTTAGAGTTTTGGCGTAGTTCATCATTGACATAGCTTTGAAGTTGGAGTTTAGGAGGATAAGAAATTTCATCTACGCTTGTGATATAAGGTCCCATTATAGTGCTACCTTCAAGACTTTTTGCTCGGTAGAATTGTTTGTGGCGTTTTTGAAGTTCGCGAGCTGAAATTTCATTGATAATAGTATAGCCAAAGATATAATCTTTTGCATCTTTAGCTTTGATTTTATAAGCATCTTTACTTAAAATAAATGCAAGCTCACATTCATAATCAAGCTGAGAAGTTACATCTGCATGTAAAGGTATATCGCCAAAAGGTGGCGTAGCTTGATTGCAACGTTTTCCAAAATATACAGGATATTCTCTTTCTTCAAATTTTTCACCCTTAAATTTGGCAGATTCTTTGGCATGATCTAAAAAATTAATCCCAAGACATATAATATCTTGACGAGGTTCTATAATAGGGGCTAGATAATTTTCTTGTGGAATTTCATAGGCTATTTTAGAATCCAAGTCTGTAAGTTTGTGTTTAAATTTATCAAAATGGATAATAAATTCATTCATATCGTTAGTTTCAATGCCAAGATCATCAAAACTTACAATTTTTCCACTAGAATTTAGTACTCCTAGATTGGGTTTTTGACCCTGTATAAAATTAACAAATTTCATTTGGAAAATCTCGCTTTTTTATTTAATTATACTTAAAGTTTTAGCAAGAATTATTTTTTGTTTTAAAATTTGGTAAAAAAGTGATTGATTGTAGCGTAGTGAAACATCATTTTATTTTATAGAATTGTTGAAAATTTCTTTTATGTTTATTTTTGAGTTGATATTAAAATTTTGATTTTTATATTGAAATTTCAAACGATAAGAATGCAAACACAAACGCAAGGCACCTGTAAGTTTTAAGCGTTCTTTGGGGGTTAATTTTTCATCTAAAATACTTTCGATTTGTTCTTTGCTAAGCCCATAAAGTGGATCGCCTAAAATGGTATGATTTTTATAGTGTAAATGCACTCTTATTTGGTGTTGTCTGCCTGTTAAGGGTTTGCAGAGTAAAAGAGTAGCGTTGATTTTAGGAAAGTACTCTAAAATTTCAAACTCAGTGATAGCTTGTTTTCCTTCCTTACAAATTTGCATCCTTGTTTTTACATCATCGTAGTTTTTGGCTAAATTTATGGCTTTATCAATTATAAAATTTTCTTCTATTTTTCCGTTAGCTAGAGCAAGGTATTCTTTTTGAACCAGTTTTTTTTCAAACAAAGCTTTAAGATCAATTTGAGCTTTTTTATTTTTGGCTACAAGTATAAGTCCGCTCGTTTCTTTATCAAGTCTGTGTGCTACGCAAGCTTCTTTTCCCCAAAGATGCCAAATTTCATCACTAAGACTGTATTTACAATGTCTACCATTTGGATGACTTAAGATCCCACTTTCTTTTTCAAGTATGGCCAAGTCTTCATTTTCAAAGACAATTTCTACTCCTTTGGGATTGTTTTCATAGACTATAAGCTCTACTAAACCATTTAAAATTTCATTCTTTTCTTCTACTAAAATTCCATCGCAAAAAAGTCTTTTTTTGTCTATGAGTTTTTGTGCTTCATTTATGCTAATTTTTAAATTTTCCATAAGGACTTGAAATGCCTTTTTTCCATTATTTGAGAGTTTTATTTTTATGTAAGCCATTTAATAACTTTCTTAGGATAATTTGATATAATTTCTGTTTTTTAAAATATAAAATTATAGCTAAAAAGGTTTCAAAGATGGTTGAAAGATATAGCAGAGAAATCATGGCTAAAAAATGGGACATGCAAGCAAAATACGATGCGTGGTTAAAAGTAGAATTAGCCGCTGTAAAAGCTTGGAATAAACTCGGTCTCATTAATGACACAGACTGCGAAAAAATTCTTAAAAATGCAAAATTTGATATTGCAAGAATAGACGAAATAGAAAAAACCACAAAACACGATGTTATCGCTTTTCTTACAAGTGTAAGTGAAAGTTTGGGAGAAGAGAGTCGTTTTGTGCATTATGCAATGACAAGTTCTGATTGTATAGATACGGCTGTTGCTTTACAGATAAAAGAGAGTTTGGAGCTTATTTTAGAAGATGTTTCTTTGCTTTTAGAAGTGATCAAAAAGCGTGCTTTGGAGCATAAAAATACCTTAATGGTAGGAAGAAGTCATGGAATTCATGGAGAGCCTATCACTTTTGGTTTAGTGTTAGCTATTTGGTATGATGAAATTTTGCATGCAAAAGAGCTTTTAGAACATGCAAAAGAAGTGATAAGCTATGGAAAAATCAGTGGTGCAATGGGAAATTTTGCTCATGCTCCTTTAGAATTTGAAGAAGAAGTTTGTAAAAATTTAGGTCTTAAAGCTGCCCCTGTTTCAAATCAAGTGATCCAAAGAGATCGTTATGCTCAAGTTATTTCTGCTATTGCAATTTTAGCTTCAAGTTGTGAGCAAATCGCTGTAGCGATAAGACATTTTCAAAGAACTGAAGTTTATGAGGCTGAAGAGTATTTTAGTGTAGGACAAAAAGGAAGTTCAGCTATGCCACATAAAAGAAATCCTGTTTTAAGTGAAAATATCACAGGGCTTTGTCGTGTGCTTAGATCTTTTGTAACTCCAGCTTTAGAAAATGTTGCACTTTGGCATGAAAGAGATATATCTCATTCTAGTGTTGAAAGATTTATTTTGCCTGATGCTTTTATCACGGCTGATTTTATGCTTATGCGTCTTACAAATTTGATTGATAAGCTTTTAGTTTATCCTGAAAATATGATGAAAAATTTAAATCTTACAGGCGGGCTTGTATTTTCAGGGAGGGTGCTTTTAGAGCTTCCATTTAAAGGCATTAGTCGTGAAGAAGCTTATAAAATAGTTCAAAGAAACGCTATGAAAGTTTGGGCAGATTTGCAAAATGGTAAGGCTGCTATCAATGAAAAAAATGAAAGTTTGTTTTTGTTAGCGCTTTTAAGCGATGAAGATTTAAGAAAAAGTTTGAGCGAAGAGGATGTAAGAAAATGTTTCGATTATAACTACTATACAAAAAATGTTGATGTAATTTTTAAAAGAACATTTAAATAAAAAGCAAGGAAGGCAATGAAAGTTATTAAAAGAAATGGTCGTACAGAAGAATTGGATGTTTCTAAGATCAAAAAATGCACCTCTGATGCTGTAAAAGATTTAGAAGGTGTGAATTTAAGCGAACTTGAACTCGATGCAAAGATTCAATTTCGTGATGGAATTTCAACTGAAGAAATTCAAAAAACTTTAATTAAAACTGCAGTAGATAAGATAGATATTGATTGTCCAAATTGGACCTTTGTTGCAGCTAGACTTTTTTTATTTGATTTATATAAAAAAGTTAATGGTATGAATCGCTATAATCATTTGCGTGAGTATTTTGAAAAGGGCGAAAAAGAAGGAAGAATCTTACTTGGTCTTAAAGAAAAATACGATTTAGATGATTTAAATGCTTATATTAAACCTGAACGCGATATGCAATTTACTTATCTTGGTATTAAAACTTTATATGATAGATACTTGATTAAAGATAGTAAAGGTATGCCTATAGAACTTCCTCAACAAATGTTTATGGCCATTGCGATGTTTTTAGCGCAGAATGAATTTAATCCTCAAGAATGGGCGAAGAAATTTTATGATTTAATTTCTAAATTTGAACTCATGCTTGCAACTCCGACTTTATCTAATGCAAGAACAACGCGCCATCAGCTTAGTTCTTGTTATATAGGATCAACCCCTGATAATATTGAAGGTATTTTTGATTCTTACCAAGAAATGGCTTTGCTTTCTAAATTTGGTGGCGGTATAGGTTGGGATTGGTCTAAAGTGCGTGCTATGGGTGGAAGCATAGATGGGCATAAAAATGCCGCAGGAGGGATTATACCTTTCTTGAAAATTACTAATGATATTGCCGTGGCAGTAGATCAGCTAGGAACCAGAAAAGGAGCTATAGCTGTTTATATAGAACCTTGGCACATGGATATAAGTGATTTTATTGATTTGCGTAAAAATTCAGGTGAAGAAAGACGCCGTGCCCATGAACTTTTCCCTGCTTTATGGATCAATGATCTTTTTATGAAGAGAGTAAGAGCTAATGATAAATGGACTCTTTTTGATCCTGCAGATACAGCAGATTTATGTGATTTATATGGCGAGGCTTTTGAAAAACGCTATGAAGAATATGAAAAAGATGAAAGCATTACCAAAGAAATCGTAGAAGCTAAAGAGCTTTGGAAGAAAATTTTGCTAAATTATTTTGAAACAGGCTTGCCATTTTTATGTTTTAAGGATAGTGCTAATAGAGCAAATCCAAATGCTCATGTAGGAATTATTAGAAGTTCAAATTTATGTACTGAAATTTTTCAAAATACCGAGCCAAATTATTATCAAATTAAAGTAGTTTTTGAAAATGGAGATGAACTTCATTTTGATGAAGAACAAAAAGTTGCGATCGATGGGGGATATGAAAAACCAGCCAAAAAAATCTCAACTTTAGATAGTATTGATGGTAATAAAGTTTATATAGTAGAAAAATATAAAAATGATGGAAAAACAGCCGTTTGTAATCTAGCAAGTATAAATCTTAGCAAAGTATATACTAAAGAAGATATAGAGCGTGTTGTGCCAACGGCTATTCGTATGCTTGATAATGTGATAGATTTAAATTTTTATCCTCATAGAAAAGTAAAAGATACAAATTTAAAATCTCGCGCCATAGGTCTTGGAGTCATGGGTGAGGCACAAATGCTTGCTGAAGCTAAGATTTATTGGGGAAGCGATGAGCATTTAAATAAAATCGATGAGATTATGGAACAAATTAGCTTTGAGGCTATTAATGCGAGTTCAAATTTAGCTCTTGAAAAAGGTTCTTATGAGGATTTTGAAGGATCAAATTGGAGCAAGGGGATTTTTCCTATTGATGTAGCAAGTCCTAAGGCTAAAGCTTTAACTTTAAGAGAGGGCTTATTTGATCAAAGTGAATGCGACTGGGTTAAACTTAGAGAAAAAGTTAAAAAAGATGGTATGAGAAATGGTTATTTGATGGCCATTGCACCTACTTCTTCTATTTCTATTTTGGTGGGTACTACGCAGACTATAGAACCTGTTTACAAAAGAAAGTGGTTTGAACAAAATTTAAGTGGTATGATACCTGTTGTTGTGCCAAATTTAAGCCTTGATACTTGGCAATACTATACTCCAGCCTACGAACTTGATCAAAAAATTCTTGTAAAGGCTGCTGCTGTGCGTGGTAAATGGATCGATCAAGGGCAGAGTTTAAATATCTTTTTATCGCTTGATAAAGCAAGTGGGGGATATTTAAATGAAATTTATCAACTCGCTTGGGAGCTTGGAGTAAAATCTACTTATTATCTAAGAAGCGAAAGCCCTGATAGTGAAAAAGTCAATGTTGCAGATCGTAGCATAGAATGTGAAGGTTGCCAATAAATACTAAAACCCAATGAAAAATATTGGGTTTTAAGAGATTAAGAATTGTAAATTTCTTTATCTAGGGCTTTTAGATTTTTTGCAGTACAAAGTGCCGAAGTCATAGCTCCTGAGACATTACTTGCTGTTCTTGCCATATCTATAATAGGATCTATAGCTAAAATCAAACTTAACATGACAAAATTATTACCAAATCCAATCCCTGCTAGCATAATAGAAGCTGCCATAGTTGCACTTCCAGGTACTCCAGCTATACCCAAGGATCCAATAACAGCTACCAAAACTATCATTAAAGCAAATGTAAAATCAATATGTGTATGTGTAGCAAAAGCTACAAAAACTGCCGCTAAAGCTGGAAAATATCCTGCACAACCATTAAGTCCTGTTGTTGTACCTATAGATGCTACAAAATTAGCTATAGCTGAATTAACTCCAAATTTATTTTGCAAAGTTGAAGTAGTCATAGGCAAAGTGCTCAAAGAAGATCTTGAGCTAAATGCAAATAACCATACAGGAAATGCTTTTTTTGCATATTTTATAGGGTTTAGCCCTTGTGAAGCAAGAAGTAAAAAATGCACCCCGAACATTATTAACATAGCTATATAAATAAGCATTATAAAAAGTCCAGCTGTTTTGATAGCTTCAAAACCATTGCTTAAAAGCACATTAGCCATCATACAAACTACAGCATAAGGCATAAATCTAATCACTGTAGCAGTCATGTTCATCATAATATTATAAAAGGTTAGGATAAAATTATGAAAACTTTTAAAGGCTTGTTCACACTCTTCTTTTTTAGAAATTTTTTTAGCACTAATTCCTATAAAAAAGGAAAAAATGACAATAGCTATAATATTTTCTTTATTAATAGCTGTAATGATGTTGCTAGGTATTAGCCCTAGTATAATATTTGAAAAAGTTTGAATTTCGCGAATTTGTTTATCTCCTTCATGTATGGCAAAATTACTTCCTAAATCAAAACTATAACCTAAAAATATACCCAAGGTTGCAGCTATGGCTGTGCTAAAGAGTATCCAAAAAAGACTTATTCCAAGCAAGGAGGATATTTTGATATTTTTATCAATTTCTATAATTACTTTTATAATGCAAATGCTTACAAGAGGAACAACTAGCATTTTTATAAAAGCTACAAAAACAGAACTTACAAATGCAAACCAATGTTTTGTTTCACTATACCAAAGAATATTACTTGCTTCTTCAGCATCTGGAAAATTTGCCAAATATTGCAAAACAAAACCAAACCCCAAACCCATTAAAAGCGCAAATAGCATGCGAAGAGAAAAATTGATTTTTATATCCCGCATTTTTTTTAATGCGTAAAAAACAACACAAAGCATAGTAAGAGTAGCTATAGTATGAGCTTGTGAAAGCATTAGAAAATCTTGAAAAAATTGTTTATCCATAAAAAGTCCTTATAAGAAACTATAATCAAGCACAAGGTATATGAAAATATACTTGCATAAAGCTTGATTTTATAAATGGTAACATAAAAATATTTTAAATAAGATAAAATTAGTATGATTTATTCTATATCTTTATGTAGGCAATGTTCAAATATAAATTTGTGTTCTTGTGGTAAGGCTTCAAATAAAGCATTTGCTAAATTTCTAATCTCCCAAAGAGCTGATTTTGAACTACGCAAAGAAATGAAATTTTGTAAACTTCTTGCATTAATCGTTAGTGTAAGTTCGGTTTTATAGCTTTCTGGTAAGCAGTATTTGGCTATATCTAGACTAATGCTTTTTTGTAAAATAGTGCGTAAATTTTCTAAGGCTTTAATGCTTGCGTTATCAACCTCTTCATTACCGCAAAGCACAAGATAACGGCTTGCATTTTCAAAATCTCCTATTTTAAACTCACCTTCATTGCGAAGTTCTTTTAAGGTATAACGCGTGCTTTTTACACTAGGACTAGTGTGACGGTGTCTTGCGACTTCTTGTAAGCAAGCTCTTGAAATTCCTTGTATATAAAAAGTATAGTTTAGATGTTCTAAGGTTGAAGCGTGTTTGAATTTGTTGCCCACGCGATCGATAAGTTCTTTATCTTTTTCGCCACCGCAATCGCCTTTTTCAAAGCTTTGCCAACAAGTTCTTGTTGCATGAGAACAAACAGATAATGGAGTGTGAAAAAGTAAAGTGATTTGCATGCTTATTCCTTTTTTGATAAAAATATTTTTTGTAATTCTTGCATTTTTTACTTAAAATTCTAATGAAATAAAAAGTTTTATCAAGCTATAATTAGATAAAAAAATAAGGCTTATTATCAATGAAACAAACAAAATATATTTTTGTAACAGGTGGAGTTTTAAGTTCTTTGGGTAAAGGGATAGCCGCTGCTTCTATCGCAACACTTTTAAAAAATTCAGGGCTTAAAGTGAGTATTTTAAAAGCTGATCCTTATATCAATGTTGATCCAGGCACTATGAGTCCTTTTGAGCATGGAGAGGTTTTTGTAACTGATGATGGAGCAGAAACGGATCTTGATTTGGGGCATTATGAGCGTTTTTTGGATGAGAGTTTATCTCAAGATAATAACTTCACTACAGGACGGGTTTATCAAAGTGTGATTGAAAAAGAAAGGCGTGGAGAATATCTTGGCAAAACCATTCAAGTTATCCCTCATATAGTAGGAGAAATCAAAGATCGCATTAAAAAAGCAGGAGAAGGCAAAGATATACTTATCGTTGAAATAGGCGGAACTGTTGGGGATATAGAAGGCTTGCCTTTTTTAGAAGCTATTCGTGCTTTGCGTTTGGAAGTGGGTAAAAATAATGCTATGAATATTCATCTTACTCTAGTACCTTTTATTAAGGCTGCAGGGGAATTAAAAACAAAGCCAACTCAACATAGTGTAGGCGAGTTAAGGCGCATAGGCATTAGTCCTGATATGATTATTTGTCGTAGTGAAAAAGCTCTTGATAGAGATTTAAAAGATAAAATTGCTATTTCTTGCGGGGTGGAAAAAAATTGCGCGATAGAAAGTGTTGATGCGGCTAGTATTTATCAAATTCCACTTAATTTTTTAAAGCAAGATATTTTAAGCCCTATTGCTGAAATTTTGGATTTGAAAAATTTAAAACCTAATATGGAAAATTGGGACTCTTTGGTAAAAAGAGTTATAGCTCCAAGCAATGAAGTTAAAATCGCTTTTGTAGGCAAATATGTGGATTTAAAAGAAAGTTATAAAAGCCTTACTGAAGCTATTATACACGCAGGTGCAGCCCTAGATACTAAAGTGGAGTTAAAATGGGTAGATAGTGAAAAACTTGAAAATATGGAAAGTTCTGAAGTATTTAAAGATGTGAGTGGAATTTTGGTTGCTGGGGGATTTGGATATCGTGGTGTAGAAGGTAAGATAAAAGCCATTCAATACGCAAGAGAAAATAAAATTCCTTTTTTAGGAATTTGTTTAGGTATGCAGCTTGCTTTGGTGGAATTTGCTAGAAATGTATTAAAACTTAAAGATGCAAATTCAAGTGAATTTAATGAAAAATGCCAAAATCCTGTGGTTTATTTGATTGATGAATTTATGGATACAAATGGAGAAAAACAAATTCGTACTGCAAAAACTCCTTTAGGTGGAACTATGCGTTTAGGGGCTTATAAATGTGATATCAAGGAAAAATCCCTTTTGGCTAAGGTTTATAATGAAGTAAAGAGTGTAAAAGAACGCCATCGTCATCGCTATGAAGCAAATCCAAAATATAGAGCAGATTTTGAAAAACACGGTTTGATTGTAAGTGGTGAAAGCAAAGGATTGATTGAAGCAGTTGAGCTTAACTGTCATCCTTTTTTCTTGGCTGTGCAGTTTCATCCAGAATTTACATCAAGACTTGAGCATGTTAATCCTGTGATTTGCAGTTTTATCAAGGCAGCTATAAACTATGAAGATAATTAATAAAAATGAAATTAAAAAAATTTTGGCTTCACGCTTTGAAAAAGATTTGCATACCAAACTTTGTGATCTGCCTTTGCCATGCTGTTTAAAGGATGCATATAAAGCAGCTAATCGCATCAAAGAAGCTGTAGAAAAAAATGAGAAAGTCGCCATAGTAGGAGATTATGATGTTGATGGAATCATTTCTTGTGTTATTATGGCAGAATTTTTCGATGATATAGGTTTTGATTATATTATAAGAATTCCAAATCGTTTTAAAGATGGATATGGATTAAATGCTGAGATCATCAACGAACTTGATGTAAATTTAATAATAACAGTAGATAATGGAATAGCTGCTCTTGAAGCAGCCAAACTCTGTAAAGAAAAAAATATAGATTTGATTATCACTGATCATCATATGCCTCAAGATGTTTTGCCTGATGCTTTTGCCATTATCAATCCAAAGCAAAAAGATTGTGATTTTCCAGAAATTGAAATTTGTGGAGCTCAAGTGGCATGGTATTTGATAGCAGCTTTAAAAGAAGTTTGCAAGCTTAAATACGATATGAGTAAATTTTTAGAACTTTTGGCGATTGCAATTATTGCAGATATGATGGAGCTTAGAGATTTAAATCGTGCTTTAGTAAGGCGTGGCATAGATCATATTAACAAATCTAAAAGGGCTGCTTTTAGGGCTATTAAGCATTATTATCAAAAGGATAAATTTGCTCTTGATAATATAGGATTTTTAATTGCTCCGCTTATAAATAGTGCTGGAAGAATGGATGATGCAAGTATTTCTTATGAATTTTTACACACTAAAGATTTTAATAAAGCTTTAGAATATCTAGAGCAAATTGTTAGTTTTAATGAAAGTCGTAAAGATGAAGAAAAACAGCTTTTTGAAGATAGTTTAAATCAAATCGATGAAAACGATTCTTGTATTGTGGTATCGGGTTTAAATTGGCATGAAGGTGTTTTAGGGATTGTGGCAAGTCGTTTAGCTAAACATTTTAATAAACCTGCTTTTGTATTTTCTCAAAATGAAGAACACTTAAAAGGTAGTGCAAGAAGTGTTGGCAAGATTGATATTTTGGCTTTAATTTCTAAGACAAATTCTATATTAAGCAATTATGGTGGTCATAAAGGTGCTGCTGGAATCAGTTTAAACTCTGAAAATTTTGAACAATTTAAAAATAAAATCAAAAAAGAATGTTCGCAAATTTCTGAAAGTGAATTTTTGGATACGGATGAAATTTTAGGAATCTTAGAACCTAGCGAAATTGATTTTGAAATGCTTGAAATTTTAGAATCTTTTGAACCTTTTGGACATAAAAATCCACGACCTTTTTTTGTTTTAGAAAATCTTTGTGTAAAAAATAAAAAACTTCTAGGTAGAGATGAAAAACACTTAAAGCTTGTTTTAACTAAGGAAAATAAAACCATAGAAGCTTTATTTTTTAATTTTGATAAAGAGCCAGAATTGAATCAAAATATTTCTTTGCTTGGAAGTATTTCTAAGAATGAATTTAGGGGAATGGTAACTCCACAGTTTGTTGTTAAAGAGATTTTATAAAAATTTTTACTTATAATTTGCATTAATAACATTAAAAAATTAATATACAAGAGATTAAAAAATTATTTATATGTTGTCTTTTTATAGGAGTATGTATGAAAAAAGCTAAATCAAGGATTGCTATTTTAGGAACAGGCGGAACGATAGCAGGCTTCATTGATAGCACTATTGCTACAACAGGATATACGGCCGGAGCCATTGATATAGATGTATTAATTAAAGCAGTTCCGCAAATTAGAGATTTAGCAGATATTAGTTGGGAGCAAATAGCAAATATTGATAGTTCAAATATGTGTGATGAAATTTGGTTAAGGCTTGCTAAAAAAATTGCTAAGCTTTTTGCTGAGGGGATAGACGGTGTGGTGATAACTCATGGTACTGATACTATGGAAGAAACTGCTTATTTTTTAAATTTAACCATTAAAAGTGATAAGCCCGTAGTTCTAGTTGGCGCTATGCGTCCATCAACTGCTATAAGTGCGGATGGTCCGAAAAATCTTTATAATGCAGTGGCATTAGTTGCCAATAAAGAAGCTAAGAATAAGGGTGTTATGGTAGCTATAAATGATAAAATTTTAAGCGCTAGAGGCGTAGTAAAAACTCATAGTTTAAATGTTGATGCTTTCTCTTCTCCTGATTTTGGGGATTTGGGTTATATAGTAGATGGTAAAGTCTTTTTCTATAATAATGTTACTAAAGCTCACACAAAAAACGCTCCTTTTGATGTAAGCAAACTCACAAGTTTGCCAAAAGTAGATATTCTTTATAGCTATTCAAATGATGGTAGTGGTGTCGCTGCAAAAGCTTTATTTGAACATGGAACTAAGGGCATAGTTGTTGCAGGAAGTGGAGCAGGAAGTATACACAAAAATCAAAAAGATGTTTTAAAAGAGCTTTTAAAAAAAGGGCTTAAGGTTGTTGTAAGTTCAAGGGTTGTAGCAGGTTGTGTTGCTGTGAGTGATTCAGATGAAAAATTAGGTTTTATTAGTGCTGAAGATTTAAATCCTCAAAAAGCAAGAGTTTTGCTTATATTAGCACTTACAAAAACAAGTGATCCTAAAAAAATTCAAGAGTATTTTTTAAAATATTAAAATTTTTTAAATATTTCTAAACTTAGGGAACTTATCTTCCCTAAGTCAAGCCTTTCAATCCTATTAATAGTATATTATATCTTGTATTTTTTATTATCATTTAACCCCCCCCCATTTTTAAACCCACCAAATACTTATATAAATACTTACACAAATATTTATACTATTTAATCCTTTGTTTAATCCCCTTTTAAGTTTAATTGGTTATACTTTCATTTCCTTTTTTTGAAAAAAGGACTTAAAATCTTTTAAATTATAAAGTTTCACTAGCTTAGTAGATTTTATAAATTAACTCTTTTGGTTTTTGTCTTATAAACTAAAAGCTTTTTTATAAATCTTGTTTTTTAATTTAAAAACTTTTCTTTTAAAAATGATTTTTTGTTTTGTTCTTTTAACTTAGTATTGTTATTCAAATCTTATTAGTCAATCTTTGAAATCTAAATAAGTGATCGATTGAGCCAGAAAGATTTAGGCATAAGTAATTATGTAAAATCTATTCAATCTAATAATTAAAAAGATTAAAAGTTTTTCTTTTAATCTTTCATAACTTTTTCTTTGAAGAAAAAGATTAAACTATCTATAATTTTTATGGAGAGTTTGATCCTGGCTCAGAGTGAACGCTGGCGGCGTGCCTAATACATGCAAGTCGAACGATGAAGCTTCTAGCTTGCTAGAAGTGGATTAGTGGCGCACGGGTGAGTAAGGTATAGTTAATCTGCCCTACACAAGAGGACAACAGTTGGAAACGACTGCTAATACTCTATACTCCTGCTTAACACAAGTTGAGTAGGGAAAGTTTTTCGGTGTAGGATGAGACTATATAGTATCAGCTAGTTGGTAAGGTAATGGCTTACCAAGGCTATGACGCTTAACTGGTCTGAGAGGATGATCAGTCACACTGGAACTGAGACACGGTCCAGACTCCTACGGGAGGCAGCAGTAGGGAATATTGCGCAATGGGGGAAACCCTGACGCAGCAACGCCGCGTGGAGGATGACACTTTTCGGAGCGTAAACTCCTTTTCTTAGGGAAGAATTCTGACGGTACCTAAGGAATAAGCACCGGCTAACTCCGTGCCAGCAGCCGCGGTAATACGGAGGGTGCAAGCGTTACTCGGAATCACTGGGCGTAAAGGGCGCGTAGGCGGATTATCAAGTCTCTTGTGAAATCTAATGGCTTAACCATTAAACTGCTTGGGAAACTGATAGTCTAGAGTGAGGGAGAGGCAGATGGAATTGGTGGTGTAGGGGTAAAATCCGTAGATATCACCAAGAATACCCATTGCGAAGGCGATCTGCTGGAACTCAACTGACGCTAAGGCGCGAAAGCGTGGGGAGCAAACAGGATTAGATACCCTGGTAGTCCACGCCCTAAACGATGTACACTAGTTGTTGGGGTGCTAGTCATCTCAGTAATGCAGCTAACGCATTAAGTGTACCGCCTGGGGAGTACGGTCGCAAGATTAAAACTCAAAGGAATAGACGGGGACCCGCACAAGCGGTGGAGCATGTGGTTTAATTCGAAGATACGCGAAGAACCTTACCTGGGCTTGATATCCTAAGAACCTTTTAGAGATAAGAGGGTGCTAGCTTGCTAGAACTTAGAGACAGGTGCTGCACGGCTGTCGTCAGCTCGTGTCGTGAGATGTTGGGTTAAGTCCCGCAACGAGCGCAACCCACGTATTTAGTTGCTAACGGTTCGGCCGAGCACTCTAAATAGACTGCCTTCGTAAGGAGGAGGAAGGTGTGGACGACGTCAAGTCATCATGGCCCTTATGCCCAGGGCGACACACGTGCTACAATGGCATATACAATGAGACGCAATACCGCGAGGTGGAGCAAATCTATAAAATATGTCCCAGTTCGGATTGTTCTCTGCAACTCGAGAGCATGAAGCCGGAATCGCTAGTAATCGTAGATCAGCCATGCTACGGTGAATACGTTCCCGGGTCTTGTACTCACCGCCCGTCACACCATGGGAGTTGATTTCACTCGAAGCCGGAATACTAAACTAGTTACCGTCCACAGTGGAATCA
The DNA here is from genome assembly GCF_001762865.1 of Campylobacter sp. BCW_6468. Lineage (NCBI taxonomy): Bacteria > Pseudomonadati > Campylobacterota > Epsilonproteobacteria > Campylobacterales > Campylobacteraceae > Campylobacter > Campylobacter sp. BCW_6468. The sequence goes on from NZ_MJXQ01000019.1 coordinate 182,337, forward strand.
GCGACTGGGGTGAAGTCGTAACAAGGTAACCGTAGGAGAACCTGCGGTTGGATCACCTCCTTTCTAGAGTACAAAGTAATAAGTCTCACAACTATTACTTCAATATATAAACTCAATTGATTCTTGTTTAGATTTCAAAGATTGATGATAAAGCTAATTGTTTATGGGGAATTAGCTCAGCTGGGAGAGCGCCTGCTTTGCACGCAGGAGGTCAGCGGTTCGATCCCGCTATTCTCCACCATTTATTAAGGGCCTATAGCTCAGCTGGTTAGAGTGCACCCCTGATAAGGGTGAGGTCACAAGTTCAAGTCTTGTTAGGCCCACCATAAAAAAGATTTGAATAAAGAAGCTTTAAAATCTAAAGCAAGTATATAAAATAGATTAAATATAAAATATAAACTCTATACTTAGATTTATTTTTTATCTTTAACTATAAAAGAATATACTTTAATAGATATAAGTAGCATATACATTATGCATTTATATTTATAATGATTATGTTAATATATATACTTCCTTTAGGTTTTAAACCTAAATGTTCTTTTTAATTATCATTGTTAAGAGTCACAAGCAAGTTTTAATAAAAACAATTTTACAGGACTTGTTAAAGGATAAAACCTATTTATCTTTTCTTTAGTTTAACTTACTTTTAGCTGTCTTCTCTTCTATGAATAAAGAGAATATTAGATTTAAGGATTATAAATTAAAGACAAGTTTCAAACTCACTGCTTAGTTGAGACTAAATCATTTAGTTTTATATTAAGTGTTTGAATGCTTTCCGTCTTAAGATAAAGAAGTCTTATCATAAAAACTTTAACAAGGAAGTGATGCGTTTTAGAATCAATAATAAAAGGTAAAAAAGGTAAGCTACTAAGAGCGAATGGTGGATGCCTTGACTGGTAAAGGCGATGAAGGACGTACTAGACTGCGATAAGCTACGGGGAGCTGTCAAGAAGCTTTGATCCGTAGATTTCCGAATGGGGCAACCCAATGTATAGAGATATACATTACCTATATAGGAGCGAACGAGGGGAATTGAAACATCTTAGTACCCTCAGGAAAAGAAATCAATAGAGATTGCGTCAGTAGCGGCGAGCGAAAGCGCAAGAGGGCAAACCCAGTGCTTGCACTGGGGGTTGTAGGACTGCAATGTGCAAGAGGTAAGTTTAGCAGAACATTCTGGAAAGTATAACCATAGAGGGTGATAGTCCCGTATGCGAAAAACAAACCTTAGCTAGCAGTATCCTGAGTAGGGCGGGACACGAGGAATCCTGTCTGAATCCGGGTCGACCACGATCCAACCCTAAATACTAATACCAGATCGATAGTGCACAAGTACCGTGAGGGAAAGGTGAAAAGAACTGAGGTGATCAGAGTGAAATAGAACCTGAAACCATTTGCTTACAATCATTCAGAGCCCTATGTAGCAATACAGGGTGATGGACTGCCTTTTGCATAATGAGCCTGCGAGTTGTGGTGTCTGGCAAGGTTAAGCAAACGCGAAGCCGTAGCGAAAGCGAGTCTGAATAGGGCGCTTAGTCAGATGCTGCAGACCCGAAACGAAGTGATCTATCCATGAGCAAGTTGAAGCTAGTGTAAGAACTAGTGGAGGACTGAACCCATAGGCGTTGAAAAGCCCCGGGATGACTTGTGGATAGGGGTGAAAGGCCAATCAAACTTCGTGATAGCTGGTTCTCTCCGAAATATATTTAGGTATAGCGTTGTGTCGTAATATAAGGGGGTAGAGCACTGAATGGGCTAGGGCATACACCAATGTACCAAACCCTATCAAACTCCGAATACCTTATATGTAATCACAGCAGTCAGGCGGCGAGTGATAAAATCCGTCGTCAAGAGGGAAACAACCCAGACTACCAGCTAAGGTCCCTAAATCTTACTTAAGTGGAAAACGATGTGAAGTTACTTAAACAACCAGGAGGTTGGCTTAGAAGCAGCCATCCTTTAAAGAAAGCGTAATAGCTCACTGGTCTAGTGATTTTGCGCGGAAAATATAACGGGGCTAAAGTAAGTACCGAAGCTGTAGACTTAGTTTACTAAGTGGTAGGAGAGCGTTCTATTTGCGTCGAAGGTATACCGGTAAGGAGTGCTGGAGCGAATAGAAGTGAGCATGCAGGCATGAGTAGCGATAATTAATGTGAGAATCATTAACGCCGTAAACCCAAGGTTTCCTACGCGATGCTCGTCATCGTAGGGTTAGTCGGGTCCTAAGTCGAGTCCGAAAGGGGTAGACGATGGCAAATTGGTTAATATTCCAATACCAACATTAGTGTGCGATGGAAGGACGCTTAGGGCTAAGGGGGCTAGCGGATGGAAGTGCTAGTCTAAGGTCGTAGGAGGTTGTACAGGCAAATCCGTATAACAATACTCCGAGAACTGAAAGGCTTTTTGAAGTCTTCGGATGGATAGAAGAACCCCTGATGCCGTCGAGCCAAGAAAAGTTTCTAAGTTTAGCTAATGTTGCCCGTACCGTAAACCGACACAGGTGGGTGGGATGAGTATTCTAAGGCGCGTGGAAGAACTCTCTTTAAGGAACTCTGCAAAATAGCACCGTATCTTCGGTATAAGGTGTGGTTAGCTTTGTATTAGGATTTACTCCGAAAGCAAGGAAACTTACAACAAAGAGTCCCTCCCGACTGTTTACCAAAAACACAGCACTCTGCTAACTCGTAAGAGGATGTATAGGGTGTGACGCCTGCCCGGTGCTCGAAGGTTAATTGATGGGGTTAGCATTAGCGAAGCTCTTGATCGAAGCCCGAGTAAACGGCGGCCGTAACTATAACGGTCCTAAGGTAGCGAAATTCCTTGTCGGTTAAATACCGACCTGCATGAATGGCGTAACGAGATGGGAGCTGTCTCAAAGAGGGATCCAGTGAAATTGTAGTGGAGGTGAAAATTCCTCCTACCCGCGGCAAGACGGAAAGACCCCGTGGACCTTTACTACAGCTTGACACTGCTACTTGGATAAGAATGTGCAGGATAGGTGGGAGGCTTTGAGTATATGACGCCAGTTGTATATGAGCCATTGTTGAGATACCACTCTTTCTTATTTGGGTAGCTAACCAGCTTGAGTTATCCTCAAGTGGGACAATGTCTGGTGGGTAGTTTGACTGGGGCGGTCGCCTCCCAAATAATAACGGAGGCTTACAAAGGTTGGCTCAGAACGGTTGGAAATCGTTCGTAGAGTATAAAGGTATAAGCCAGCTTAACTGCAAGACATACAAGTCAAGCAGAGACGAAAGTCGGTCTTAGTGATCCGGTGGTTCTGTGTGGAAGGGCCATCGCTCAAAGGATAAAAGGTACCCCGGGGATAACAGGCTGATCTCCCCCAAGAGCTCACATCGACGGGGAGGTTTGGCACCTCGATGTCGGCTCATCGCATCCTGGGGCTGGAGCAGGTCCCAAGGGTATGGCTGTTCGCCATTTAAAGCGGTACGCGAGCTGGGTTCAGAACGTCGTGAGACAGTTCGGTCCCTATCTGCCGTGGGCGTAAGAAGATTGAAGAGATTTGACCCTAGTACGAGAGGACCGGGTTGAACAAACCACTGGTGTAGCTGTTGTTCTGCCAAGAGCATCGCAGCGTAGCTAAGTTTGGAAAGGATAAACGCTGAAAGCATCTAAGCGTGAAGCCAACTCTAAGATGAATCTTCTCTAAGCTCTCTAGAAGACTACTAGTTTGATAGGCTGGGTGTGTAATGGATGAAAGTCCTTTAGCTGACCAGTACTAATAGAGCGTTTGGCTTATCTTTAATAAAGCATCACTTCCTTGTTAAGGTTTTTAAGAAGACTTTGAATATAGATAATATTTAGAGTTTAATAGAAATCTTTCAAGTAAAGTTTGTATTAGAACTTGCTCTTAACATTGTTTTTTAAGTATTCTATATAAAAACTTATCAAAGATAAAAGATAAGAAAAGAAGAAAGAGAATAAAAGATTAAGTTTTATTCTTAAATTCAATTTTTCAAAGAATATTTAAATAACAATGTCCGTGATTATACAGATGTGGAAACGCCTTGCTCCATCCCGAACCAAGAAGCTAAGCACATCGTGGGTGATGATACTACGCCTTACTGGCAGGGGGAAAGTAGCTCATTGCGGACTTGTTAA
>NZ_MJXQ01000020.1:0-93605 GCF_001762865.1 Campylobacter sp. BCW_6468
TCAGACTTTGCTAATGCTTTAGCTAATGAAAGTGGAAAATTACAAACTGCTGTTCAAAGCTTAACCACTTCTTCAAATTCTCAAGCTCAATCTTTAGAAGAAACTGCAGCAGCTTTAGAAGAGATCACTTCTTCTATGCAAAATGTTTCAGTTAAAACTAGTGATGTTATCACTCAATCTGAAGAGATTAAAAATGTTACAGGTATTATAGGTGATATTGCAGATCAAATCAATCTTTTAGCTTTAAATGCAGCTATTGAAGCAGCTCGTGCTGGAGAACATGGTAGAGGCTTTGCAGTGGTAGCTGATGAAGTTAGAAAGTTAGCTGAAAGAACTCAAAAGTCTTTATCAGAAATTGAAGCTAATACTAATTTACTTGTTCAATCTATCAATGATATGGCAGAAAGTATTAAAGAACAAACTGCAGGTATCACTCAAATCAATGATAGCGTAGCTCAAATTGATCAAACTACTAAAGATAATGTTGAAATTGCTAATGAATCAGCTATTATTTCTAGTACAGTAAGTGATATAGCTAATAATATCTTAGAAGATGTTAAGAAGAAGAGGTTTTAATTAGTCATTTATACCTAGTGAAAAACTAGGTATAAATTTTTCCTTCAATTTAAATTTTTCATCAAAGTTTCTAAAAAGTTTCCAAATATTTTTATACTTCCATTGTTTTAAATTTTAATATGGAGTAAAAACAAATGGAAAGAAGATTGTTTTTAAAAGGTTCAGCTTTAGGTTCTATGGTGGCTTTTTTTGCAAGTTCAAATTTAAGTGCTGCTATGCTTAAGGATAAGGATTTGCTAGGTTTTAAAGCTGTTAGTGCAAGCACGCAAGATAAAGTTATAGTACCACAAGGTTATGAAGCAAAGGTTTTAATTTCTTGGGGTGATCCACTTTTTAGTAAAGCAAAACCTTATGATGAAAATAAAATCATCGATATGAATGCGGTTAAAAATGCTCATTTGGTTTTTGGAGATAACGATGATGGTATGAGTTTTTTTCCACTTTCAAAAAACAGAGGAATTTTAGCCGTTAATAATGAATATATAAATCCTGAAATCATGTTTAATCATCATGGTAAAAATTTAAGCAAAGAAGATGTTTTATATGAACAAGCCAGTGTGGGTGTGAGTATCTTAGAAATCGAAAAAAAGGGTGATGATTGGACTGTGGTTTTAGACTCTAAATATAATCGTAGAATCGATGCAAACACTAAAATGCAAGTAAGTGGAGCAGCTAAAAAAGAAGTTTTAAAAAATGAAAAATTTGTTCATGGAACTTTTGCAAATTGTGCAAATGGACAAACACCTTGGGGAACTTATATCACCTGTGAAGAAAATTTTGATGACTTTTTTGGAAGTTCAGGTGAAAATCTAGAATTTAATGACTCTCTTAAACGCTATGGATTTAACAAAACTAGCCTTTATGGTTGGGAAAAATTTGATGAAAGATTTGATTTAGCTAAAAATATCGATGAAGCCAATCGTTTTGGTTGGATAGTGGAAATCAATCCTTTTGATGCAAAAAGCACACCTGTTAAAAGAACTTCTTTAGGGCGTTTTAAACATGAAAATGCAGAAATTATCGTAGAAAAAGATGGTTCTGTTATAGTTTATATGGGTGATGATGAGATGAATGAATTTATTTATAAATTTGTTAGCAAACACAAATACAAAAAAGGTACTGATACAAGTAAAATTTTAGATGAAGGTACTTTGTATGTAGGACAGTTTAACGGCAATGTGGGAGATTTTAAAGGACAGGGAAAATGGATAGCTTTAGAATATGGCAAAAACGGCCTAGATGAAAAAAATGGTTTTAAGTCTCAAGCTCAAGTACTCATCAATACGCGTCTTGCTGCAAGTATTGTAGGTGCAACTCCTATGGATAGATGTGAATGGATAGCAAGCCATAAACAAAGTGGTTCTAAAGAAGTATTTGCAACACTAACGAACAACAAAAATCGCCAAGAACCTAATGCAGCAAATCCAAGGACTAAAAATGTTTATGGACAAATTTTAAAATGGATGCCAAAAAATTCTCATAAAGACGATGATTTTACTTGGGAAATTTTTGCTCTTGCTGGAAATCCTGATAACCAACAAGGCTTATATAAAGGCTCAAATAATATTACAAGTGAAAATAAATTCAATTCTCCTGATGGACTTAAATTTGATAGAGATGGAAGACTTTGGATACAAACAGATGGATCTTATTCTAATAAAGATGAATACGAAGGTATGGGAAATAACTGCATGCTAGCAGCAAATCCAAAAACAGGGGAAATCAGACGCTTTTTAACAGGGCCTATTGCTTGTGAATTAACAGGAATTGCTTTTAGCGAGGATTATACTACAATGTTTGTAGGCATACAACATCCAGGAGAAGGTTTAAAAGGTAGTACTTTTCCTTATGGAAAAACACCAAGATCGAGTGTAATAATGATAAGAAAACTTGATGGTGGAGTGATAGGAAGCTAAATAAAAATAAAGTTGCTTTTAGCAACTTTATAAAATCTTAATGCAAGCTTTCTATATAAGCCATAGCACTTAATGCAGCTACAGCTCCATCACCTGCAGCACAAATAACTTGCTTAGGCGCATCTTTTCTAAGGTCCCCTGCGGCAAAAAGTCCAGCAACGCTAGTTTGCATTTTAAGATCAACACTTACTTGCCCACCTTCTTCCATATTGCATAAAAACTTACTATCGTCTTGTTTTAAAATTTCATTTCTTACGTTAAGACCAACAAAAGTAAAAATTCCTGGAACATTTAAATCTCTAATACTACCATCTTTTAATTTTACTTTTACTCCAGCAACACCCATTTTATCGCCATATACTTCATCTACACTTGCGCTAGTAATGAGTTCTATTTTTTCGTTTTTCTTAACTTTTTCTACTGTAGATGGAGCTGCTCTAAACTCATCTCTGCGGTGGATAAGATAAATCTTAGAACAAATATTTGCTAGATATAAAGCTTCTTCTAAAGCCGTATCTCCACCACCTAAAACTGCAACTTCTTTATTTTTATAAAAAAATCCATCACAAGTTGCACAAGTGCTTACACCTTTTCCAAAAAATTCATCTTCGCCCTTAAAACCTGCTTTTTTTGGAGCTGAGCCTGTACAAACTATCACAGCTTTAGCAAGTTCTGTTTTACCACCTTCTAATTTGATGGTAAAACTTCCATCACTATTTTTTAAAATTTGTTCTACTCCAACCATTTCATGTTTTAAACCAAAACGCATACATTGTTCACTCCAAGGAGCCATAAAAGAAATTCCATCCATAACTTGGGCTACACCTGGATAATTTTCTATCTCAGAACTTGAGGTAATTTGTCCACCAGGCATACCTTTTTCAAACATTACTACATTTTTAAGTCCACCTCTAGTTGCATAAAGTCCGGCACTAAGTCCAGCAGGACCTCCACCTATGATTGCTACATCTAACATTTATATTTCCTTTATATTGAATTTTATTATTAATAATGATATAAAAATTATTCTTAATAGTAGTTAATAAAAATTATTATTTAGTATAAATTTGAAATTTTTAAGAAGAAGGCTAGTTATACTAGCCTTTAGTTTATAGTAAAGAGTTTAGTTTATCACTAATTGCTTGTTTAGATTGTGCACCAACGAGTTGATCTACAACTTCACCATTTTTAAAGAAAATAAGCGTAGGAATAGAGCGAACACCAAATTCAGCTGCTAAATCACCTTGTTCATCTGTATTTACTTTGCAAATTTTAGCTTTACCATCGAAGTCATTTGCAAGTTCATCAATAACCGGAGCAAGCATTCTACAAGGTCCGCACCATGGAGCCCAAAAATCAACTAAAGCTACACCTTCTTTTGCTTGAGCAAAATTATCACTTGTTAATTCAATATATTTTCCCATAATTTTTCCTTTCTTTAATTTTTGTCTAATTGTATTTTATTTTTTTAAATATCAGCTTAAAAACTTATATTTTCGCAAAATTGTATCACATCATTTTTAATGCAAATCAGATCAATCTGAAAATCCGATGAAATTCCATTTTTAAGATGATAAAATTCTATAGTTTTTAAAATTTTTTCAAATTTTTTTCTATCCAAACGCTCGGAAACTTCATAATCATCTTGAGTAAATTTAACCTCTATAAAATGTAAAATTTCATCTTTTTTGGCTATTATATCGATTTCTCCAAATTTAGAATAGAAATTTCTTTTTAAAATTTCAAAGCCCTGTTTTTTTAAAAATTTACAAGCCTTATCTTCACCTAAAATTCCATCTAAATAAGCTTTTAAACCCATTATTCTATACGCATCATAAAAGGTTTGGTTTTTATAAAATCTTGTTTGCGTAAAATTTCAAGCAAATTTTGTATGCTTTTTTCATAAGTTAAATGCGTAGTAAAAAACAAAGTACTGTAATTTTCATCATTTTTTTTAGGTTTTTGTAAGAAACTATCGATAGAAATATTATTTTCACTCATCAATTGTGTGATTTTAGATAAAACCCCTATTTTATCTTCAACTTTCACCCTTAAATAATATTTTGTATAAATTTTATCTTTGCTTAAAAGCTCGTATTCTAAAGTGTTCACAAAACCAAGCATTGGTGCTTTTACCTGATCTCTTGCTATATCCATAAGATCTGAAATCACAGCACTTGCAGTGGCCTCTCCTCCTGCTCCTGCTCCATAATACAAACTTTCACCCAACAAATCTCCATTAATGCTTATAGCATTCATCACTCCATCAACTTTTGCAAGCATTTTTTCTTTATCTATCATAGTAGGATGCACTCTTAATTCTACTTTATTTTCACGCACCTTAGCTATACCTAAAAGTTTTATGGTAAATTCAAACTCATTAGCAAAATACATATCTTCAGGCGCAATTTCGCTAATACCCTCGATCAAAATATCTTCAGGTTTAGCTTTAAGATTATAAGCGATACTTGATAAAACAAGCAGTTTATGTGCTGCATCTTGCCCTTCTATGTCAAAAGTTGGATCAGCTTCTGCATAACCTAAATTTTGAGCTATTTGCAAAGCCTGTTCAAAACTCATATTTTTTTGACTCATAGAACTTAAAATATAATTACTCGTACCATTTAAAATCCCTTTTATAGCCAAAATATTATTTGCACTTAAACCTTCTTTTAAAACCTTTATAATAGGAATTCCTCCAGCCACACTTGCTTCATAACCAAAAGCTAAATTTTTAGCCAAATTTTCAAGTTCATAACGATGATAAGCAAGCATAGCTTTATTTGCAGTAACAACAGCTTTTTTCTTTTTTAAAATTTCACTCACTATTTTAAAAGCTTCATCCACCCCACCCATTAATTCTACAAAAACATCTACATCAGCATTTAAAATTTCTGCAACGCTATGAGTAATTGGAATTAAAGCATTTTTTTTAGGACTTCTAGCAAGAGCGATCACAGGAGTTATGCTTTGCCCACATCTTGCACGAATAAGTTTATCATTTTCTAAAAGAAATTTAACCACCGCACTTCCAACAGTGCCATAACCAAGAATCGCTACTTTCATAACTTACTCTTTTAAATATTTTTTGATATTACGTGCAGCTTGGCGTATGCGATTTTCATTTTCAATTAAAGCAATTCTTACATACTCATCACCTGCTTCGCCAAAACCTACCCCAGGACTTACTGCAACACTAGCACGCTGTAAAAGTTGCTTTGAAAATTCTAAACTTTTTAAATGTCTTTTGCTTTCAGGGAGTTTTGCCCAAACAAACATACTTGCTCTTGGTTTTTGAAGTTTCCAGCCTGCATTTTCAAAAGCTTCAAGTAAAATGTGCATTCTTTTATCATAAGTTGCACGGATTTCATCTACACAAGTTTGATCTCCATCTAAAGCTATGGTAGCTGCTACTTGAATAGGTGTGTACATACCATAATCAAACCAAGATTTTATTTTTTTAAGCGCACTGACTAAGCGTTTATTTCCTACTACAAAACCCACGCGCCAGCCTGCCATATTGTAAGATTTTGAAAGAGTGTAAGTTTCTACCGCTATATCTTTTGCGCCTTCAATTTCCAAAATAGAAGGAGTTTTATAGTCATCATAAGTTAAATCTGCATAAGCAATATCTGAAATAATATAAAATCTTTCTTTTTTTGCCGTTGCTATCAATCTTTCATAAAAACTTTTCTCACAAGTTACTGTTGTTGGATTATGCGGGAAATTAACAACGACATATTTTGGACGCGGGATGCTTTCATTTAAAGTTTTATGTAAATTTTCAAAAAATTGATTTTCATCAAGCTCAAATTTTTCATTATAAGCTAAAGGCATTTTTGCTACATTACCTCCTGCTATAATAAAAGCTTGAGTATGTATAGGATAAGCAGGAGTTGGCACAATAGCAACATCTCCAGGATTTATAATCGCTCTTGCAAGATTTACAAAACCCTCTTTTGAACCCATAGTAGCTACAACTTCATTTTCAGGATCTAGGTTGACATTATATTTTCTTTTATACCAATTACAAATTGCTAAGCGAAGTTTATAAATCCCCATGGATGTAGAATATCCCGAGGTTTTATCTTTGTTAGCACTTTCACAAAGTTTATCTATAATGTGTTGTGGAGTTTTACCATCGGGATTTCCCATTGAAAAGTCGATGATATCCTCTCCAGCACGTCTTGCTGCCATTTTTATCGCATTTACTTCTGCGAAAACATAATTTGGAAGTCTTTCTATGGTATTAAAACGGATTTCATCAAACATTTCTTAATCCTTTATTTTTTAAGTGTGATTTTTAAACCCCTGCGTATATTATCTAAACTATACATATCGCTTACAATAGCATATATAGCACCATTTGGAATAAGTTCTGAAAAATGATTATTTTTATTTTCGCTTTTTACTGCTTTAATTAGATTCAGATTTTTATCTAAAAAGAAGATTTTAGGAAACCAATTGTCTAAATCATTTGCATCAATAATCAAATTTGTAGCATTTTTTAAATCAAACACATAGTCTTTAAGGGGTTTTTCTAATGATTTTGGAGTATTTAAATTAACATTTGTATTAGTTTTTAATACAGCATTGGAAAAATTTAAATCATATTCATAGTCATATGCTCCAATGCGCTTAATATTATCTATATAGACAGAATTTTCTTTTAAGAGATTGTAAAGCGTTCCAGGATCTAAAACATATTGAGATTCTACTTGTATGGTATAGTCAATATTTCCTTCTCTTAAAATCAAATCTGTAGGGATAAAATATATATATCCGGCATCTGTTAAAACATCGGATAAAATTTTAAAAAACATAACTTCATCAGCTTTTGCTTTAAAATTTAGTTTTAGACTTTGAGGATTTGATAGTGTTAAGGCAATTAAAGAATTGGTTTTTAATATTTGAGATATTTTTGCAATATCACAATTTCCATTATTATCTATGTAAGAATTATTTGAGAATAATAATTCTAGTTGAGAATTTTTACTAGGATTGTTTACTAAATTTTTTGCTAATTCAAGACTTGAGATTGCAAAAGATATATTAACCCAAAGAGTAAGAATAATAATTTTTTTTACCATTCTTTACCTTTATTTAATTTTACAAATTCAGCAGCTGAAATACTTGTAATTTTTCCATCTTTAATCAAGAAACGTTTTGAAATTCCTACAGGAAATTTTTGTTCTTTATTTTCTTGATCAAACATTGTTAAAGCTGCAGCCCCTGTTAAAATTAACTGATCTTTATCTAAAGAAATATTAAAATCTTTTTCTTTAACAAAGCTTGTTTTTTTAAGGCTTTTTAAATCTATCAAACCTATCCAAATCTTGGTAGAGGTTTTAAAATGTGCTTCTTTTAAAGAATCAGTTTTTGGTGTATTTGTGTCTTCTTGGATTTGGGTATTTTTTTCTTCATCGAGTAGGGTTGTGTTATTTTCACTGATATTATTTTCTATGCTTATGTTTTTATCATTTTCTTGTAATGAGATGTTTTGGCTTGGTAAAACGCTCTCTGTTTGATTTGTTTCTTGTGCTTTATTGTTGTCTATAATAACAACATTGTTTCCACCTAAAGATTTTAAATTTTCTTGTGCTTGTCCTATTATGTCTATAACTGTTGCACTAGTATTATTTTGTTCATCTTTGAAAAAAGTTCTAAGTGTATCAAAATAATAAATTCCACTTCCTATAATCACTAAAACAATAAGAACAATCAAAAAAGGCCAAGTGTTAAAGGATTTTTGACTATAAGCATCTAGTTTTGGGGTTATCATTTTTGATTTTGTTTGTGGAGTAGGATTGTTTTCGTTAAGATAAGCTTCATACTCTTCGTTAAAATCACTAAAGTCGAGTTCGTATTCTCTGCTCAAAATTTTAACAAAACCTTTAACATTAAAACGACTTAAAACAGCAAAATTCTTTTCTACTAAAGCTTCAAGAAAATCAAGTTCAATTTGCGTTTTTGCTGCAACTTCTTTTAAATTTAATTCTTGTATTTTTTTCCAATTAAGCATTTAACATCCTATCACAAAGTATTGCAAAAGCAGCGCTGACATTAAGACTATCAAAATTATTTTTCATCGCAATGCCCACACATTCATCGCATTTTTTTATAATTTTAGAGCTTAAACCAAAACCCTCACTACCCAAAACTAAAACTTTTTTACCATTGCTTATTTTTACACTGTGAATTTCTTTTCCCGAGCCATCACTCGCATAAAAATAAAAACCTACTTGTTTTAGTTCGTTTATTACACTTAAAGCATCGTTACTTATTGCAATAGGTAAATCAAGAGCCGCTCCGCTGCTTGTGCGAATTACTCCTTCCATGGCTAATTTTTCACCAATAAAAATTAAAGCCCCAACCCCTAAAGCATAAGCTGTACGCGTGATAGCCCCTATATTTCCTACATCACTAATTCCATAAAGCATAACAATAAAATCATTTTTTTTGATCTCATTTAAATTTGCAAAAGAACTTTCTTTAATATCTAGCAAAAAACCTTGATGATTTCCACCTTTCGCATAAGCTTGAGCAGTTTTAAAATCAAGTTTTTTGATTTTAAAACCAGATTTTGCGATTTTGGAAAAAGTAATTTTATCACATTCTTTTGCTAAATAAAGCTCATTGATACAGTCTTTATGATATTCTAAAATATAAAAAAATATTTGCTTCCCATAAACTATCATACTTAAAATTTTACCTAATCTTGACTTAAAAGCAGTTTTTGATAAATTTCTTTTGCATTTTTTCCATTGATCTTTGATAATAATTTTGCTTTTGCTTTTAAAGGCAGCTCTAAATCCATAATATCTTTTTCACAAAGAGTATTTTGCAAAAAATTTTGTTCTTTTGATTGTAGTACTACAACCCATTCACCGTTTAAATTAGACTTTTTTAAAATTTCAAAAAGCTCTTTAGCATTGCCTTTAAATTTTTTTTCAAATTTTTTACTGATTTCTTTAATCAAAAAAATTTCTCTTTGGCTATCTAGAATCATAATTTGTTCTACTAAAGATAAAATACGCTTAGGGGATTCGTAAATAATACTTGGATAAGGAAGATTTAAAATTTTTTCTATATCTTTTTGTCTTTCTTTACCTTTATTTGCTAAAAAACCAATAAAGATAAATTCTTTTTGACAAAATGCCGAGCTTACAAGAGCAACTAAGGCTGCATTTGCACCTGGTAAAATTTCATAGGTGATATTATTTTCTTGTGCAAATTCTACCAAAGTCTTGCCAGGATCACTAATTCCTGGCATTCCTGCATCACTTAAATAAGCTACATTTTTTTCAAATATCTTTAAATCAATACTTGCTAAAACTTCTTTTTCATTATGGGAGTGTAAGGCTATAAATTTAGAAATATGTATATCAGTATGAAATTTGGTATTTAATAACGAAATCAAAGACTTACTTACTCTTGTATCTTCGCAAAACACAAGATCGCAAGTCTTTAAAAGTTCTAAGGCTCTAAAAGAAATATCGCTTAAATTTCCTATGGGAGTAGGAATAAAATAAAGCATAATTATTGCATTGCGTATTTTTTCTTAAATTTCTCTACACGACCTGCAGCATCTACAATTTTTTCACTGCCTGTAAAAAAAGGATGGCAATTTGAACAAATATCTACTCTTAATTCTGCTTTGTTTGACTTTGTTGTAAAAGTATTTCCACAAGCACAACTTACTTTGCATTCTACATATTCTGGGTGAATTTCTTTTTTCATTAGTTTTCCTTAAAAATTAAAACAATAAGCCGTGATTATAAATTATTTAACATAAAAAAGAGATTAATTTAAGAAAAGTTAAAGTAAAATTTTTGAAGCTATAGCTATAATAGCTGTTTGACTTTTTAGAATATTAGAGCTTTTAAGAGAGATTTTCCGGTTAAACAATAATCTCTCATCATTGTTAAATCCACCTTCAGGACCTATAAAATATAATTCTTTTTCATCGAAATGACTTTGTTGTTCTCCTTGAAAATCAACCATAATTGCATTTGGAAATTTTTGAACAAATTCTTGAGTGCTTTGGTGGATAATTAAATCCATTTTAGTATTTCTACCGCATTGTTCACAAGAAGAAATAATGATTTTTTCAAATCTTTCTAAATCGATTTTAAAATTTCTTTGTGAAAAATTTGTAAAAACCAAATGTAACTTTTTTACTCCAAGTTCATTTAAGAAAGGTAGAGTTTTTTCTAAAATTTTAATATCTATAATGGCTAAGGCTAAGTTTAATTCACTTTGTTTTATATTTTGTGATTTTTTGTTTAAAAATTTTAAAGTGCAAGAATTTCTTGTTAAATTTGTGATTGTATAGTTGTAAAGAAAATTATCTTGTAAATTTCTAAGATTTAGCTCCGAATTTTCCTTTACTCTTCTTACTTTTAAATGGTTAAAGTTTTCACCTTGAAGTTGTATAAACTCTTCTCCAGCTTGCTTGTTATACAAAAATTGCATTTTATAGATATCTTTCTATTAAAAAAGGCAAAAACAATAAAAAAATTTCAAAAGGTAAAATCAAACAACTAATCCATCTAAAAGTGGCATATTTTCTAAATCTTCTTGCTTTTTTAAAACAAACAAAGTGAAAAATTGCTAAGGCAAAAATTAAGATCCAAGAAAAAATCATTACCCAGATATTGACATTCATTTGAAATTGTTTCATTGCTGATAACAAACAACCTGTAAAAATAATCAAAGCTAAAAATAAATAATAAATTGGTAAAAATAATCGTATTCTGCGAATAAAAATGAATTCGGTTTTAAAATTTCCTTGTGTTAGTATAAGATAAAAAAGCATTAAAAAACCGCTCGCATAAAGACTATAAAGATGTAAAGCTAAAAAGAATTCGTAACTTTGATCCATTATTTTCCTTTGTTTATAAAATCAGCTAAATTTTGAATTTGTTCATCACTTAAAAAACTATGGTTTTTATCTTTTATCGTTTTTATTTTTTGTATAAAAATTTTATTGCTCAAGGTTTTAATGGCCGTGCTGTTTTTAGGTTTTAATTCCCCTTTTTCTCCATGACAAGTGGCGCATTTTTGTTTATATAAAGAGTTGATAATACTAGGATTGACTTCATGTTCATCATCTGAACTTTGTGCTTCATCATCTACAGGTAAAGGCAGGTTGGAGTCACTTAATTCTGTTTTTTCATCGTTTTGTTCTATTTGGACTACTTCTTGATCTGTATTTTGAGTCTTGGAAATATTTTTTTCATCATTAGAACAGGCAGATAAAACTAATAAAAAAAAACTTAAGGCAATTAAAATTTTAGCTTTTTGCATTAAATCTCCTTTGGATTTATAAAAATTTCTTCATTTTTTAATTTGTTATAAAAATCTATATCATTCCATTCTGCTTTAATGCCATTGGAAAATTCTATGTCTTGAAGTGAAATTTTTGGCATTAGCTCACTATAGGCATCTTCTCTAAAACCTTGTGCATAACCTGTTCTTGTTTCATGAACAATGATGCTTTGTAAAGTCACTCCTTGTTCTCCATTTACCATTTTTGTTTGTTTTAATAAAGCATCTATAAGTATGAAAAATACACGACAAAAATTTTCAGCACTTACATTAACAGGCAGGCAAATCCAACGACTTGAATATTTTTTCATTTCTTCTAAATATTTTGCGTCATCATATTTAAAAAGAGTGATAGCATGATCAAAACTATCAATAATTTGGCGTATATAGGTTTTTAAAAGTCCAAAATCATAGACCATTCCAGCATTATCTAAATATTTGCTTTCAAGTAAAACTTCAACTTTGTAAGAATGTCCATGAATGCTACTTTTGCAACGCTTAGAAGAACAAAATCTAACAATGTGTGCGTTTTCAAATTCAAATAATTTTCTTATAATCATACACCCTCTTTATCGTTCCAAAGACGAATATGAATTCTATCAGAATAATTATAACCATTCTTAATACAAAATTCAGCAATTTTTTGAGCATTTTTTTTAAGGTTTTGCTCATTTTCACCCATAGGCATACAAAAAATTTGATTTGGAGCTTCTTTTAGAATTTCATTGATTTCTAAAAATGAATTATCAAGAGTATTGGCATCTAAAACAAATTTATAAAAACTATCTTTTGCGTAATTTTTAAATGCTTTTAAAGCTTTAAAATTTAATCGTTTATCTTTTTTTATCCCACTATTTTGGAGTTTAACGCTTAAAGCAAAAATACATTCTTTGTAAAAAGGATATCTATCAAAATCAATTTCTATGCTTCCATTGCTTTCAAAGTGTATTTCGAATTTATTTTTTAATAACATTTGGATAAATTCTGTAAATTCAGGATTTTCATAATGGATTAATGGCTCTCCACCTGTGATAACAACTATAGGATCAAAGTCTTGTTTTAATTTTATCACTCTTTTTAAAAGTTCATTAGCATTTAAAGTTTCATAACTTTCTTTAAAATCTTTTGTGAAAACAGCTCTTATCGTGTCACATCCAATGAGAGTTTTATCGTTTTTTGATATTTTTACATTAAAACCTAAACAGTTGAAATTACAACCAGCAAAACGCATAAAAATAGCTAATTTTCCATTATATTTACCTTCTCCTTGAATGCTTAAGAAACTTTCAACAAGTTGCAAAATTAACCTCCAGTTTGATAAAAAGCACGAGATGAGGTTTCATTATCAACAACACTCCATTTATTTTTTTCTGGTTTATTTCTTAATACTTCTTGTAATATTTCTACAGCGGCTTTAATATCACCTTTTCGAACCGCTTCTTTTATGCTTAATGCTTCATCAAAATAAAGACAAGGTATTAACAAGCCTTCAGCACTTAAGCGTATGCGATTGCAAGAATCGCAAAATTCATGGCTATGAGGATCTATAATTCCAAATTCATAATCATCTGCCTTGTAAATACTCACAGGTGCTTTTTCATCTTTTTTTATAAGTTGAATTTGATATTTTTGACTCAAAATTTGTATAATTTCATCTCTTTTTAATCCTTGTAATTTACCATAAGCATGAGTATTTTCCATAAATTCTATAAAGCGAATTTGAGCTTTTTTTGATTTTGCAAATTCCAAAAGAGATATCAGTTCATCATCGTTTAAATTTTTAAGAGCTACAGTATTAAGTTTTACTTTCAAATCTAGATTTAAAGCTTCATCAATTCCAGATAAAACACTATCTAATACATCTTTTTGCGCAAGAGTTTTTGCTTTTTTGTGATCTAGGGTATCAAGTGAAATATTAAGTCGTTTAAGTCCAGCATTTTTTAGGTCTTTAGCAAAGTCTTTTAGTAAAAATCCATTTGTAGTTATAGCAAGGTCAATATCGCTTTTATAATCGCTAATCATTTTTATAAAAATACTTAAATCTTTTCTTAATAAAGGTTCTCCACCTGTTATACGGATTTTTTCAATTCCTTCGTCTATAGCTGCTTTAACAAATAAAAAAAGTTCTTCGAAGCTTAATAAATTTTCTTTTGGCTGATAATCGAAAGGAATTTTTGGCATACAATAAAGGCAGCGAAAGTTACATCTTTGTGTAACTGAAATTCTAAGATAATTTATCTTTCTACTGAATTGATCTATAAGCATTTATTTTCCATTCTATTTTATTAATTTCTTAAATTTTAAGACAAGTTCTACATTTCCAGTGCCAATGCGTAAATCTTTAGCGATTTGTTCTATGCTTTTTCCTTCTTTGAAAAGATTTTCTATTTTTTGTTCTTCTGTATCGTAATTTGGCGTAAGTTTAGCCATGCTTTGTGCTTTTTGTTCTAAATTTAAAAGACGATTTTGTTGTTCATTTTGAAAATCTTCTATGATATGTTCCATAGTTTTTAGTGTTCTTAAAACAGGAGTGATTTTTGAACTGATTTGTTTATCAAGTTCAATCATAATTTCTTCTTTTAAAAGAGAGGTTTTATAGTCTTCATCCTCTTCGCTATCATCTTTAACTCCTAATTCTTTACGAAAATAATGAAGTTCTTTGGTAATATCTTCTATCACATTTTGAAGTTTTGCTATTTTTGCATTATTTTCTCTTTCTTTGATATTCATATAGGCTAGCATTGCAATTAAAAGCACAATTATAAAAACTAAATAAAGTACATCATCACTCATTCTTGGCCTTTCTTATTTCTTATCATATTTCTTTGAATTTCAACAACAAAAGCATCAAAAGCCATTTTGTCTTCAGGCTTAATTTTGATAATTTTTGCCAATGTTTGACTTTGAGCTTTGATAAAAATAGCTATTTTTTGATTATTTAAATCAAATCTTAAATAATATTCTTTATCTTCTTCTAAAATAGTATCCAAAAAATTTAGATATTCAAAATTCAAAGATTCTACTACCCCTTTTTGCTTAAGTGGTATAAGTTCTTTATTTTTATCTAAAGAATTTTCAAGCCTTAAAATATCTTCTTTTAGACTTAAAAGAAGATCAAAAATAATTTTTTCACCCTCGTCAAAATCAATGCGTAAAGCAAGTTTTTTCCATTTTAAAATTTGAGAAATTGCTCCAAGTTTTAGGTATTCTCCAAGAAAACGGTTATTTTCTATTTCACAACATTCTAAATGAGCTTCAAATCCTGCTTTAAAAAGTGCTAATTCCATAATAAATCAATCCAAATAAAAATAAAAAAGATAATACTTAAATAACCATTTAGAGTAAAAAATGCTCTATCAATATGAGCAAAATTCTTGTGAACAATTTTATGTTCCAAGGCTAAAATAATACCGCTTATAATTACCCCAATAAGTGCTATTTTTCCAAGTGCTACACCCCAAACTTCCCACACAAAAAGAAGCCAAAATAATACCGCTAAAATATGGCAAAAAGCTGATATAAATAAAGTAGCCTTTGAACCAAATTTAGCAGGAATAGAGTGAAGTCCTATTTTTTTATCATACTCCATATCTTGTAAAGAATAAAGCAGATCAAACCCAGCTGTCCAAAAAGTTACACCTAAACATAAAATAACGCTATAAATGTGAATTTCACCCATAATTATAACACTTCCTGCAATAGGCGCAAGTCCTAAACAAAATCCTAAAACTAAATGTGCTAAAGAACTAAAGCGCTTAAAAGCTGAATAAATAGCCAATACCAAAAGCACAGGAAAAGACAAATAAAAGGCCAAGGTATTAATAAAATAAGAACATGATATAAAAATAAGTGCATTAATAATGATAAAAATCCATACGCTTTTTCTACCTATTTTTCCACTGACATTAGGGCGATTTGCACAACGAGGATTATCCTTATCTATATCTTCATCCATTAAACGATTTGTAGCCATGGCAAAATTTCTTGCACTTACCGCACAAATAATGCCTAAAATCAACGCCTTAAAACCAAACCAAGCAGTGTCATTTACAAGTTTTGATGCTACAATCATAGAGGAAAATAAAAAAGGCAAAGCAAAAATAGAATGCTTAAATACTACAAGTTCTAAAATATCTTTAAATTTTATCCAGAATGTGTTCATTTTTCTACTTTAAAATATTTTTTGCTATGATTTTACTAAAATTTTTATAAATTTTAGGATAAATATTAAAATGTTTTTTGAAATAGCATTAATAGGAACAACTGCGAGTGGAAAAACATACATAGCCAATACTTTAGCAAGAGAATTTAATGCTGTTGTTTTAAGTCTTGATAGTCTTTGTGTTTATAAAGAGATTAATATAGCAAGTGCCAAGCCTTCACAAGATGATCTTGCGAGTATAAAATACTTTGGGGTAAATTTATTGAGCGTGAATGAACATTTTAATGTTGAGTTATTCATAAGAGAATATCAAAAAGCAAAAGAATTTGCTTTAGCTAGAAATTTACCTCTAATTATAGTAGGTGGAACTGGATTTTATTTAAAAACTATGATAGATGGTTTAAGTGAAAAAACCTTAGAGTCAAAGAGTTCTTTAAATAACGATGAAATTTATGCTCTTTTATTAAATATTGATCCAAACTATAAAATAGAAAAAAATGATACTTATAGATTAAAAAAATGGCTGGGTATTTATGAACAAACAAGAGAAATTCCTAGTGAATTTTTAAAAAGAACACAAAAAACTGGGGTGCTTAAAGATATAGAAATTTATGAGCTTGCGTGGGATAAAGAAATTTTAAAAAAACGTATTAAAACTAGAACAAAAGAAATGCTTGATAATGGACTTTTAGATGAAGCAAAAATTCTTTTTTCTAAATTTGATCATAAACTTAAAGCATTAAATTCTATAGGTTTGAAAGAGTGTAAAGAATATTTAGATGGAGAAATTTCCTTTAAAGAGCTTGAAAATTTAATCACGATACATACTACACAACTTGCCAAAAGACAAAGAACTTTTAATAAAAAATTTCAAAGTAAAGCCTTGGAATTTGATAAAGCTTTAGCTACTTTAAGAATGAAATTTTCAATCGAAAAATAAATGTTCTATTAGAATTTTTACTCCTAGTATAATTAAAACCAATCCGCCTAAAAGTTCAGCTTTATTTTTAAGATAAATTCCAAATTTATTCCCTATTTTTAGAGCAATGATACATAAAATGAAGGTGATAATACCTATTAAAAATATAGCTAATAATAAATTTACATTTAAAAATGCAAAACTCACACCAACTGCTAGTGCATCGATACTCGTAGCAATTGCTAAAGCTAGCATGGTTTTAAAGCCAAATTGATTGGCATTACTATCGCAATTTTCATTTTCCAATGACTCTTTGATCATTTTTAATCCTATTAAAGAAAGTAAAATAAAAGCTATCCAATGATCAATACTCGCAATAAAAGATGCAAAAGTTATGCCTATAAAATAACCAATAGTTGGCATCAAAGCTTGAAATCCACCAAAATAAATTCCAACAATAAGATAATGTTTTAAATGTAGTTTTTTAACACTAAAACCTTTACATAGTGATACAGCAAAAGCATCCATTCCTAAAGCACAGGATAAAAAAATAAGACTATAAAAATCCATAATAAATCCTAAAATTTTATAAAAAATTGAAGATGAAATTATAATTAAACAAAGATAAAAATCACATAATTTTGATATATTTAATTAAATTTTAAGAAATAAATATATATAATTCAATTTCATTTTTATTTTTTACTCCTTAAAAGTGGCCCATTCGTCTAGCGGTTAGGACATCGCCCTTTCACGGCGGTAACACGAGTTCGAGTCTCGTATGGGTCACCACTTTTTAATTTTTCTTTTAAAATAACAATTTTTTCATTTTTTCTATTGAAATTTAATAAATATTAATAATTTATTTTGTAGAATACGAATAGCTTTTGATATAAGTCTATTATAGACTTATATCAAGGCTGGGCATTATTGAGTTGGTGTTTGCTCTTTTGTTTTTTTGTGAGTTTTAGCTTCATGTTTTTTATCAGCTTTAGCTTTTGAATGATGAGCTTTTGTATGTGTTTGATTTACATCGCTTGGAGTATCAGCTGCAAAAACATTAGCTGCGAAAGCACCTAGTAATGCTGAGATTAGTACAACTTTTTTCATATTTTCCTCCTTATGAATAATTTTTAGTTGCAAATTAATTGTAATTATTAAAAATCAACAAATAGATATTTTTTGTAAAAATATTTCAAAAAAATATAATTTTTTATATATATTTAAATTATTATTAAAATATATTATAAATGTATCTTATTTTATTTAGGTTAAATAAATAGAAATTTTACCCACTAAGCTTTTAAGATATTTTTACTCTTTTTAATATTATTATGGTAATATTTTCAATATCAAACTAAAAATAAAGGAGAAATTATGTTTGAATTAAGAAAATTACCTTATGATACCAATGCTTTTGGTGATTTTTTGAGTGCTGAAACTTTTAGCTATCATCATGGAAAACATCACAATACTTATGTTACAAATCTAAATAATCTTATTAAAGATACTGAATTTGCAGGTAAAGATCTTGTAAGTATTATCAAAACTTCAAATGGGGGTGTATTTAATAACGCAGCTCAAGTTTATAATCATGATTTTTATTTTGATTGCATTAAGCCAAGTACAGGCTGTGGCTGTGGCGGTTCATGTCAAAGTATAGATGCTAATTTACAAGCGGCACTAGAAAAAGAATTTGGATCTTTAGAAAATTTCAAAGCTGAATTCATCAAAGGTGCTACAGGAGTTTTTGGTTCAGGATGGTTTTGGTTAGTTTATAATACTAAAAATCAAAAACTAGAATTTGTAGGTACTTCAAACGCAGCTACACCAATTACTGAAGATAAAGTTCCTTTACTTGTTGTAGATGTTTGGGAACATGCTTATTATGTAGATCATCGTAATGCACGCCCTGCTTATTTAGAAAAATTCTATGCTCATATTAACTGGGAATTTGTTGCAAAAGCTTACGAATGGGCTTTAAAAGAAGGCATGGGATCAGTTAGCTTTTATGCAAATGAACTTCACCCTGTAAAATAACTTTAATCCTTTTTGTGCTAGAATGGATTTTGACATTAAGTCAACATTCTACACAAAAAGGGGCAAAAATGGATAATTCTTTATCTGCATATACTCAAAAATATGACAAAGAAGGTTATGGACTTCAATATCCTGATGGTCATGTTATAAGATTTTACGAGAGAATCTTAAAATACAAACTAAGCAAAACAAGTGGAAAATTACTTGATTTTGGTTGTGGAAATGGAGTGCATTCTAAGTATTTTAAAAATATAACCGGGGGGGGGGTATAGAGCCTTATGGCATTGATATAGTTCCTAGTTTAAAAAAAGTTTGGGAAAAAGATCCTTGCTTAGATTCTAAAAATTTTCACATCATATCTCCTAATTCTAGCTTTAAAAAACTCTTCAATACAAAAATGGATTTTATATTTGCAAATCAAAGCTTATATTATCTTACAAAACAAGCTTTTAAAGAAGCTGTGCAAGAATTTTATGAACTATGCAATGAAGGAGCTATTATATTTGCAACCATGATGAGCGATAAAGGCTATAGTATGTATGAAAGAGGAAAACTTATGGATAATAGCTTGCGTGAAGTAAAAGGATGTCCAAGTGGTAGATTGAGTGGTTCTTCATATATACGCTTTGCTAAAGACATAGAAGAATTAAAAGAAGATTTTAAACCTTTTAAACCTTTATTTTGGGGAGATTATGAATTAATTAATCTGTATAATTTTGAAGGCAGTGTGGAGCACTTTATTTATATAGGACAAAAGTAAGTGCTCTAGCACTTACTCTCCTAAGCTTGGAGTCATTTCGATAATCTTCCAAGGAAGTCCTTGAGAATTCAGCTCTTCCATAAAAGGCTTAGCGTCAAATTCTTCCATATTAAACACGCCTTTTCCTTGCCAAATTCCTTTAGCGATTAATTTCGTACCTATCATAGCAGGAACACCTGTAGTATAGCTCACAGCTTGCGCGCCAGTTTCTTTGTAACATTCTTCATGATTGCAAACATTATAAATATAAACTTGTTTGTCTTTTCCATCTTTTTTACCACGAATCACACAACCTATATTGGTATAACCTTTAGTGCGTGGTCCTAAACTTGCAGGATCAGGAAGCAAGGTTTTTAAAAATTCTATAGGAATGATTTCTTTACCTTGGTGTATCACAGGTTTAATCCCTAGCATTCCAACATTTTCAAGACATTTCATGTGAGTTAAATAACTTTGTCCAAAAGTCATAAAAAAGCGTATTCTTTTTAAACCTTTGATATTTTTTACCAAGCTTTCAAGTTCTTCATGATAAAGCAAATAGCTATCTTTCACTCCTACTTCTGGATAATCCCACTCCATTTTTATTTCCATAGGCTGCGTTTCTATCCACTTGCCATTTTCCCAATAACGCCCTTTAGCAGAAACCTCACGCAGATTGATTTCAGGGTTAAAATTCGTCGCAAAAGCATAGCCATGATCACCTGCATTGCAATCTAAAATATCTATATAAGAAATTTCATCAAATAAATTTTGCTGTGCATAAGCACAAAAAACATTAGTTACACCAGGATCAAATCCACTTCCTAAAAGTCCTAAAATTCCTGCTTGTTTAAACTTATCATTTCTCGCCCATTGCTCTTTGTATTCAAATTTAGCTAAATCAGGATGTTCATAATTTGCCGTATCTATATAATCAATCCCTGCTTTTATACAAGCATCCATTAAACTCAAATCTTGATAAGGCAAAGCAACATTGAGTAAAATTTGCGCTCTTGTTTTCTTGATAAGTTCTACAACCGCATTGCTATCATCAGCATCAATTTGCGCTGTTTCAATTTGAACCCCTAAACGCTCTTTGATAAAAGTAGCGATTTCATCACATTTGCTTTTTGTTCTACTAGCTAAAGTGATTTTGCTAAAAGTATCAGAATTCATTGCGCATTTTACAGTAGCCACACGACTTACTCCACCTGCGCCTATGATTAAAAGATTTTTCATGAAATTTGTCCTTAAAAGATTTTTAGGAATTTTAACTAAAAATTGATAATATCAAAATTTATTTTTTCTTCTAAGTTATAATTTGAGCTTAATAACATAAAAAATTCTATATTTTTATATCTTAACTTAAGTCTATAAAAAGCCCCTAAAAATTCTTTTTGTAAAATTTTAGCCTCAAAGCGATTTCCTATTTTAAGTTCTGCATAACCAAAAATATAATTTTTTGAAGCTATCCAAGCAAAAAATTCATCTTCTAAATCAAGTTTTTCTTCTATGATATTTAAATCAGGTAAAATTTGCGCACTTTTAAAATCGGGCTTAAAATAAAGCTCTTTAGGATTTGCATGAGCTAAAATTTTTCCTTTTTCTAAAAAAGCGATTTGATCAGACATACAATAAGCATCTTCAATATCATGAGTTACCATAATAGCCGTAATGCCTTGATTTTCTATCATTTTTTTCAATTCTCTTCTTAAATCCTGTTTTAAATTTTGATCCAAATTAGAAAAAGGTTCATCTAAAAGCAAAAGCTGACATCCTCTTGCTATAGCTCTAGCAAAAGCCACTCTTTGCGCTTGCCCTCCTGAAATTTCATCGATTTTTTTATATCTTAAATCTTCAATTTCAAAAGTTTTAAGCAAATGATTTAAAATTTGATTTTTATCTTTTTTATCGTAAAGTGCAAAAAGTATGTTTTTCTCAACATTTAAATGAGGAAATAAAGCATAATTTTGAAACATCAAAGCCACTTCACCTTTGCAAGAAAACAAATCATAAGAACTAGCTTGTTCAAGCTTAGCAATAATCCTTAAAAGCGTGCTTTTTCCACTTCCACTACCTCCTAAAATGCTTAAAAATTCTCCTTCTTTGACATGAAGATTGATATTTTCTAAAGCTTGTATTTTTTCAAAATTTTTAGATAAATTTTTAATTTCTAACATCATCTTTCCTTGTGATTTTATCCATCCAAACAACAACCATTAAAGAAAGAAAAACGATAAACAAGGAAGGCAAAGCTGCATCATAAATTCTTTCATCACTTGCAAACCAGAAAGCTTTAACACTTAAAGTTTCAAAGCCAAAAGGCGCTAAAATTCTACTTAAAGGAAGTTCTTTAATCGTATCAATAAAAACAATAATAAAAGCCAAAAATAAAAAATGTTTCATTAAAGGTGTGTGAATTTTAAAAAATAAAATAAAATAACTCGCTCTTAAATTTAAACTTGCCTCATCAATATTTAGATGAATTTTATTATATCCTCCTTCTAAAGAATAAATTGCACTCGCTAAAAAACGAATTATATAAGCAAAAATAAGAACAAATAAAGAATTTCCCAATAAACTCATGTGAAAAATTTTATCCAAAAATACAAAAAGCACTATAATGCTAATCCCTAAAGCAGCAGCAGGTATAGAATAACCCAAAGAACTTATTTTTAAAATAAATAAATTAAAAAAATGATTTTTAACTATCCTAGAACTAAACATCAAAAAATAAGCTAAAAAAGTGGTAATTAAAGCAGTGACTAAAGCTAAGATTATAGTTTGAAAACTGATAATATAAAATTGTGATTCAAAAAGCTTATGATCTTTTAACCCCCAATAAACTAGCCAAATAAAAGGTAAAATAAAACCTACAAAAGCAATCATAAAACAATAAATACAGGATAGAATTTGTTTAATAGGATTTAATTTTCTTTTTTTGATAAAAAGAGTTAAATTTTGATTAAAACTATAATGATGTTTATTTTTATAATAATAATCCACATACATAATCAAAAATACAAAAAGCATTAAAATACCCGATAAAACACTAGAAGAATAAGAATCATTCAAATCATACCAGAGTTTAAAAATTCCAGCCGAAAAAGTATCCACTCCCAAATAAGCACTTGCGCCATAATCACTTAAAGTTTCCATTAAAACCAATAAAGCTCCAGAAAAAATGGCAGGCCTTGCGCTCAAAAGTGCCACGCGTGTAAAAATTCTAAATTCAGAATATTTCATGATTTTAGCTACTTCATAAGCCTCTTTGGCTTCACTTTTAAAAGCTGTTTTAGCAAATAAATAAATATAAGGATATAAAGAAATAGCCAAAACAAAAATAACACCATAATGATTGAAAAAATCCATCCTAAAGCCAAAATTTTCATGAAAAAATCCTTGAAAATCCATAATTCCAACATAAACAAAGGCTAAAATATAAGCAGGTATGGCCAAGGGTAAAATGAGTAATTTTTCTAAAATTTTACAGAAATAAAAATCATAATTTGCGATCAAATAAGCAGAACTTACACCCAAAATCAAGCTTAAACACAATACTCCCACGCTAATTATAAAAGTATCTTTGATGAATTTTAAAAATAAATAATCAAAAAAATGACTCAAATTTTCTTTAATAGATGAAAATTGGGTTAAATTACTTGTATTAAAATTTTGAAATAAAATATAAAAAAGTTCAGCAAAAATACCAAAAATAGGCAAAGCAAGAAAAAGGGCAAGTAAAATTGCCCCGAGTTTATAGTATTGTAGGGTTTTATACATTATCTAAAACCGACTTCATCGTAAATTTTAACAGCTTCTTTAATATTTTCTGCTATCTTACTCACAGGGATTTGATCTTCTTTGAAAGTTCCAAAATCTTTTACAGTTTGGCTTAATTCTACATCATTTCTTATAGGAAATTCATAATTACTATCAGTAAGAATTTTTTGAATTTCAGGACTTAACATAAATTCCATAAATTTTTTAGCCGCATCTTGATTTTTACTTGATTTTGTCATAGCAATACCGCTAATGTTAATATGCGTTCCTCTATTGTCTTGATTAGGAAAAATAATACCCAAAGAATTCCCCACTTCTACATCTTTTGGATTTTTAGAATTCTTTAAAAGCCCTATATAATAAGTATTCATAACTGCAAATTTAGCTTCGCCTGCAAATACTTGTCTAGCTTGATCTCTATCCCCACCCTTTGGATTTGTCGCAAGATTTTCAAGCACACCTTTAGCCCATGCTTTAGCCTCTTTATTTCCGTCATTAGCTATAATAGATGCTAAAAGAGTTTTACTATAAGGAGCTGTAGCACTTCTCATAACAATTTCTCCTTTAAATTCAGCTTTTGCTAAATCTTCATAATTTTTCATTTTGCTAATATCGATATTTGCGTTTTTGTTGTAAGCAATAATTCTTGCTCTTTTTGTAATCGCAAACCATTCTTTATCCTTATCTCTTAAATGAGCAGGTATAAATTCTTCTAAATATTTTGATGAAACAGGGGATAAAAGTCCTAAATTTTTAGCTTCTGTAAGATTTGAAATATCAGCTGTGATGAAAATATCAGCAGGAGAATTACTTCCTTCAAGAGAAAGTCTTTTAATAAGTTCTGAAGCTTTAGCTTGAGTATGATTGACCTTAATACCTGTTTTTTCTTCGAATTTTTTTATGATTTCAAAATCAGCATTATAATGTCTTGCTGAGTAAATATTAAGCTCACTAGCACCTAAAAATGAAACAGCCGTTAAAAACATAAAGAAGATTTTTTTCATATTTTATCCTTTAATTGAGAATTATACTCGGTTTTATTAAGATCTTTAAAATCGGTATGAGAATGTTCAGAGCAAGCAAAAGCAAAGCCAACGCATAGTAAAAATAAAATTATTTTTTTCATAGACATTAATTCCTTTTAGATATTTTGATAAGAAATATTAATATTAAAAAGTAAATATAAAGTAACTTAATAATTTTATAACTGATAAATATTTTCATTTTATTATAATAAATTTTGATAATAATTATAAATAATTAAATTTTAATATAAATATTTAATAGTATTTTTATATATAAAATATTAATATTCAATATCAAAAATAAACCACTAAGAAAGTAACAATAATAATGAAATTTTATACTATTTTAAGCATTCTATTTATAAGCTTTATGTTGAGCGCTTGTGCTGTTTTGCAAAAATCATCTCCACTTCAAGAAAATAAAGATTTTTATATACTTGATACGCATACTCAAAAAAAGATTTCTTTTGAAGATATGATTTTAGAATTGCTAAAAGTAGATGTGATACTGCTTGGCGAAAAACACGATGAGGTTAAACATAAGATAAGTCAAGTTATGATTTTTAATGCCTTAGAAGGAAATTTAAGTTCTCAAAATATAAACTTTGATGTAGCTTTAGAAATGTTAGCAAGCACAGAGCAAAATCACTTAGATAAAGCTTTTAAAAATAAAAAAACCATTAAAGCCAATGAACTTACTAATGCATTAAATTGGGATAAGGTCTGGAAATGGAAAGATTATGAGCAATTTGTCAATGTGGTTTTTTATTCAAAGTCAAAAATATTAGGTGCAAATCTTTCACGCTCAGAAATTACAAGTATTTATAATGGGGCTCAGCCCTTAAAGGGTTATGTTTCAACCACAAATGAAGTAAAAAAACAACTTTTTGACATTATATCCTTAAGCCATAAGCTAAATCCTGAAGAAAATAAAGAATTACTAGATAAATTGGTGGAAATTCAACAATTCAAAGACAGGCGTATGGCTGATGTATTGGTTCATCATGTAAATAAAGTTTTATTGCTAGCTGGAAGCTATCATACAAGTAAAAAAATAGGAATTCCTTTACATATACAAGATTTTAAAAGCAGTAAAAAAATAGTTGTAGTGAATTTAAGCTATGGAGAAATAGATTTAAAAGACAGTGATTATGTTTTGATTTATAAGGGGAAGGAATGAAAAAATTAAGTTTATTTTGTGCTGTAGGTTTATGTTTTGCTAGTTTTGCTTTTTCTGAAGAATTAGAATTTGATAGTCTTGAAATTTCAGGTTCAAAAATCAAAAACGATGAAAAACCTTTTGTAACTCCTGGAGCAACAAGCACAAGAGAGGGTATAGGTTCAGATACACAAAGTATAGATTCTATAGTGCGTAGTATACCTGGAACCTACACAAACACAGATCAAGCTCAAGGTACAGTTCAAGTAAATATTCGTGGTATGAGTGGTTTTGGGCGTGTTAATACCATGATTGACGGTGTTACTCAAACTTTTTATGGTAGTGCATCAGATGATCCAGCTAGATTTCATTCACAAACGGGAACTTCAGCTTTTGGAGCTGTTATTGATACAAATTTCTTAATCGGAGTTGATGTTACAAGGGGAACTTTTGAAGGAGTAGGTGGAGCAAATGCCTTGATGGGATCAGCAAATTTTAAGACCATAGGTATAAATGATATTGTACATGATGGCAATATCTTTGGATTTTTAGGACGATTTTCTTATGGAAGCAATGGAATCGGACCAAGTTATATGAGTGCAGTGGCTGGAAAGACTGAACTTGAAAATAATGGATATGTGGGCGCGCTTTTTGGTTATAGCGCAAAGAGAATTACTCAAAATTACACTGTAGGCGGGGGTGGCAAGATAGGTAGTAGTATGGTTGATACTGATGGAGATGGTATAGCTGATACCAATATCGCTCCTTTTGATCCAGATTTTTTAACCCAAAAACCAAACTCTCAACTTTTTAAACTCGAATATGTCCCAAATTCTTTTACAAACACTATATTTTCTTATCGTAGATATCAAAACGAACTTGCCGGTAGAAAAATACACAATGACAATTATCAACTTGATTTTTGGCACAACCCTAATGAGTGGCTTAATGTAAATACGCTTATTGCCTACAATCAAGGCATACAAACCTATGGATCAAAATCTACTTTTGCGGCAAACGATGCCATAGCTAACACAAAGGCAAAAAATACTGCCACTACTTTTGATATAAGTGATACTTTAGAGGGTGAATGGCATGGATTTAATCTAAACACACGCTTTGGAGCAAATATTTTGCTTAATGATTATAAAAATACCTTAAATACATCAATTCAAGGAGTAAATTCTATACCTTTTCAGCCTCGTGGAAAACAAAATCTTTTTACTTATTATCTTGATAATAGTCTAAATTATGGTATCTTTACACTTGATACCAATGTGAATCTTTTAGATTGGAATATCAAAGGACACAGACCTGCTTGCGATGAAGTAAATTTTATGTGTTTTCCAAAAGCGGCGACAGATATAGATAAAAATGGACTTCGCCTGAATGCTTCTGTCATGCTTTCAGCTGCCATACACGAGCTTTTTACACCCTTTGTAAGTTTTGCGAGAACAAATAGAGCCCCTAATGTGCAAGAAATGTTTTTCTCAAATAACGAAGGCAATGGTATCAATTCTTTCTTAAAACCAGAACAAGCCAATACTTGGCAAATAGGTTTTAATTCTTTTAAACATGGACTTTTAAAAGATGATGATCGCTTTGGTTTTAAAGCCGTGTATTATCATACAAAAATAAAAGATTATATTTATAATGAACAATTTTATCTTGAAGATCCAAGTAAAGTTCCTCCAAGCTCGCAATTTTATATGCACTTAAATTCAGCTGATGATACCATATTTAAGGGTGTGGAGTTAGAATTAAGCTATGACTTGGGTTTTGCTTATGCTAAAGCTATGTATTCAAGACAAGATACAAGTTCAACTATTTCTCAAACTTCAGGACCTCTTCTTGGCTCTTTTTCGGCAAGTAAAATCATGGAGCTTCCAAAAGATTATGTAAATGTAGAGCTTGGCTTTAGGCTAAATGACAAAATAAGCTTTGGTGGTATAGCAAAATACACAGGCAAAGCAAAAAGGGTAAATCCAAATACAGATGATTGGAATAAGGATCCAAACAATCCTTATTATCCTAAACCAACCACACAAGACTTACCAAAAATTCCTATTATAGTAGATTTATATTGGAATATAGAATGGTTTAAAAACCTCACAATGAGAGCAGAGGTGCAAAATTTATTTGATAAAAACTACATGGATGCCTTAAATGCTTATAATTCCTTAGATAATCAGCTTCAATATAATGGAGCAGGTGATCCTATCTATCTTTTTAGCAATTCTGCTCGCGGTCGTACTTTTATAGTAAGTTTTGAATATAAATATTAAGGAATATACAAATGTTAAAAAAAATGTTTTTATTTTATTTTTTATTGTTAAATTTAAATGCAGAAGCAAATGCAACAGATACAAATTTATCTTTTGATTCTTCTAAGATAGAAACCAAAGCACCTAAAATAGAGCTTTCTCTTTCTAGTCTTTATCAAAATGCTGATGAGGTGGTAAAAGGTGTTATTTATATATTGGTTTTATTTTCCATTTTAGCATGGGCAGTTTTTATTTCTAAGCTTATGCAATTTTATTTTATGAAAAAAAATCTAGACTTGTCTATACAAAAGATAAAAGAATTAAAAAATCTCAATGAATTAGATCAGACAAAAGATTTTGCAGGTGTTTTATCTTTAGAAATTCAAGATGAGCTTGAAAAAAGTGAATATAAAAATGATCACATAAAAGAGCGTATAGAATTGCGTTTGCAAAATACCATCTCAAAGCAAATCACAGCAAGCAAAAATGGCTTGAGTTTGCTTGCGAGCATAGGTGCTAGCGCACCTTTTATAGGGCTTTTTGGAACAGTTTGGGGAATTATGAATGCATTTATAGGTATAGCAAATCTTGGCAATGCTTCTTTGGCAGTCGTTGCGCCTGGTATAGCTGAAGCCTTGTTTGCTACAGCTTTTGGCTTGATAGCTGCTATCCCTGCGGTGCTTTTTTATAATTATCTTACAAGAAAAAATTTAAAACTTATGCACCATTTAGATGAGCTTGCAAATTTTGTCTATATACTTTTTCATAGGAGTTATTTTAATGATAAAAACTGAAATGGCTCACAAAGAAGAGGAGTTAAGTGAGATCAATATAACTCCTTTTATAGATATTATGCTTGTATTATTGATTGTTTTTATGGCTGTTACTCCTCTTATCACAAGTTCTATCAAAATAGAATTACCCAAGAGTTCGCAGCAAGCAGAGGATAAGCTTAAAAATCCCATCATACTTTATTTAAATACTGATAATACTTTGGCTATTAATGATGATAAATTAAGCCTAGAAAATCTTTCAAGTGCTTTAGATATAAAAACCAAAGGCAATAAAGAAGAAATTATTTATTTTCATATCGATAAAAGTGTAAAGTATGAAGATATTATGCAAGTAATGCAAAAATTAAAAGAGAATGGCTATGGAAAAATAGCTCTTTCAAGTAAAAAGATGGATTAGTATGAAGTCTAGTGTGATTTTTGGGTTTGTGTTAAGTTTGATATTGCATACTTTAGTATTAATGTTTTTCCTTTTTTCTTTTTATACTCAAGAAAAATCAAGTGGTGTTGATTTTAAACAAGGAGCGGAATTTACTTCCATTATGATGGTATCAGAGTTTCCTATCGGGGAATTAAAAGAAGTTTCGATTGATCAAAAAAAGAGTAATTCTCAAGATAAAAACAAAAAACAAGACGAAAGAATAAGTTTTAATTCTCAAGATAAAAATGCTGTATTAAAAGTTCAAAAAAAGATTGAAAAGCAAGATGAAAACCAAGCTCAAAAAGAAATAGCTAATGCAAGTGAAAATTCAAAATTTAAAAATGAATCGCTCAGTGCTCCGCTACAAAGTAATGAAGATAAAACACAAACTATAGTAAGTGGCAATGCCAAAGAACAAGTTAAAAGCTATCAAGCTTTGCTTATGGCTCATTTGACTAAATTTAAAAAATATCCTCAAGAAGCGATAATGCAAAAACAAGAAGGCGTTGTAAGAATTCGCGTAAGCATTGATGAAAGCGGAAATGTCTTAAGCAAAGAGCTTAAAAAATCTTGCCCTTATGCAGCGCTCAATGATGAAGCTTTAAGTTTATTTAAAAGAGCTTCTCCATTGCCAAAACCGCCTAAAGAAATGTTAAAAAATGGTGATAAAATCAGTTTTGTTATGCCTATTGATTACAATATTAAAGACTATTTAGGTAAAAAATAAACTTTTCATTAAAAAAAGTTTATTAGAATTTTTATTTTAAAGGTGATGATTATGTTCTCTTCGTTTTTTAAAAGTAAAAAATGGGCTTTATGGGCTTATTTGGGACTTTTTTTACTGTTATTTTTCTTATATATACAAACAAGCTTAAATGTTGCGATCAATTCATGGTATAGTGATTTTTACAATGTTTTACAAAAGCCAAAAATAGAACTTTTGGATTCTAATTCTACGCAAAAAATAGAAGAAAATCTTGAAAATAATGCCACTTTAATCCAAGAGGCTAATCAAAGAGCTGAGCAAAATTTCCAAAAAGCTAATTTTATCAATAAAGGCGCATTGTATTATTATCAAAATTTATTAGAATATTTTTTCAACTCTAGGGCTATGATTGAAAAGCCAAATTATTCAGCAAGTGATTTTTATGCTTTGATTTTAGTTTTTTTGGCTATTGCTATTCCTTATGTTTTAATCGCTACAATTAATATCTATTTT
Source organism: Campylobacter sp. BCW_6468 (assembly GCF_001762865.1). NCBI lineage: Bacteria > Pseudomonadati > Campylobacterota > Epsilonproteobacteria > Campylobacterales > Campylobacteraceae > Campylobacter > Campylobacter sp. BCW_6468. The sequence continues at coordinate 30,345 of NZ_MJXQ01000020.1, forward strand.
GCTAGCGTCTATGCTTTTAAGTGGCGTGAGGCTATGACTTTTTCTTATTTAAAATTTTGGAAAAATAAAGATGATAATATAGAAGGAAGTTCGCAAAGAATTCAAGAAGATACTTATAATTTTTCTAAAATCGTAGAGAGTTTAGGACTTAGTTTTATAAAAGCTTTGATGACCCTTGTAGCATTTATTCCGATTTTATGGAGTTTAAGTGATGTTGTGAGTAAAGCTTTATTTGCAAATTTAAGCGAAAATTCTTTTTTTTATTTTTTAAAAAACATTGATGGTTTGCTTGTTTATATTGCACTTTTGATTTCTTTAGGAGGCTTGGTTGTGTCATGGTTTGTAGGTATTAAGCTTCCTGGACTTGAATATAACAATCAAAAAGCTGAAGCAGCTTTTAGAAAAGAGCTTGTTTATGCTGAGGATAATCGCAAAGAATACGCTAAAAATGAGACTATGATAGAGCTTTTTACAGGGCTTAAATTTAACTATAAAAGACTTTTTTTACATTATGGATATTTTAATATTTGGCTCATTTTATTTGAGCAAATGATAGTTATAGTGCCATTTTTAATCATGGCACCAGGGCTTTTTGCTGGAGCTATAGGACTTGGTATTGTAATGCAGATTAATAATGCATTTGATCAAGTGCGAAGCTCTTTTAGTGTTTTTATCACAAACTGGACAACTATCACTCAACTTAGAAGTATATATAAGCGTTTAAAAGAATTTGAGAAAAATATTTCTTATAAGTCTTAGTTTTTTCTTATAAAATACAAGAAAAAATTCAAATATTAAATTTACTTTTAATTGTGTATAATAAGGTTTAATAATATTTTATTTCTTAAGGAGCTTCATTGGACCCCAGTCAGGTTTTGGATTTAAACCAAACTTCTACAGCATCTTTTGATGCAGGATATTCTATGCTTATGGTTGTTGTTGCACTTGCTCTAGTGTTTTTAAATGGTTTTTTTGTTTTGTCTGAATTTAGTATTGTTAAAGTACGTCGTTCCAAGCTTGAAGAGATGGTAAAAGAAAAAAAAGCTGGTGCCAAGAAAGCTTTGGAGGTTACTTCAAGGCTTGATACATATCTTAGTGCTTGTCAATTAGGAATTACTTTAAGTTCTCTAGCTCTTGGTTGGATAGGTGAGCCTGCTATTGCAAAAATGCTAGAAATTCCGCTTATTAATCTTGGTTTTAGCACTGTTATTATCCATACTATAGCTTTCATTATTGCTTTTAGCATTATTACTCTTTTACATGTGGTTTTAGGAGAACTTGTGCCAAAAAGTATAGCTATTGCAGTTGCAGATAAAGCGGTTTTATTTATAGCTAGACCGCTTCATTGGTTTTGGATGCTCTTTTTGCCTTGTATTAAAATTTTCGATTTTTTAGCAGCTATAAGTTTGAAACTTTTTGGAATAAAACCTGCTAAAGAAAGCGAGCTAACTCATAGCGAAGAAGAAATTAAAATCATAGCAAGTGAGAGTCAAAAAGGTGGAGTTTTAGATGAATTTGAAACAGAGATCATACGCAATGCTGTTGATTTTTCAGATACTGTTGCTAAAGAGATTATGACTCCTAGAAAAGATATGATTTGTCTAAATAAACAAAAAAGTTACGAAGAAAATATGCAAATCATTTGTGAGCATAAACATACTCGCTTTCCTTATATTGATGGTTCTAAAGATACTATTTTAGGTATGATACACATACGAGATATAATACAAAATGAATTAAACCATAAAAGTCAAAATTTAGATACTTTTGTTAAACCTTTGATTTTGGTTCCTGAAAATATCAGCATTTCAAAAGTACTTGTAATGATGAATAAAGAACGCTCTCATACTGCATTAGTAGTTGATGAGTATGGTGGAACTGCTGGAATTTTAACCATGGAAGATATCATGGAAGAAATTATTGGCGAAATTAAAAGCGAGCATGAAGAAGACAGCTATAAAAAACTTGCTGAAAATATCTATGAATTTCAAGGACGATGCGATATAGAAACTGTTGAAGAAATGCTTGTAATAAACTATGATGAGGATTTAGAACAAGTTACTATAGGTGGTTATGTATTTAATCTTTTAGGACGCTTGCCTATGGTAGGAGATCGCATTGAAGATGAACTTTGTTACTATGAAGTTAAAAAAATGGATGGGAATTCTATAGAGCGTGTTAAGGTGGTTAAAAAAACAAATAAAGATGAAGAATAAGCCTCTTTAGGCTTTATTTCTTTTTGTAAATTTGGTTTTTAATTTCTATACACTCAAAACCTTTTTCATCTAGTGTAACTACGCGTAAATATCCACCATCATCTATTTTACCCTCGCATAAAAATACTCTTTTGGCTATTTTCATAGGAAGTTTTTCTTTATTTCTGTGTCCAAAGATTTGATAAAGATTGTCCGAGGTGAAATTACAAAATTGATTTGCTACTTTTTGACTGTCTTCATATCCACCTACACCATAAATAAAGTCATGGCTTGGTATAAAACTTATTTTTTCAGGTTTGGAGGGTATAAAATTTACTCCTCCATGTGAACAAAATATGAATTTATTTTGGAATTTGTAGTATAAACATTCTTTTAGATGAGGATAGAGTTTTCTAGTATCTCTTGGAGTAAGTTTTTCTTTTCTAAAATCCTTTAAAGTATTTTCATTAAATTCTTTGGAATTTGACAATTCTCCATTAGCCCATTTTATAAGATGTCTTTCGTGATTTCCTTCTAATAAGCATACGTTTTCTTTTTCGCAAATTTTTAAAAGAAATTTTATTACTTTGCCATTTTCTATACCTCTGTTGATATAATCTCCCAAAAATATATAAAATTCATCTTCTTTGATTGTTTTAATGTATTCTTTTAAAACACTATAACAACCTTGTAAATCTCCTATATGATGAATTTTTTTATATTTGCTTAAATTTGGCATTTGGTAAAGACATTTTTTCCAGTCGCTCGAGTCTAAAATTGGGTATTTTTTTGGATTTTTTTTGAGTAAATCTTGAGTTTTTTCCAAAAGAGCATAAGGGATGATATATCCATTTTTTTTAGCTTCTAAAAGATTTTTTTCTTGACATTGTTTTAAAGAGCTATCAAAAACAATAACATACATTTTATAGCGATATTGTTTAGCTAAGTCTTTGTAAATTTTTAATGTTTCATTGTAAGCGTTTATGATGCAAAACTCACCTTTTTGCATACGCATTTCTAGAAGTTTGAGTAAAATTTTACTCAAATCTTCATCATTTTTAACATTTAAAATTTTATATTCACTGACTATATTTTTAACGCTTCCTGATAAAAGACGCAAAGCATTTAAATCAAGTGTATAATTTTGAAGTTTATTATTTTTGATAAATTCTTCTTGTCCTGCGTAATAATTCCCTCTTAAAACAAGTAAGATTCGCACATTCTTTGCCTAGATTTTCTTTAAAAATTCAGTTTTTAAAACAATAACGCCAAATTTATCTACTCTAGCCTCAATTTCACCTTCTTTAGAAGTGAGCTTAATATTTTTTATAGTAGTTCCACGTTTTAAAGTTGTACTTGCACCTTTAACCTTAAGATCTTTTATTACACTCACGCTATCACCTGTGTTAAGTTCTATTCCATTAGAGTCTTTAGCCATTTTTTTCCTTTCTTTGATCTAAAATATTTAAAATTTGCACCACTAAAGCAAAAGCCATAGCGGTATAAATATATGCCTTATCAATATGAATATCAAAACTTTCAGCAACTAAAACTACGCCTATTAGCACCAAAAAAGCTAAGGCTAAAATTTTAATGCTTGGATATTTTTCAACAAAATCTGCTATAGGTTTAGAAGCAAAAAGCATCACAGCTACTGCGATAATAACAGCGATAATCATGATGGTTACATCTTGAGCAATTCCTACTGCGGTAATAACACTATCAAGTGAAAACACTATGTCAACCACAGCAATTTCGGCCACAACTATCCAAAGTTTATTGCTTGCTTTAAAATGACTTTGGCCTTCTTCTTGATGAGAAATTTGCTCTTTAATTTCTTTAATAGACTTTACAATCAAGAAAAGTCCACCTAGTAAAAGAACTAGATCTCTTCCTGAAATTTCATTGCCCAATACACTAAACAAAGGTGTTACAAGTTTCATTACCCAAAAAAGAGATAAAAGAAGTAAAATTCTTGTAATCATTGCAAAAGCTAAACCTAAGATACGTCCTTTATCACGATGTTCAGGGGGTAGTTTGCTTACTAAAATAGCTAAAAAAATGATATTATCTATCCCTAGTACAATTTCAAGAGCACTTAAAGTAGCTAAAGTAATCCAAGCATCAATACTAAATATCCATTCAAACATAAATTTCCTTGAAAATTTTAAAATTTTTTAAAGCGATATTTTATAGTTTTAAAGCAAATACCTTTAATTCTTTAAGAAAAAATTTCAATCACACTTAAGGGTAAAATTTCATGTTCTAGACTATGAATTTTTTCTTCAAATTCTTCAAAACTCAAATTTCTTTTTTCAAAAGCTTTTTGAGCTATAATCATTCCACTATCAAGTTCTTCACTGACCCAATGCACACTGACTCCAGCCACTTTCATATCACTTTCATAACTTTCTTTAATCGCATGTGCTCCTTTAAAAAGGGGTAATAAAGAAGGATGAAGGTTAATTGCCTTAATATTTTTTGTAAAAACAGGACTTAAAATTCTCATAAAACCTGCTAATACAGTAAGATTTACTCCACTTTCTTTGATTTTTTGTACCAAAATCGTATCAAATTCTTCACGAGTATTATAAGCCTTATGATCAACAATGACAGTATCAAGACCAAATTTTTTTGCTCTTTGTACACCAAAAGCATCTTTTTTATTACAAATGCAAAGTACTACTTCATAGGTATTTTCCCCTATGGTTTTTTTATGAAGTTTTTCTAAAATATTTTCTAAATTACTTCCATTTCCACTAAAAAGTACAGCTAATTTTACAAGCATTTTAATCCTTTGATAAGTTTTAAAGCGTCAAAGCTATTTTTATTAAATTTATATTTTTTTGCAATAAGTCCATGAGCTAAAGTAGCATTTTTTGCTGCTTCTAAAGCACTAAAACCAAAACCTAAATGTGCAGCAATCATTCCACTTAAAACATCTCCACTCCCACCTTTAGCTAAGGCTTGATTTCCTAAATTTACAACAAATAATTTTTCTTTTTGCACAATAATAGGATTTGCTCCTTTTAAAACAAGAACACAATCATAATTTTGTGAAAATTTTCTAGCATAGAAAAAGCGATTTTTTTGCAATGTTTCTATATCTAAATTCTCATCAAAGCACATTTTATAAAGTTTTATAAATTCTTTTGGATGAGGGGTTATAACAACATCTTTTCTGTTTAAATACCAAAGCAAAGCTTCACTTAAAAAGCAGTTTGCATCCAAGATCAAAGGAGTGTTTTGCAAAATTTCATCTTTTAGAAAATCCAAATTTTCAAGCCCCATACCTAAAGCAATAGCACTTGCATTATTTTCAATTTTTTCTTTTAACATCAAAAGAGGCGAGAAACTTGTTTGTGCTACTAAAGAAACAAGACCTGCTCCAAAATTTAAGGCTCCAAGTCCTGCTAAAGTTCCAGCACTTGCATTGGCAACTATATAAATATGGCCAAAATTTCCTTTATTGGCGTTGATTTTTCTATCTATAGTTTTTAAATCTTTTTTTTCAAGCAAAAAAGCTTGAGAATTAGGGTAAAATTTCTTAGATCTAATGCCTAAATTGGCTATTTTAATCCTTCCTACAAATTCCTTAGCAAAATCTTCAAGTAAAATTTCCTTTAAAGCTCCCATACAAAATGTAATATCAGCTTTAAAACAAGGATAAAATCCCAAATTTGTAGGTATATCACAAGCTATTTTTAAAGCCTTACTTTGATTAACTTTTTGAATAATTAAACTTGTTTTTTCATCTAAACAACGATTTGAACCTGTACCTAAAATACAATCAATGATAATATGAAATTTTTTAAAATTGGGTTCTTTTTTACAAAATTTAAAAGCATAATTTTGTAAAATTTGCTCTTGTTTTTTAAAAAGCGTATTTTCTTTAAAGCCTATTTTATAAGCTTTAGCGTGTTTTAAATTTCTTAAAGCCACCAAGCCATCTGAAGCGTTGTTACCCCCGCCTAATAAAAAAAGTATTTTTACTTTTCTAATCTTGCGTTGAATGCGAATTTTTTTAGCTTCTTTTTTAATTAGCTTGGCTAAATTTAATCCCGCATTTTCCATTAAAATAAGCTCATCTAAGCCTTTATTTATAGCATTTTGTTCTAAAATTTTTATATTATCAATAATAGCTTTCATAATCTTTTTTCACCAAAAAATATATATTTTTTTCTCTTTCTTCTTCAAATTTTTTCATTTTGGGTAAAAATTTCTGGATCAAAGCACGAAAATTCTTAAAACCATAATTTTGCGGATGAAAATCCGAGTATTTGCGGTTCATATTAGTACGGATTTGTGCGTATTCGGCACGCCCTTTTTCATCGATAAGTTGTTCGGTGATATTGATTAAAGCTCTTAAATAATCCTTACTTAAAATATCTTCTTTTTTACTCTCATCTTTATCTAAATAAAAAAATTCACTAAAGGCATTTACATAAGATTTTATAGACTTTTCAAGCCCCATTCCTATAACTTGTTTTTTATTTTCTCTTAATTTTTGAATGAGTGAAGTATAATCACTATCGCTTGAAACAATAACAAAAATATCTATATTTTTTTCATAAAATATGGACATAATTTCAGTGATTAAATACATATCGCTTGAGTTTTTGTTGGCTGCAAAATTAAATTGTTGCATAGCGATTAAAGAATATTCAGCAATTTGCTCTCTCCAACCTTGTATATTTTTTTGAGTCCAATCCCCATAAATGCGTTTAATGATAACCTCTCCGTAATCTGAAGCGATATCAAAAATACTTTTAGCGTATTTTGCAGGGATATTTTCTGCATCTATAAAGATAGCTATACTTTTATTTTCCATTTTAATTCCTTGCTCTAAAGCTTAAAGCTTCTAAAATATGGGTTTTGCTAATATTAAGACTTTGTTCTAAATCCGCTATACTTCTTGAAACTTTTAAAATTTTATTAAGCGATCGCAAAGAAAGATTATAACGTGAAATTGCTAAATCTAGCGTATCTTTGGCATCTTTTTCCAATACACAAAAACGACTTAAATCTTCATCTTTTAATTTCCCATTAAATTCTTTTTGCCCCCGTTTTTTACTAAAAATAAAAGCTTGTAAAATTTTTTCACTCATTTCTTTAGAACTTATACTCGTTTTATCATCCTTGCTGATCTCATCCATAGCTACATAAAGATCAATCCTATCCATAATAGGAGCTGAAATGTGATTTTTGTATTTTTTAATCTCATTTTCACTACAAACACAAGAAAGATTTTTGGAGAATAAATTTCCACAAGGACAAGGATTTTGGGCAGCTATAAAGCTAAATTTTGTTTCATAAGTGATTTTAGAATTTACTCTTGAAATATGAATTTTATGATCCTCTAAAGGTTCTCTTAAACTCTCTATGATTTGCTTGTTAAAATGTGGAAATTCATCAAAAAACAATACTCCACCATTTGCAAGTGCGACTTCTCCAATTCTAGCATTTTTTGTTCCTCCGCCAAAAATACTTGCTCTTGTAGAAGTATGATGAGGATGACGAAAAGCACGAATTTTAGTAAATTCACAATCTTTTGAATCTAAAGACATATAAGCATTTTGCATTAAAATTTCATTTAAACTTTGAGGAGGCATGATATAAACAAGGCGTTTAGCACACATACTTTTACCACTTCCTGGACTTCCTTCAAATAAGATATTATGCATACCTAAAGCAGCTATCATACAAGCTCTTTTGGCTTTTTCCTGCCCTTTGATGTCTTTAAAATCAAGTTTAAAATCCATATTTTGTAAAAAAATTTCATTTTCTATTTGTAAAGGGTTTGCAAATAAAGGATGATTGTGAGAAAAACGAAAATTTTCATAATTTTTTTCTTTAAAAAACTCTATTGCTTCATTTAAATTTTCAAGTCCATAAACCTCTAAATTTGGTATCATGGAAGCTTTTTGTGCTATACTTTTTGGAACAACGATCTTAGCTTTTTTAATTTTAGCAGAGAGAAACAAAAGCAAAGAAAAAAGCTCATTTGTGCTTTTAATACTTCCATCAAGTCCTAATTCTCCTACTACAAAAAAGTCATCTAATTCTTCATTTTGCAAAAGGATTAATAAAGCGATAGCCAAATCAAAATGCGATCCCTTTTTTGGGATGCCTGAAGGACTAAGATTGATAGTGATTTTTTTAGCAGGAAAAGCAAAATCACAACTTAAAAGTGTGGCTTTGATGCGTTCGACACTTTCCTTAATCGCTGTACTTGCAAGCCCTACTATGCTTAAATTTGGCAAACCTCTTGTAAAAGTGGATTCTACCTCTATAATGTCTAAGCCTTCATGAAAGCTTATGCACTTTAGTTTTTTCATTTCTCTTTTTTATGATTTTTCTTCTTTTTCTTAAATTCTTTATCGAATTTTTGACGCTTAGCAAAGGAAATTTTTTCTATAAATAAATGTCCATTTAAATGATCATTTTCGTGTTGAATAGCCACAGCTAAAAAACCTTTTGCTTCAAGTTCTTTAAATTCTCCAAAGCGATCTTGATATTTAAGCAAGATATGATTATAGCGTTTCACTTCTTCAAAAAAATCTGGCACACTCAAACACCCTTCTGTACAAGTGATCATTTCTTCATCTAAAGGAATAATTTCAGGATTGATAATCTCTAGCAAATCTTCTTTTTTTTGTTCATCGTTTTCATCAAAAATATTTACAAGTAAAACACGCAAAGGAATATCCACTTGAATAGCTGCTAAACCTACTCCATTACTTGCTATCATAGTTTCATACATATCATCAAGCAAGGTGTGAAGTTCTGTATCAAATTTATTTACAATTTCAGAGTTTAAAAAAAGTCTAGGATTGGGATAGGTGATAATTTTTCTAACCATTAAAAAACCTTTGTTTTAAATGATCTCCAAAGAAATCATTTAAAACTTTTTTCCAAAACCTTATCAATCAGCCCATATTCTTTAGCTTCTTGTGCTGACATGAAAAAATCTCTTTCTGTATCTTTTGCTATTTTTGCAACTTTTTGCTTAGTATTTTTTGCCAAAATATCATTAAGTATAGTTTTGAGTCTTAAAATTTCTTTGGCTTGAATTTCAATATCTGTGGCTTGACCTCTAGCTCCACCTAAAGGTTGATGAATCATAATACGTGAATTAGGCAAAGCAAAACGTTTTCCTTCTGCGCCACAACTAAGCAAAAATGCTCCCATAGAAGCAGCTTGTCCTATACAAATCGTACAAACATCAGGTTTGATATAGTTCATAGTATCATAAATACTAAAACCACTTGTAATTACACCACCTGGAGAATTGATATAAAGATAAATATCTTTTGTAGGATCTTCAGCTTCTAAAAAAAGAAGTTGTGCTACGATAGAAGCGGCAAGTTCATCATGAATTTCACCACTTAGCATAATAATTCTATCTTTTAAAAGGCGTGAATAAATGTCATAACTTCTTTCACCACGACTAGATTTTTCAATAACATAAGGAATAAACATTATTTATCTTCTTTCTCTTTTTTGCTCACTTTTTCCGATTTTTCTGTTTTTGGTATAAAAATATCATTAAAAAGTTTTTCTTCAATTAAAGCCATTTTCACAGCAGGCAAAGCTCCTTGTTTTTTATAGTTTTCTAAATGCTCTTTTGGATTCATACCATAGCGATATGCTTCAAAATAAATCGCTTGAATCAATTCTTGATCATTTACTTCAATCTTACGCAATTTTGCAAGTTCATCAATGATAAAAGTAAGTTTTACACTTTTTTGTGCTTCTTCTTTAAAAGAATCACGTTTTTCTTGATATTTTTCTTTACTTGCTTTAAGCTCTTCAATTTCTTTTTCGCTAAAAGTATTAAAAGCCGCACGCATCTGCATATCAGTTTCTTGTTCTACTATGCCTTTAGGTAAATCAAAATTATATTTTTCAATCAAAGCATCTGCAAATTTGCCTTTTAATTCATCATTTACAAGTTTGAAAAGTTTTTCATTTTTGATTTGCTCTTTTAATTTTTCATCTAAAACTTCAACACTAGCTTTTTCTTCTCCTGGTAAAAGTTTTTTAAGCATTTCATCATCAAGTTCTGGAATTTTAAGCTCTTGAATTTCATGTAGTTTTACTTTAAATACTGCATCTTTACCCGCTAAATGCGCTGCGCCGTATTCTTTAGGGAAAGTTACTTTGATATCTTTTTCTTCACCTATTTTCATTCCCACCATACCATCTTCAAAACCTGGAATAAATTGCTTAGAACCAATTTCTAAAACATAATTTTCAGCTTTACCACCTTCAAAAGCTTTATCATCTACAAAACCTTCAAAATCAAATTTTGCAAAATCACCTTCTTTTAAAGCTCTTTTTGTTTTTATAGCTTCAGGAGTAGCAAAACGCTTTAAAAGTTCATCTTTTTTCTCATCAATTTCTTTTTTACTTACTTTTGGAGTTTGATATTCAGGGATGAGTTTTTCATAACCCTCAAGTTTGATTTCAGGTTTAAAAGAAAGTATTAATTCAGCAATAATTTCTCCATCTTTACGATCAAATTTTTCAAAATATGGCTCACCTACAAGCTCTTTATTTTCTTTTTTAAGTTCTTGTAAAGCGCTATTTACAGCGGATTTAAAAAGATTTTGTTCTGCATCTTGAGTGAGCTCTCTTTCATATCTTTTAAGTACGGCACTTACAGGAACTTTTCCTAGTCTAAACCCATCCATTTTTACACTTTTAGAAGCTTTTTTTGCTAAATTTTCTACTTCACTTTTGATCATTCCTGACGGAATTTTTACACTAGCAGTCGCATTAACAGAATCTAGTTGCTTTGCCTTTACTTCCATAGTTTTTTCCTTATAAAATAAAATTTGCCTTCAATGATAGCAAATTTTTCCTTATTACTTGCATAAAATTTTAAAGTAATTTATGATAAAATTGCAATATTACATTATTATTAAAATATAAAAAATATTTTTGGAGAAAAATTTGCAAAAAAAATTTGAAGATTGTGTTAAAACCATACTTGAAATTATAGGAGAAAATCCAAATCGTGAAGGGCTTATTAAAACACCAAATCGTGTTTTTAAAGCTTATGAATTTCTTACTAGTGGTTATACGCAAAATGTCAAAGACATTTTAAATGATGCTTTATTTGAAAGCTCTAATAATGAAATGGTTTTGGTGCGTGATATAGAATTTTATAGTCTTTGCGAACATCATCTTTTACCTTTTTTTGGGCGTGCTCATGTAGCCTATATCCCTAATAAAAAAGTAGTAGGTTTAAGCAAAATTCCACGCCTTGTAGAAGTGTTTGCAAGAAGACTTCAAATTCAAGAACAACTTACTGAACAAATCGCACAAGCTTTAATGGAAAATGTTGATGCAAAAGGTGTGGGTGTAGTCATAGAAGCAAGACATATGTGTGTTGAAATGCGTGGAATACAAAAAGCTAATTCCACCACTACAACTTCAGCTTTACGTGGAATTTTCTTAAAAAATGAAAAAACCAGAGAGGAATTTTTTTCTCTCATAAACTCTGCTAAACAGGTAAGATTTTAATGAATCTTGAAAAACTACGCTCCAAACTTGGTAAAGAAAATTTAAGTGCTATCTTTGGAGAGATTACAAAAATTTCTTCTACGAGTATAGAAATTCGTGGGCTTAAAACAGGGGTTGGAGATATAGTGAAGCTAGTTTCCAATGAAAATGAAAATTTAAACACTCTAGCTATGGTCGTAGAAATCAAGGAACAATTTAGCTATTTAAGCCCTTTTTCTTTTATAGAAGGTTTCAAAATAGGCGATCGTGCTTTCATAAGTGATGCAGGTATGCAAATAGGCGTTAGCGATGAACTTTTAGGCAGAGTAGTAGATCCTTTTATGCGCCCAAAAGATGGTAAAGGAGCTATAGAAGTAACCAAATATATGCCTATAATGCGTGCACCTATTGATGCCATGAAAAGAGGGCTTATAGAAGAAGTTTTTCCCGTGGGTGTTAAAACCATAGACGCGCTTTTAACTTGTGGTGTAGGACAAAAACTTGGTATTTTTGCAGGAAGTGGGGTAGGAAAATCCACTCTTATGGGAATGATAGTTAAAAATTCCAAAGCTCCTATAAAAGTAGTGGCACTCATAGGAGAAAGGGGGCGTGAAATTCCTGAATTTATACAAAAAAATTTAGGCGGAAAGCTCGATGATACAGTGATTATTGTTGCTACAAGTGATGATAGTGCTTTGATGCGTAAATACGGTGCTTTTTGCGCAATGAGTGTGGCAGAATACTTTAAAGAACAGGGCAAAGATGTACTTTTTATCATGGATAGTGTAACGCGTTTTGCTATGGCACAAAGAGAAATTGGACTAGCTCTTGGAGAGCCTCCTACAACCAAAGGTTATCCGCCAAGTGTTTTAAGTCTTTTGCCTCAACTCATGGAAAGAACCGGTAAAGAAGAAGGTAAAGGCACTATAACAGCCTTTTTTACCGTTTTAGTGGATGGTGATGATATGAGCGATCCAATCGCCGATCAAAGTCGTTCTATCTTAGATGGACACATTGTTTTAAGTCGTGAATTAACAGACTTTGGAATTTATCCTCCTATTAATATACAAAACTCTGCTTCAAGGGTGATGAGTGACATTATAAGTCCTGAACATAAACTTTGGGCAAGAAAATTTAAGCGTTTAAACTCGCTTTTAAAAGAAAATGAAGTATTGCTTCGCATCGGTGCTTATCAGAAAGGAAGTGATAAAGAACTTGATGAAGCTATTTCTAAAAAAGAATTTATGCAAAAATTCTTAGGACAAAATCCTGAAGAAAGCTTCGAATTTAATCAAACTTTAGAGCTTTTAAGTCAAATTGATGCACCAAATACTCCTTTGCTACCAACTCAAAATATAAATGTAGGAAGTGCAAGTGCAACCTTGCCTAATCCTAATTTAAAATAAAATTATTTAATAAAATAATCTCCATCAAAACTGATTAAAGAATATTTTCTTTCATCGCCTATGCTTTGAGTTAGCTCTTCTATGCTTAAAAAACTTAGTGTATCAGCTTCTACATATTCACGCACTTCTTCAGCATTTTTATTTGCGCTGATAAGTTCTTCAAAAGTTGGAGTATCTATACCATAAGTATCAGGAAATTTGATCTCAGGACAAGCTATGGCAAGATGGATTTTACTCGCTCCTGCAGCACGAAGTAAGGAAATTATTTTTTTAGAAGTAGTGCCACGCACCAAGCTATCATCAATGACTACGATTTCTTTGCCTTCTAAAACTTTACGCATAGGATTAAGCTTTAATTTTACTTTTAAATTTCTAAGCTCTTGAGTTGGCTCTATAAAAGTTCTTCCTACATAATGATTTCTTACTATTGCCATTTCAAGAGGGATTTGTAAATATTGAGCAAAACCTATAGCTGCACTTACTCCACTATCTGGCACAGGCACGACAAAGTCTGCTTTATAAGCAAATTTTTTAGCTAAAGCTTCGCCCATTTTTTTACGCACTTCATACACGCTTTTACCTTCTACTATGCTATCAGGTCTAGCAAAATAAATGTATTCAAAAGCGCAAATTCTAGGAGTTTGAGAAAAAAGTTCTATGCTTTCAAATTTATCATTTCCCTGAGTAAAAATAAGCATTTCCCCTGGTTTAACATCACGAATAAATTCAGCCTCTATAAGATCAAAAGCACAAGTTTCACTAGCAACTATATAGCCTCCATCTTTTAAACGCCCTAAAGACAAAGGACGCACCCCATGAGGATCTCTTACAATATAAAGTTTATCTTTGCTTGCTAAAACAAAACAATAAGCTCCTATACATTCTTTTAAACTCTCAATAAATCTATCTTTTAGACTTTCTTGCTTACTTCTTGCGATAAGATGAACAACATTTTCTGTGTCCATATTGGTTTGAAAAATAGCCCCATCTTGAATAAGTCTTGATCTTACTTCTTCTTTATTGACTAAATTTCCATTATGCGCTAAAGCAATATCACCTAAAACCGAAGTGGCTGCTATGGGTTGGGCATCGTTTAAACTTGAATTTCCTGCTGTAGAATAGCGATTATGCCCTATAGCGATTTCACCTTCTAAAGTTTTTAAATTATCGGGATTAAAAATTTGACTCACTTCACCTTTAGCTTTAATAGTCTTAATATTTTTACCATTACTCACACTAATACCACTTGCCTCTTGCCCACGGTGTTGCATAGCAAAAAGCGCATAATACGCATAAGTACTAGCATTTTTTGAATTAATAACTCCTACAACTGCACACATTTTAAATTCCTAAAAAATCATTGATTGAATACATTTTTGCTTCTTGCTTACTAAGCCAAATAGCGATTTTAATCGCACCTTTAGCAAAAGTCGCCCTTGAAGTAGCGGTATGATTAAGTTCTAAAAATTCTCCATCTTCATAAAAACCTACTGTATGACGTCCTACTATATCGCCACCCCTTAAACTCATCACGGCAATCTCATCTTTGCTTCTTTCACCTATAATGCCATCTCTTCCACTTACTCTTACTTTTTCAAGTTCTAAATTTCTAGCTTTTGCTACACTTTGAGCTAAAGTCATAGCTGTACCACTTGGTGCATCTTTTTTATGGCGATGATGCATTTCTAAAATTTCTATATCAAAATTTCTTAGCATTTGACTGGCTTTACTAGCAAGATAGTTTAAAACCGCAACACCTAAAGACATATTGGTCGCATAAAAAATCGGCATCACTTCACTAGCACTTTGCATCAAATGTAAAATTTTCTCATCAAGCCCTGTTGTACCTATTACCAAAGGTTTAGGTATAGTTCTTGCATAATTTAAAAGCTCATGAGTTCCACTTGGGGAAGAAAAATCAATAATCACATCGCTTTTTTCAAAAAGCTCTCCTAAATTTCCACCCTTATCATAAAGTATCGAAATTTGTGCTTGTGTTTCGCTTTTTAAACATTCTTCAATCTGTTTTCCCATTCGTCCTTTAGCGCCATAAATTCCTATTTTAATCATCTTTTTCCTTGAAAATAAAATATTGATTTTAGCATTTATTTTGTAAATTTTAAATAATAAAATTAAGCTTTATGGTTTTTTAATTTATATAAATTATCTAACAATTTTGCTTCTTCTCCTAAGCCCTTGCTATGATAAAATTTTAAATTTTTACTAAGATATTTTTGCTCTACCCAGCCACCAAAATCATGTGGATAAAGATAGTTTTGTTTTTCTTGATGATTGTTGTTAAGATAATTAGGTATTTCTAAAGCTTCATTATTTTTTACATAGTTTAAAGCTTCATTGATAGCTTTGTAGCTTGCATTAGATTTGATTGTGCTTGCTAAATAAACTACGCATTGGGCTAGGATAATTCTTGCTTCAGGATAACCTATATTTTTAACAGCCTCTAGAGTCGAAACCGCTAAATTTAAAGCATTTGGATCGGCATTTCCGATATCTTCACTTGAAAAAATCACCAAACGCCTAGCGATAAAATCCGCACTTTCTCCTGCATCAATAAGTCTTGCAAGATAATAAATAGCTGCATCAACGTCACTTCCGCGTAAACTTTTTATCATTGCACTTGCTAAAATATAATGTGTATCTTTTGAGCTAACACCTTCACTATTTATGGTGTTGCGAAGTTTTTTAAGATTTTCAAGACTGATATGTTTTTCATTTAAAACCAAGACAAATTCAAGCAAATTTAGCATAGCTCTTGCATCAGCACTTTTCAGTAGAAAATCTTTAGCTTCTTTATCAATACTAAATTTCATTTTTTCTTGTACACGCAAGAGTAAAGTTTCAAGTTCCTTTACCCCTAAAGATTTAAATTCAAAAAGCATGGAACGACTTCTTATACCAGAACTTAGAACAAAATAGGGATTTTCAGTGCTTGCGCCGATTAAAATTAAACGGTAATTTTCCATAGGAATTAAAAGCATTTCTTGTTGGGTTTTGCTAAGGCGGTGAATTTCATCAATAAAAATTAAAGGCTTATAAAGACTATTTTTATAATTATCTAAAATTTTTCTTAGTTCTTCGAGTTTAAAATTTCCTCCATCAAATTCATAAAAATCTAAGCCAAATTCTTTGGCTACAACTCTAGCAAAAGTTGTTTTTCCAGAACCTGCCGTTCCAAAAAAAATACTATGAGGAAGTTTTTGTAAAGCAGTAAATTTTTTGAAAATTTCTATAAGCTCATATTGTCCTAAAATATCATCAAAATTTTCAGGGCGAAAGGTCAAAGCTAGGCTCATTAATTTAAATCCATATTTGAAAATTCACTACCATTAATTTTTAGTTGAGGATTGGCTAAGCTATCATAAGATAAATTTAGAAAAAAGTTATTATTTTCTTTTAAAAAATATTGATTTAAACCTCCATAATCTTTTGTCCAAGGAAAAATTTCATCAGGCTCATCTGAACTGATAACTTGTAATTTTGCTTGATAAGAGTTGTTAATATTTAAATTGCCTTGTAGACTGATATTTTGTTTATTTTTTTCAAGAATTAAATTTTGTATTTCTAGATCAAGATTTTTTTGAATAAAATGAGAGATATTGAAATTTGAGTTAAGAAATTTATTTATGGTTATATTAAATTTTGTTTTGTCAAAATTTAAATTCTGACCCAATAAAGATTTAAGATCAATATCAATTTCATTGGATTTTCCTTGTATGTTTAAGTTTATTGTTGAATTTTCTTCATTAAAATTTACTAGATTTTTGCTATAAAAAGAATTGATTTTATTGTTATCTAACACAAGATAATCAAAGTTGATTTGTTGTTGGCTTTTGCTAAATAAATTTAATTCATAAAATTGTACAGGATTGTTAAAAAATTGTTCGTAATTTAAATTTTGCAACACAAATTTAGTATAAAATTGAGAAAAATTAATCATATCAAAATGTATTTTAATGTTTTTAATTTCTAAATTTTTATTCATTAAAGCTTCAATATATCCGCCGTTTATGATGGTATCTCCACCTTCATTGCTTAAATTTATATCTTTAATATTTAGAAATATTTTAGAGTTGTTATCGTGTAATTTGAGAGTAAAAGTTCCTAATTTATTGTTTTTTAACACTTTATCTAAAAAATCAAAAGGATTTGTAAAATTTCCTTTTATAATTTTATTTAACAAAAAATAATTATTAAATTTAAGGTCGATTTTGGTTGAAAGCTGTGTATGAGAGTGATTTAAAGTAAAACTTCCCTTAGAAGTTAAAAAACCTTTTTTGAAGTAAATATCTGTAATTGTATAATCAGGATTGCTGTTTTTAATAAATTTATTAAATAAAAGTTCGTTAGTGTATCCTATATAAAATATATGAATAATAAAACCTAATATAAAACAAAAAACAATAAAAATCCATTTTTTCATTATTTGCCTTAGATGAAAATATAAGTGTTATTTTATAAATTGCTTGTTAAAAAAGAGTTTAAATTTTTATTTAAGAGTAATGAAGTAGTTTGCCGAAGAATGATTTTTATAAATCCCTTGTTAAGGGATTTATATTAATAAGCTTTTTTATAACATTGAATTTCAATTTTTCTAGCTACTGGAATAGCCTGAGTATTTGGTGTAGCAGGTATTCCATAAGAAATTTTACTTTCTAAAAAATTTCCAACCTGTAAATCTTTAAAAGTTCCATCTTTATCTGTTCCAAAAATACCACAATCATCCATTTCTATTTCGGTATTTGGTAGAACTTTTATAGCCATTTGTCCGCCATAAATAGAGTCAATAAGCAAGGTTTTATTGTTATCATAAATTTGTGCAATAGTACCTTCAAGTTTTAGACTATCTGCAAAAAGCATTGAGCTAGCTAAAAGTGCTGATGTGAATAAAATACTTTTTTTCATAATTATTTCTCCTTAATGTAAAGTGATGACATTATAAAATTTTTAAGTGAAGTGAATGTGAAATTAAAAATTTTTGACTTTCATAAAATTAATACGCTTTAATTATTTTCAAAAAAAGCTTGTGGAAAAAGATATAAACCTTCATTAAAAGGAGCTTTGATTAGAGTATATTGAAGATGAAATGGGGTAATGGAGTTAATAGATTGTTCTAAAAAAAGTAGTGCAGTAAAAAGCATCTTTATCTGTACTTATGATAAATTTTCTGCCTAAATGTTCCAAAGCTTTAGCAACTATTTTTTGTTTGGTTTTTTCATCAAATTTTAATCTTTTAATAGCAATTTTATGACTCAGTTTTAAAAAATCATCCATAGAGCTTAAGATAACTTGGTCTTTAGCATTTTTGTCATCATCTGTTGTAGCATGTATGAGTATAGTTGGAGAAGTTTTAACTACCATAGCGATATGAGAATAAGGGCTTTGACTTAAATTTTCTATTAAAAAACTTTCACTTCCTATTCCTGCACGAAAGACAAGATCACCTATTTCAAGAAAAGGTAGATAGGGTTTTTTGATGATTTGATTTGAAGGATTGGAATTTATAAAGAAACCCAAAATTCCAATCAATAAAAATAAAATTAAGAAAAAATATAAAATTTTATTTAAGTAAAACAAGCTATTTTCTATCTTTTTTAGCAAGAAAAACATTGCTGCTTTGATTATTATCATTGTTAAATAACACTAAAACTCTGATTTTAGCAGAATCTTTATTGATTGTTTTTTCTTCAATTTGAATATTTTTAACACCACCCATTCTTTTTGCTTTGGCTGCATTTTCAGCAACAACTTGAGTGATTTTATCACTAACAAATGTTTTTTCTTCATCGCTTTTAGCTTCGCTAAGATCAATGTAACTCATAACAGATTTAGTATTACCACTGTAAAGATCTTTTGTAAAATTTTTAGCTAAATCTTCAGGATTTGAAGAACCGCAAGCCACTAAAAAAAAGGCAACTAAAGCCAAGAAAGAAAGTTTAAAAAATTTCATTTTTTTCTTTTGATAGTATAAATTAAAATATTCATAATTATAGCAAAATAATTCAAAATTATTTTTTTATTCTTGTTTATAATGGTTACATTAGAAAATATATTTTTTTTAAAAAAGCTATAAATTTAAACACATATAAGTTGGAGTTAAAATATCCTATTTTATTATCGAATAAAAATGATACAAAAGGATAGGATATGGAAATTTTTTTAGCTTTATTGGGTTTTTTCTCGTTAGGATTGATAGTTTGGCTTTTGCTAAAAGATTATACTACTCCAGCACTAGCTTTTATAAGTGTAAGTATTAGTGTAGCTTGTATTTTACTTATTCTTGAACGGCTTGGTTTTGGCGTGGGTGTAGCTTTAGGGGTTAAAGGAGGTGTTTTTGATATTAAAACATTGGTTGTTTTTATTAAAGATGGAGTCAAAAGCGTAACGGATACGGCAGCTTTGTTTGTTTTTTCTATACTCTTTTTTAGTGTTTTAAATGCAAGTGGTTTTTTTACTAAAATTTTAAATGCATTTTTATCAAAAATGAAAGCTAATATATATCAAGTTTGCATTCTTACTGTTTTTATTGCTGCTGCTGTACATTTAGATGGTTCGGGTGCTTCTACTTTTCTTATTGTAATACCTGCATTATTACCTATTTATGAGCGTTTAAGTATAAGAAAGACTTCAATGTTATTGATTATTACTTCAGCTATGGGGGTTATGAATGTTATTCCTTGGGGTGGTCCTACTTTAAGAGCGGCTACTAATATAGGAATGGATGCAAATTTGCTTTGGCACCATATTATACCTATTCAGATTGTAGGTTTAGTATTATCCCTTCTTTTGGCAATTTGGATTGCTAAGATAGAAATAAAAAGAGGCGCAGGCGCAGGTAACTTGTCGGGAATAAAATTAAATATAGAAAAAAGCGAGCACCATAATGAAAAATGGTTTTGGTTAAATTTACTTGTAACTATTGGGGTTATTGGGCTTTTAATTAGTGGTATTATTCCTAGTTATATTTGCTTTATGATAGGGCTTGTAATAATTTTACCGCTTAATTATCCTAATTTAAAAATAGCTAAAAAAGTTTTAGATCGTGCAAGTGCTGGTGCAATGCTTATGTATATTACTTTAATTGGTGCTGGGATATTAATAGGCGTATTTGATAAAAGTGGTATTATGGAGAAAATGGGTGTTTTGATTTTAAATTTCGTTCCAGATTATTTAGGTACTTATATTCCTTTAATGGTAGGGATATTGGCTGTTCCAATGGCAATTATTTTTTGTACGGATTCTTATTTTTATGGAGTGATGCCTATAGTTTTGAGTGTAACTAAGGCTTTTGGTGCTGAACCTTTGACTATAGCTATTATCATGGTGATAGCAAGAAATTGTGCGACATTTATTTCTCCTGTTGTGCCTGCAACTTTGCTAGGTTGTGGTTTAGCAGAGGTTAATATTAGAGATCATATCAAAAGAAGCTTTTTTTATATATGGGGTATAAGTATTATTTGCTTGATTTTTGCTGAGGTAGCTGGGATAATATAATTAAAATAAAAGAACTTTTGATTTTTCAATGATTAGCTCATTGTTTTATGATATTTTTGAGTCAAAAATTTATAAAAATATAAGCGTTTTTTTGTATTATTTTATTTTGCTTTAGAGAAAAATTATAAATTTAAACTTATAAGAATATTTTTTAAGTTGAAAGTAAAATTTTAAAACGGAGAAATGATGTACAAAAAACAAAATTTACCAGAACTTACCTTAAGGGGTTTGGTTTTGGGAAGTATTTTAACTATTATTTTTACAGCTTCAAATGTATATTTAGGGTTAAAAGTGGGACTTACTTTTTCATCATCAATTCCAGCTGTGGTCATCTCCATGGCGGTTTTGAGTCTTTTTAAGACTTCAAATATTTTAGAAAATAATATGATTCAAACTCAAGCTTCAGCAGCAGGAACTTTATCATCAGTTATTTTTGTTATCCCAGGACTTTTTATGTGTGGGTATTGGAGTGAATTTCCACTTTGGCAAACTTTTATGATATGTCTTTGTGGTGGCGGACTTGGAGTGCTTTTTACTATACCATTAAGAAGGACTATGGTGGTTGAAAGCAAGCTTGCTTATCCTGAAGGTAGAGCTGCAGCTGAAATTTTAAAAGTAGCCAATAAAGATCAGAGTAGTAAAAAAGGAAAACAAGGCATTAAAGAAATAGCATTAGGCTCTTTTATAGCTGCTATTTTTAGTTTGTTAAGCAATGGTTTTAAACTCGCTGCAAGTGAGAGTAATTTTGCTTTTATTTGGAATAAAATGGCTTTTGGTTTTTCTATGGGATATTCTTTGGCACTTTTAGGGGCAGGTTATTTAGTTGGTTTAGCAGGTGCTATAGCTCTTTTTGTAGGTATGTTTTTAGCTTGGGGTATTTTTACTCCCTATCTTTCAAATTTTGAATTCGATAGTGCAAAAAATGCCGTAGATTTAGCTTCTAGTGTATGGAGTTCTAAAGTAAGGCTTATAGGAACAGGAGCTATTGCTATAGCAGCGCTTTGGACTTTAATAGAACTTTTAAAACCCGTTATTGAAGGTATTAAAGAAATTGTTAAAAATGTTAAAATTACTAATCAAGAAAAAAATGAAAGAACAAATATAGACCTTTCTTTAAAAAGTATTTTTATACTTTTTGTTTTAATGGTTGTGGGTTTATTTATTACTTTTTATAGTTTTGTTGAAGATGCTAACTTAAGTATTTATTATCAAATGCTATTTTCATTTGTTGGAACTTTAGTTTCTGTTTTAATAGGTTTTTTTGTTGCAGCAGCTTGCGGATATATGGCAGGACTTGTAGGATCTTCTTCTAGTCCTATTTCTGGAATCGGACTTATTGGTGTTATTATTTCTTCTATTGTTTTTTTGGTTTTAGGTGTGGAACTTTTTCAAGATCCTATGCTTTCTAAATTTGCAGTAGCATTAGCTATTTTTACTACTAGTGTTATTTTAGCTACAGCTGCTATTTCGAATGATAATTTACAAGATTTAAAGACAGGACATTTAGTCGGAGCTACTCCTTGGAAACAACAAGTTGCTTTACTTGTAGGCTGTGTTTTTGGTGCTTTGGCTATAGTTCCTGTTTTAAATTTGCTTTATCAAGCCTATGGTTTTGTCGGAGCAATGCCAAGAGAAGGTATGGATGCTTCATCAGCTTTAGCAGCACCGCAAGCAAATTTAATGAGTACTATCGCCCAAGGAATTTTTCATCACAATATAGAGTGGGGTTATATGGCTTTTGGTGTATTTGTAGGAATTTTAATGATTATTATAGATAAAATTTTAAGAAGAACACAGAAAATGTCTTTGCCGCCTTTAGCCGTTGGAATAGGTATTTACCTTCCCCCTGCTGTAAATATACCTTTAGTTATAGGCGGAATTTTAAAATATATTGTAATGCAACACTTGACTAAAAAATATGCAAAAAATTCTCATAAAGAAGAAAAACTTGCAAGTTGTGAGCAAAGAGGCACGCTTTTTGCTTCAGGGCTTATAGTGGGTGAAAGTATTTTTGGGGTAATTATCGCAGGAATTACTGTATTTTCAGTAAGTATGGGTGGTAGTGAAAATCCTTTAGCTTTAAATTTAGCAAATTTTCATGATAGTGAGCTTTTCGCACTTATCTTTTTTGTGGGAGTTGTATTATATTTCATTAAGCGTATTGTTAAAAAAGATGCTTAATTTTTGGGGTTAAAACCCTATTTAATCCATTCTGATATAATTTTTCTTTTGCAATTATCATTCAAGGATTAAATATGGAAAATTTATATGCTTTAATACTTGGAATTATAGAAGGTCTGACTGAGTTTTTACCTGTTTCTTCAACAGGACATATGATTTTAGGTACGACTATTTTAGGTATCGATATAGATGAGTTTTGGAAAAGCTTTTTGATTATCATCCAGCTTGGTTCTATTTTGGCGGTAATTTTTGTATTTTGGCGTAAATTGTTTCAAGGGCTTGATATTTGGTTAAAACTTGCAGTGGGATTTTTTCCTACCGGAGTTATAGGGCTTTTTGTGGCAAAATACTTAAATGCTTTATTTAATGGTTGGGTTGTGGTTGGAATGCTCATTTTTGGTGGTGTTGTGCTTATTCTTATAGAACTTGCGCACAAAAATAAACAATATCGTATCAATTCTTTAGAAGAAATAAGCTTTAAACAAGCTTTTTGTATAGGTATTTTTCAATCTTTAGCCATGATTCCTGGCACTTCAAGGAGTGGAGCAAGTATTATTGGTGGGCTTTTGTTAGGATTTAATAGAAAAGTGGCTGCTGAGTTTAGTTTTTTGCTTGCCATTCCAACGATGATTATCGCTACAGCTTATAGCATTTATAAAGAGCCTGAGCTTCTTGGCAATGCAAATTCTTTAATTCCTTTAGGCATAGGTTTTATCACTGCTTTTATTGTTGCAGTTTTAGTTATAAAATTTTTCTTAAAATTTATTTCTAAATTCGACTTTATCCCTTTTGGAATTTATCGTATTATTTTAGGATTTGTTTTCTTTTATTTGTATTATAGTGGGATTTTAAATGCTGGAAGTGAATTTAAGCTATAAATAAATATTAAATTTATTCTAAGATTTTTTTTAAAAATAAGCTGAATTTCAAAAATAATTAAGTCTTAGAAAGTTAAAATTAGAACTTTATAAACACTCACAGGGTAAGTGAGCGACAAAGGGTTAAAAATATGGAAAAAGAAGTTATTGCGTATTTGGACAATGAGACGATAATTGACTCTCAAAGTGTGAAAAATACAAATTTAAAAGAAATTTATTTTGATAATTCTAAAGAAAGTTTAGAAGTGATACGCCATTCTTGTGCGCATTTGATGGCACAGGCGATTAAGAGCTTGTATCCTGAGGCTAAATTTTTCGTTGGTCCTGTTATAGAAGATGGATTTTATTATGATTTTCGTGTAGAAAGTAAGATTGGCGAAGAAGATTTAGTAAAAATTGAAAAAAAGATGAAAGAACTTGCTGAAGCAAAGATTGAAATTTCAAAATATGAAATCACAAAAAACGAAGCTTTGGCTAAATTTCAAAATGATGATTTAAAACAAGAAGTTTTATTGCGTATTCCTGATGGAGCTGTAAGTATTTATAAACAAGGTGAATTTGAAGATTTGTGTCGTGGTCCTCATGTGCCAAATACGAAATTTTTACGCTTTTTTAAACTCACTCGTGTTGCAGGAGCGTATTTGGGTGGCGATGAAAAAAGAGAAATGCTTACTCGAATTTATGGGACTGCTTTTGCAGATAAGGAAAGTTTAAAAGAGTATTTAACCATTATTGAAGAAGCTAAAAAACGCGATCATAGAAAGCTTGGAACAGAGCTTAAACTTTTTACTTTTGATGATGAGATCGGAGGAGGCCTTCCTATCTGGTTAAGTAATGGTGCAAGACTTAGATCTAAACTTGAACATATGCTTTATAAAATTCATCGTTTGCGTGGTTATGAGCCTGTGCGTGGGCCTGAGCTTTTAAAAGCAGATGCATGGAAAATCAGTGGGCATTATGCAAACTATAAAGAAAATATGTATTTTACACAAATTGATGAACAAGAGTATGGTATTAAGCCTATGAACTGTGTGGGGCATATTAAAATTTATCAAAGTGATGTAAGAAGCTATCGTGATTTGCCTTTGAAATTTTTTGAATACGGCGTAGTGCATCGTCATGAAAAAAGTGGGGTTTTGCACGGACTTTTTAGAGTGAGAGAATTCACTCAAGATGATGCACATATTTTTTGTATGCCAAGTCAGATTAAAGAGCAGGTTTTAGAAATTTTAGCTTTTGTGGATAATTTGATGAAATTATTTGATTTTAGCTATGAAATGGAAATTTCAACTAAACCTGAAAAAGCCATAGGTGATGATGAAATTTGGGAAGTGGCGACTAAGGCTTTAAAAGAAGCTTTAGATGAACAAGGTTTAAAATACGGCATCGATGAAGGTGGCGGGGCTTTTTATGGGCCAAAGATTGATATTAAAATCACTGATGCTTTAAAAAGAAAGTGGCAATGTGGAACCATACAAGTAGATTTTAACCTGCCAAGTCGTTTTAAACTTGAATACACTGATAGTGATAATGAAAAAAAACAACCTGTAATGTTGCATCGTGCGATTTTAGGTTCTTTTGAAAGATTTATAGGAATTTTAACCGAGCATTGTGCGGGTGAGTTTCCGTTTTTTATCGCACCAACTGCGGTGGGTATAGTGCCAATAGGCGAAGCACATATTGCTTACGCAAAAGAAATTCAAAAAGAATTATTAGAGCTTAATATCGATAGCGAGGTGTATGAAAAAAATGAGAGCTTAAGTAAAAAAATTCGTATCGCTGAAAAGCAAAAATTACCTATGATTTTAGTTTTAGGCGATGATGAGGTGGTAAAGCGTAGCGTTGCTTTAAGAGATAGAAGAGCTAAAGAACAAAAAAATCTTAGCTTGGACGAATTTATTAAATTAGTTAAGGAGAAAATGAGTGAGGTACACTTTTGAGTAAAGAAAAAGAAGTATTGCTCAATGAAGAAATAAGAGCGGATGAAATCAGATGTGTTGGCGATGATGGCAAAGTTTATGGTATTATCAGTAGTGATGAAGCTTTAGAAATTGCAAATCGTTTAGGACTTGATCTTGTAATGATAGCTGCAGATGCTAAGCCACCTGTTTGCAAGATCATGGACTATGGTAAATTCCGTTATCAACAAGAGAAAAAACAAAAAGAAGCAAAGAAAAAACAAAAAGTGATTGATATAAAAGAAATCAAACTTTCTGTAAAAATTGCTCAAAATGATATTAATTACAAGGTAAAACATGCTTTAGAATTTTTAGAACAAGGTAAGCATGTGAGATTTCGTGTGTTCTTAAAAGGACGTGAAATGGCAACTCCTGAAGCAGGTGTAGCTTTGCTTGAAAAAATTTGGACTATGATAGAAAATGAAGCTAATCGTGACAAAGAGCCAAATTTTGAAGGTCGTTATGTAAATATGCTTGTAACTCCAAAAAAAGCTTAATCCACTTTTGTGGATAAGGCTTTTAAAGGTTTTAAATTTTGAAAGAAAATCCTTCTTTTTTAAAAGAGCAAATTATAACTTATCTTGGAAATAAAAGAGCACTTTTAAGTTTTTTAAATAATGGCTTTAAGGTAGCTAAAAAAGAACTTGGTAAAGATAAATTTAGTTTTTGTGATATATTTAGTGGCTCAGGTGTTGTAAGTCGTTTTGCAAAAGCACACTCAAATTATATTTTAGCCAATGATTTAGAAGATTATTCAAAACTCATCAATGAGTGTTATCTTGCTAATAAAGACAAAGATTTACTTCAAAATATAAAAAAGTATTATAAAAATTTAATCCAAAATTTAGATTTTCAAAAAGGTTTTATCAGTGAGCTTTATGCTCCAAAAGATGATGATGATATTAAAAAAAATGAAAGGGTTTTTTATACTTTTAAAAATGCTTTATATCTTGATACTATAAGGCAAAAAATCGAAAATGAAATTCCAAAAGAATTGAGGCATTTCTTTATAGCTCCTTTGATTTATGAAGCCAGTGTTCATTCAAATACTAGCGGAGTTTTTAAAGGTTTTTATAAGGGTAAGGATGGCATCGGAAAATTTGGTGGCGAAGGACAAAATGCACTTAAACGCATTAAAGGAGAAATAGAGCTTAAAATGCCTATTTTTTCAAATTTTTCTTGTGAATTTGAAGTGATGCAAAAGGATGCAAACATGCTTGCAAAAGAACTTGATTTTTTTGATGTAGTGTATCTTGACCCCCCTTATAATCAGCACCCTTATAGTTCTAATTATTTTATGCTAAATTTAATTGCAAATTATAAAAAACCTGAAGAAATTTCTAAAATCAGTGGCATTCCAAAGGATTGGAACCGCAGTACTTTTAATAAGTCAAAATTTGCCCAAGATGCTTTATTTGAACTTATTAATGATTTAAAAGCAAGAGTGATTTTACTTTCTTATAATTGTGAAGGTTTTGTAAAAAAAGAAATTTTTTTAAAGCGCTTAAGCACTCTTGGAAAATGCCGGATTTTAGAGCAAAAATATAATACTTTTAGAGCTTCTCGCAATCTTAAAAATCGCAACATCCATCTTCATGAGCAACTTTATATTTTAGTTAAAAATTAGTTTTTCGTGCTAAAATTGCACTTAAAAATGAGGAGGGATTTATGAAACTAAAATTATCTTTTTGTACATTAATGGCATTTGGTTTTTCTAACTATCTTTTTGCTTCAGCTATTGATCCAAAGTTATTTTCAAGAATATCTTGATTTTGCCAGTAATAAAGGCAAATTTCAAGTAGGTCAAATTGGCTTTTAAATTTTAGCAAAAAATCCTAGTCAAAATATCTCTTTTAATGTGCCTATGATTGATTTTTCTACTTCAAATCGTGGAGGAAAATTCCAAGGAGAATTTACCAATATAGGACAATCTTATATAGTCAGTGCTTCTCATATGAGTACAAGTTTAAATACTGGGAAGTAAATAAAGGCTATGTGAAACAAGGTAGTGTTTTACACTTTGGAGGTGTAGCAAATAGAATCGTAAGCTCAAGTGATAATTTTACTTATAAAAAAGAAAATGTGGATTTTGCTGTTTTAAAAATGAGTAAGATTAGTCTCAATAAAAGTGCAAATTTGAGTAAAGATTTAAATCTTATTGAAAAAGATTCTGGCGATGGTGGAGAGTGGAGATATTTATGAATACAAGGATCCATTTTGGGATAGTTGTCAAAGTGGAAAATGTGATTATTCAAAAGGCAAAGGCAAGCTTTTTGATAGTTCGCGTTATGAGTACTTTGTAAGAGAGGGAAGTGGTATTGTAGCTTTAGGTTTTGAAGATACAAATAAAGTACCCATTAAGATTTTTGATTCTAATGAAATTAATTTAGGAGGTTTTGTCAGTTTAGCTCCTAAAAATACTGAAGATAAGCGTTTTAAGTTGCAATTTCTTAATTATACCAATGATAAAAGAAATCCTTTTACAAGTTCTTCAACACCTGGGGATTCTGGAAGTGGAGTTTATGTTTATGATAAGATTGATAAAAAATGGTATTTAGTAGGTGCAGTAAGTACGAGTAATTGTAATGCCCATTTTACTGATGGATATACTTGTTCACAGGTTGATTATGCTTTGATCAATCAAGTAAAGATCAATGAATTTCAAAATACTCATAAAATAGCCATAGGATCTGGAACTTATACACTTAGTAGCGATGGTTTGGTGAAAGATGGTAAAAAAATAGAAAATGTAAGTTTGATTTCTAAGACTAATGTGGGTTATGTAAGCTATAAAAATTCTTTTGATGATAAAAATAATTGTGATAAGAGAATTGAAGAAATGCAAAATAGCAAGGATTTGTATTTTTCTCAAAATGGAAATATAAATTAAATAGCGATGTGGATTTAGGCGCTAGTGTTTTAAATTTGATAAAAATTCAAATTGGCAAATAACAGGCGATAAATGGCTTATACATGGCGGAATTTATGCTGATAAGGGTTCAAGGTAGAATATAATGTTAAAACCAAAAAAGATGATTTTCTTTATAAAATGGGTGAAGGAGAGCTTGTTGTCAAAAGTCAAAGTGTGGATACAGGACTTAGAATGGGTGAGGACCAAGGTAAGTCTTGAGGGTGAAGGTTTAAGTTTTGGCGAAATTTATATGAATGGCAGAACTTTGGATTTATCAGGGGCTTAACATTAAATTTTGATCAAATTAAAACTGACTCTAATAATGTTTTTATCACAAGTTCTTAATCAGGAATACATTTAAATTTAGAAAACAAGCAAGATTATCTTTATCATGGCAATATCTTTTCAGATGAAGCTGTAACAATGAGTGCCAATACAGACAAAGCTTTGATTTTTGATGGTAATATTTACAATAAAGAAGGTGTTTTTAGGACAGAAAATGCCAAGTTAAATTTTCAAGGACATGCTAGAATACACGCTTATGTAAGCAAAGAACAAGCTAAAAAACTTCAAGAACATGGTTTAAGTGCTTTAACTAAGCCTGTAAGTTTTACACAAGAAGATTGGGTTTTTGTTTTAAAAGAGCTTAATTTAGAAAAAAAGCGAGTTTTATTTAGGGCGTAATGTAAGCTTAAAAGTAGAAAACCTTAATGCTAAAAATTCCAAAATAGAGCTTGGAAGTAAAAATTTGTGGATCGATGAAAAAGATGGGGAAAATATTATTGATAAGACTGATGATTATTCTTATGGAGATGTTGTATAAACAGGAGTTGGCAAAGAAATGGCTTTTGAGCAAAAGCTTTAAAATACCCAAAATGCTAAGATAGAAAAGGTTTATTTTAGTGTAAATTTAAATCTTGATCATTCTGATGTTACTTTGCAAAACACATTTTTTAGTGGTAATATCAAAGGTATCAATGATACGCAAAAAAATCTTGCGATTAAAGATTCTTTGCTTGAGTCTCATATACAAATGAGCAATCTTCAAGTAGAAAAAAGTGCTATTT
Source organism: Campylobacter sp. BCW_6468 (assembly GCF_001762865.1). Taxonomy (NCBI): domain Bacteria; kingdom Pseudomonadati; phylum Campylobacterota; class Epsilonproteobacteria; order Campylobacterales; family Campylobacteraceae; genus Campylobacter; species Campylobacter sp. BCW_6468. Next base: position 59,963 of record NZ_MJXQ01000020.1, read on the forward strand.
ATAGGAAAGTTGATGCAAAAAAAAAATTAAGTGCAAATAATACAATATTTAAAATCAATGTGGATTTTGAAAATTCTAAAGCAGATTATATTAATTCTAAGGAAAGCACACAAGGAGTAAATAATACTTTAGTATTAATTTTTCTTAATAATCCTAGTAAAAAGCGGGTTTAAATATCTTACTAGCTCATTTAAAAGATGAAAATAAACATTTAACAAGGGAATTTTTTACTATGCCAAATGTGAGCAAGGTTTTAGTACGTATACCCCAAATGTTGTTTTTTCTCATAATGAAGAAAATTTTGCCCAGAGTGGAATTTAGAAAAAATTGATTCTAAGATTAAAGATGAATATTTTTTTTACTAATGATAATACTCAAGCTATTGTAAAAACTAAATCTATACTTGCTCAAGCTATTTTAGGCTCCATGATAGGAGTGGGATAATATGCATAAAAGAATGGGGGAATTACGCAATAATCCTTATGAAAGTGGTGTATGGTTAAGAACTTTTGGATGGGGTACGAGTGATGAGTATAATAGTGGAAAATACTTTGAAATTCAAAGCGGACATGATAAATTAAACGAGTATTCGAATTTCGAGCTTTACAGTGGAGTAAGGTTTTTATAGTGATTTTGTTTTAGATATATTTATTATCAAAATGAAATAAATGCAAATTTTATTCCAGGAAATCAAGGTAGATTAGATGATAATGATGGTTCGCATAATATTATCTTAAGTGCTGAGTTAGGTTATAGAAAAGCTTATGATAAATTTTATCTTGAGCCGAGTTTGGAATTTATCAGTGGTTATGTAGGAGCTATGGATCTAAAAGGAGATATTGCTAGTTTAAAACGATTTTCTTATATTCCTTTAGTCGTAAAAACAGCATTTTTCATAGGAAGTCAAAATTAAAATTTAAATTTTAGAACAGGACTTGGTTTGTATGCGGATCCGATTAAAGCAGGAGATCAAATCTTGGAGGATCAAGCAAGTCAGAGAAGATATGAAGGAAAAAAGATCAAAGAATGTTTATAAATTTAGGAAATGATTATAAGCTTAACGATAAAACACGCTTTAGTTTTGAATTTGAAAAGACATTTTTTGGCGATTTAAATGTAGATTGGAGTGCAAATGCTAATTTAAGATATAGTTTTTAAATAAAAAATAATTTAAAAATTGTATTTTTATTTTAAGCTTTTTTGTTTATAATACTTGCTTTTACATTTAAAGGATAAAGATGAAAATAAAAGCTGGGATTTTAGGAGCGAGTGGTTATGCGGGAAATGAACTTGTTCGCATTTTGCTTAATCATCCCAAGGTTGAAATTTCTTATTTGGGTTCGAGTTCTAGCGTGGGGCAAAATTATCAAGATCTTTATCCTAACACCCCTTTAAATTTATGTTTTGAAAATAAAAATTTAGATGAACTTGAGCTTGATCTTTTGTTTTTGGCTACTCCGCATGAATTTAGTGCTAAGCTTTTAAATAAGAATTTGTTAAAAAAGATGAAAATCATTGATTTAAGTGCGGATTTTCGTCTTAAAAATCCTAAAGATTACGAGCTTTGGTATAAATTCACTCATCCTAATCAAGAGCTTTTGCAAAATGCAGTTTATGGACTTTGCGAGCTTTATAAAGAAGAGATAAAAAAAGCAAGTTTGGTGGCAAATCCAGGTTGCTATACCACCTGTTCTATCTTAAGTCTTTATCCGCTTTTTAAAGAAAAGATTATTGATTTTAACTCAGTTATTATTGATGCAAAAAGTGGAGTAAGTGGAGCAGGAAGAAGTGCAAAGGTGGAAAATCTTTTTTGTGAAGTTAATGAAAATATCAAAGCTTATAATTTAGCTTTGCATCGCCATACTCCTGAAATTGAAGAGCATTTAAGCTATGCAGCCAAAAAGAAAATCACTCTACAATTTACCCCTCATCTTGTGTCTATGCAAAGAGGAATTTTAATCAGTGCTTATGCAAATTTAAAAGAGGATTTGCAAGAACAAGATATACGCGATATTTATACAAAATACTATCAAAACAATAAATTCATAAGGCTTTTACCGCCGCAGTCGCTTCCGCAGACTCGGTGGGTTAAATCAAGCAATTTTGCGGATATAAATTTTAGTGTAGATCAACGCACAAAGCGTGTTATTGTGCTTGGTGCTATTGATAATTTAATCAAAGGTGCAGCAGGACAAGCTGTTCAAAATATGAATTTAATGTTTGATTTTGATGAAGATGAAGGACTTAAATTCTTTGCAAATTTGTAAAGGATAAAAATGTTAATACGAGCTATGCAAAAAAGCGATTATGAAGCCGTTTATAAGCTTTGGTGTGAGATAAAAGGCTTTGGGATAAGAAGCATTGATGATAGCAAAGAAAATATAGAAAATTTTTTAGATAGAAACCCAAATCTTAGCGTTGTAGCAGTGATTGATGAAGAAATTGTAGGAAGTATACTTTGCGGGCATGATGGACGCACAGGAGGATTTTATCATGTATGTGTACATAAAGATCATAGAAAAAAGGGCATAGCGCACGAGATGACAAAATTTTGTCTTGAGGCTTTAAAAGCTCAAAAAATCAATAAAATCGCCCTGATCGCTTTTAAAAACAATGATTTAGGCAATGAGTTTTGGAAACATTATGGTTTTACTTTAAGAGAAGATGCGAATTATTACGATCTTTCTTTAAATGAGTATAATCAAACTAGCTTTAATGCTTAAGGAATGATCATGCAAAAATATTTAGAAAAAGCCAATGTCTTAATCGAAGCTTTGCCTTATATACGCAAATTTAATTCCAAGATTATACTTATAAAATACGGCGGATCAGCTATGGAAAATGAAGAGCTAAAGCATTGCGTGATGCAAGATATAGCTCTTTTAAAACTTGTGGGTTTAAAGCCTATCATCGTACATGGTGGGGGAAAAGATATTTCTGCTATGTGTGAAAAATTAGGCGTAAAGAGTGAGTTTAAAAACGGTCTTAGGGTTAGTGATAAAGCCACTACTGAAGTAGCCAGTATGGTTTTAAATCATATCAATAAAAATTTAGTCCATAGTTTGCAAAATTTAGGAGTTAAAGCCATAGGGCTTTGTGGTAAAGATGGCGCGCTTTTAGAATGTGTGAAAAAAGATGAAAATTTAGCTTTTGTTGGCACGATACAAAAGGTAAATTCGAAAATTTTAGAAGAGCTTTTGGAAAAAGATTTTTTACCTATCATTGCTCCTATTGGCATGGATGAGAATTTTAATACTTATAATATCAACGCTGATGACGCAGCTTGTGCGATCGCTAAGGCTTTAAGGGCTGAAAAACTTGCTTTTTTAACTGATACTGCAGGGCTTTATGAGGATTTTAATGATAAAAATTCTTTAATTTCTAAAATCAGCCTTGAACAGGCTAAAATTTTAGCTCCTAAAATAGAAGGTGGTATGCATGTAAAATTAAAATCTTGCATTGATGCTTGTGAAAATGGAGTCAAAAAGGTACATATTTTAGATGGGCGTGTGAAACATTCTTTGTTGCTTGAGTTTTTTACCGATGAAGGTATAGGCACTTTGGTGGGTTAAAGGATGAAAATGGATTATAAAGAACAAAGTCATATTGTCCCTACTTATAAGCGTTTTGATATAGTTTTAGAAAAAGGGCAGGGGGTTTATCTTTTTGATGATAAGGCTAAAAAATATCTTGATTTTTCAAGTGGTATAGGTGTTTGTGCTTTAGGATATAATCATGCTAAATTTAATGCTAAAATCAAAGCTCAAGTGGATAAACTTTTACATACTAGCAATTTATATTATAATGAAAACATAGCCGCTGCAGCTAAAAATTTAGCCAAAGCTAGTGCTTTAGAGCGTGTTTTTTTTACAAATTCTGGTACAGAAAGTATAGAAGGAGCGATGAAAACAGCTAGAAAATACGCCTTTAACAAAGGCATTAAGGGTGGACAATTTATCGCTTTTAAGCATTCTTTTCATGGGCGTACTTTAGGGGCTTTATCGCTTACTGCTAATGAAAAATATCAAAAGCCTTTTAAGCCTTTAATTTCAGGGGTTAAATTTGCAAAATATAATGATATTTCAAGCGTTGAAAAACTAGTAAATGAAAAAACTTGTGCCATTATCTTAGAAAGTGTGCAAGGAGAAGGTGGGATAAATCCTGCAAATAAAGATTTTTACAAAGCCTTAAGAAAGCTTTGCGATGAAAAAGATATATTATTAATCGCTGATGAAATTCAATGTGGTATGGGTAGAAGTGGAAAATTTTTTGCCTATGAGCACGCACAAATTTTGCCTGATATCATGACTTCAGCGAAGGCCTTGGGTTGTGGGCTTAGTGTGGGTGCTTTTGTAATAAATCAAAAGGTAGCAAGCAATTCTTTAGAAGCAGGCGATCATGGTAGCACTTATGGGGGAAATCCTTTGGTTTGTGCAGGAGTGAATGCGGTTTTTGAAATTTTTAAAGAAGAAAAAATTTTAGAAAATGTCAATAAACTCACGCCTTATTTAGAGCAAAGTTTAGATGAGTTGATCAAAGAATTTGATTTTTGTAAAAAACGCAAAGGCTTAGGGTTTATGCAAGGGCTGAGTCTTGATAAAAGTGTAAAAGTATTCAAGGTCATTCAAAAATGCCAAGAAAATGCACTTTTACTGATAAGTTGCGGAGAGAATGATTTGAGATTTTTACCTCCTTTAATTTTGCAAAAAGAACATATTGATGAAATGAGCGAAAAGTTAAGAAAGGCTCTAAAGAGTTTTTAATAAATTTTGTAAAAAAAGTTTATTCTTTTCCATCTACTATAGGCACAAATAAACATTCTTCTAAAATTTCTTTTTGTAAATTTGTGCCATTTTTTCTAAGGCGTGTGATGAATTGTTTGCCATTGTGTAAAATAGGAGCGACTAAAATCCCGTCATCGCTTAATTGATCGAGTAAAATTTCAGGAATTTGTGTCGCATAAGCAGAAAATAAAATCCTATCATAAGGAGCATAATTTTTCCAGCCATTTTGCCCATCATCAAATTTTACATTGATATTAAAAAGTTCTAATTCTCTGAAAGTTTGAGCGGCTTTTTTGGCTAAATTTTCTATGCGTTCTATGGTAAAAACACGCCTTATGACTTTGCTTAAAATCGCAGCTTGATAGCCACTTCCACAACCTATCTCTAAAATACTATCAGCATTTTTAAAATCTAAGGCCATAGTCATTTTAGCTACAGTTAAAGGTGAACTAATCCATTGAGAATTTGCCAAAGGCAAAGCATCAAGGCGATAAGCATGGGCTTTTAAAGGAGAAAAAATTTCACGCGGAATTTGACAAAAAGCATTAAAAAGTTCTTCATTGATAAAAACTTTTTGTGCAATTTCTTCAGCCATATTTTGACATCTTTTTTGTTCAAATGCGTTCATTACTTCTCCTATAAATTTAAATAAAAATTGTAACTAAAAAAGTTGAAATAGAGTTAAACTTAGCTATACTTAAATAAAAAGGAAAAAAATGCTTATAAAATTTAAAAATCATAGTCCCAAACTAGGTCAAAATGTTTTTGTTGCAGAGGGCGCTAAAATCATAGGAGAAATAGAAATAGGAGATGAAAGTAGTATTTGGTTTAATTGTGTTTTAAGAGCCGATGTTAATTTTATAAAAATTGGCAAAAGAACCAATATTCAAGATCTTAGCACGGTGCATGTTTGGCATAGGGAATTTGATGAAAAAGGAAAGTTAAAAGACGCTGGTTTTCCTACGATAATAGGAGATGATGTAACCATAGGACATAATTGCGTTATCCATGCTTGTGTGATAAAAAATCGTGTTTTAATCGGAATGAATGCTGTTATCATGGATAGTGCTTTGATAGAAGAAGATAGCATAGTGGGTGCTGGAAGCGTTGTAACAAAGGGTAAAAAATTTCCGCCACGCTCTTTGATACTTGGAAATCCTGCAAAATTTGTGCGTGAATTAAATAATGAAGAAATAAATTTTCTAAAACAATCCGCTTTAAATTATGTGGATTTTAAAAACGAGTTTTTAAAAGATCTTCAGTGATATTTTGAAGTTTAGGCGAGAGTTTTACTTCAAATTTCACAAAACGATCAAGATCTAAAAAATTCTCATCGAGTTTTGAAATTTGCTCTTTTGTATAATCTTGAATAGTATTTAAAGATGACTTTTTAAGAAGTCTTTTTTCTTTGTAGACTAATTTTAAAAGTTCTTTGCGTTCTAAATTTTCATCTTGATTTGGGTTTTCGTCAAAAACATAAAGTTCATCAAAAAGGATTTTTTGCGTGTTTTTATCATAAACCCTAAAAAGCTTTTTAAAATGAGGTAGGGTTGATTTTTCGTTATTTTCGCTGATTTTGATTTTAGGTTTTATGCCTTGATCTTCTAAGGCTGCGAGTTTATAAACGCAACTAAAAATAGGGTCACTTGAAGCAGTGATCAATCTTTCACCTACACCAAAGATATCAATAGGTGCATTTTGTTCTTTGAGTTTTTTAATGCTCCATTCATCAAGTGCGTTAGAAACTATGATTTTACATTTTTGAAGTCCTGCTTGATCAAGTTCTTGTCTGATTTTCAAACTCAACTTAAGTAAATTTCCAGAATCTATTCTCACACCGCCTTCTTGGATACCAAATTCTTTAAAAACTTTAATCGCATTTTTAAGTCCGCTATTTAGACAATCATAAGTATCAATCAAAAAAACAGGATTTTTTGGATAAATTTTCACATAAGCTTTAAAAGCTTCAAGTTCATTTTCAAACATTTGCACCCAAGAATGTGCCATAGTTCCATTGATAGGGATATTATAAATTTTTCCTGCTAAAGTACAAGCACTTCCTATGCAACCTCCTATAAAAGCTGCTCTTGCTCCTTTTAAGGCTGCTTCACTTCCTTGTGCTCTGCGTGAACCAAATTCTAAAATTTTACTGTCTTTAGCTGCACGCACGATACGATTGGTTTTAGTAGCAATAAGGCTTTGGTGGTTTAAACTTAAAAGTAAAAAAGTTTCTAAAAGCTGTGCTTCTATGGTTGTAGCTTTAACGCAAAGCAAAGGTTCATTTGGAAAAATCACTTCTCCTTCGCGCATAGCATAAATTTCACCCTTAAATTTAAAGTTAGTTAAAAAATCTAAAAATTCTGTATCAAAAATACCTTGTTTTCTTAAAAATTCTATATCTTCTACATCAAAACTCAAATTTTCAACAAAGTCTAAAATATCTTCAAGACCTGCAAAAATAGCAAAAGAACCTGAATCTGGAATTTTTCTAAAAAATATATCAAAATAACAAATTTGATTTTTTTTATTGTTTTTGAAATAGCCTTGAGACATTGTAAATTCATAAAAATCACAAAGTAAGGCTAAAGAAGTTTTAGAAGTCATCAAAGCTTATACTACCCTTAGAATAATTCGTTACTTTACTTTCAAAGAAATTGCTCTTTTGATCGTTAAATTTTGAAAAATCATCTACCCATTTAATAGGATGTTTTGCATTATATAACTTATCTAAATTGATCGCACTTAATCTTTGATCTACAAGATAATGGATATATTCTTCTATGATATCATCAGTAAAGCCCATGATTTGATTTTGAGTGATGTATTTACCCCATTTGATCTCAAGATCTCCAGCTTTTTTAAACATATCATAAATTTTATTGATATTTTCATCATGGAACAAATCAGGTCTTTCTTTGCGTACTGAATTGATCATATTTTGAAATAATAAAAGATGTGTGATTTCATCTCTTTGGATAAAGCGGATCATTTGTGCTGAACCTAGCATTTTTCCTGCACGTGCAAGTGCGTAAATGGCAGTAAAACCACTATAAAAATATACTCCTTCTAAAATTTGATTTGCCACCATAGCCAAAAGCAGTTTATTATCATCTACATTGCCTGCTAATTCTTCATAAATGCTTGAAATAAAGTCATTTTTTTCACGCAAAGTTTCATCATGCTTTTCCATTTCATAAATCAAATCTGTATTATCGCAAATCGCTTCAACCATAACAGCGTAAGATTTTGAATGGTTTGCTTCTTCATAAGCTTGGCGTGCCAAAACCGCATTGATTTCAGGAGCTGTGATGTAAGGGTTGATATTATCTGCTAAATTATTGGTTTGAAAACTATCCATAGAAATAAGCTGACTCCAAACCAAATCATACATTCTTTTTTCACCTACAGTTAAATTACAGCGATAATCAAGTGCATCTTTAGTTGTATCCACTTCTTTTGGAAACCAAGTATTTGCCTCCATTAAATCCCAAAGTTTTAAAGCCCAGGTATATTTTGCCTTAGTGAAATTTAAAATTCCATGTGGGTTACCATCAAAAATTTTACGATCTCCTAGGGTTTCGTTTGAACTTGGATTGTAAATTCTTTTTCTTTGCATTTTTAACCTTTCTTTATGCTTTAGTAGCTATACAACTTTGAGTTAAAATATCGTGTAAATTTAAACGATCTTTTCTTACAAAACTGACAAATAAACCAAAGAGTAAGCCAAAACTTATAATAAATATCACATATCTTAGTAAAATTCTAAGAAAACTTAGTTTCTTTCCCGTTTTTATATCAATAAGATATAAATCATATGCTTTAAGACCTGGGCTTTGTGCCTTTTTTGTTAAAAAAATAGCTTGAATCAAACCAAATAAAAAAGTACATAAAGTTGTGATAAAATGGTTGTTTAAAAAAGCTTCTTTAGAGCCTAATAGAAAATAAAATAAATACAAAATAGGAATATAAATAAGAAAAATATCTATAAGCAAAGCTCTAAATCTTAGCCATCTAGAGCTAATTTTTGCTTTAGTTTTCATTTAATTTCCACGGCTTCCTGGTTTTATAGCTTTACTCCCTTTTTTACAAAGTGGACAATTTGTTTCATCATAAATTTCAAATTCAAAATTTCCTAGAGTAAAGAGTGGTAAATTTTCAGGTAATTTCGCATTATCTTTTCTTGGAGATTTTAAATTTTCTACTACACAAAAACCACGATTTGCCAATGCTGCAAAACCTACAACAATGCCACCTAAACTTTCAATGATTTTTGCACTCTCTAAAGCACTACCACCTGTAGTAATGATATCTTCACAAATTATAAATTTTTCACCCTTTTTCACCTCAAAACCACGTCTTAAAGTCATTTCTTTATTTACTCTTTCAGTGAAGATAAAACGTTTACTACAAGCTCTCGCAAGCTCATAACCTGCTAAAATTCCACCTAAAGCAGGAGAACAAATGCTATCAAATTCTATCTTATAGCTTGCAATAATCTTTGCAAGTTCATCACAAAGTTTTGCTGCTAATTTTGGATTCTCTAAAACTTTTGCACTTTGAAGATAAAATTGCGAATGTTTACCTGAACTTAGTAAAAAATGCCCTTCTAAATAAGCACCACAACCTTTATAAATTTGCTCTAAATTCATCGTTAAACCTTTAAAAGTTCACTTTCTTTACTTTTTACACTCTCATCAATTTTTATTGTGTAGGCGTCGGTAAGTTTTTGCACTTCATCATAAGCTTTTTTTGCTTCATCTTCGCTTATTGCCTTATCTTTTTCTAGTTTTTTAACTGCATCGTTGGCATCTTTGCGTATATTTCTTATAGAAACTTTTGCCTTTTCACCCATAGCTTTAGCTTGCTTTACATTTTCTTCTCTTTGCTCTCTAGTCATCGGAGGGAAAAATAATTTTACACTTTCGCCGTCATTGTTTGGATTTACACCGATATTTGCAGCTGCAATAGCACTTTCTATGGTTTTTAGTAAAGGTTTTTCCCAAGGAGTGATGCTAATAGTTGAAGCATCGCTTGCTAAAACAGTTGCTACTTGATTTAAAGGAGTTTGAGTTCCGTAATAATCTACTGTAATATGATCTAAAATATGGGTATTAACTTTTCCAGTTCTTAAAGTGGTGAAGTCTTTTTTTAAGGCTTCTAAAGATTTTTCACTTTGGGTTTTTTGTTTGTTAAAAATTTCACTTAGCATTATCATTTCCTTTAATTATTTACTTGAATTAACATCGCTTGGAAGTTGTGGCGCACTTGGAGCGATAGAATTTGTGTTTGGGGTAGCAGGCACAATAGGAGCGCTTGGAATAGTAGTGTTGTTGTTTTCTACTTTAATTTTCTCTGCTAGAGAGTCCTTGCTAGCTTTATTGTATAAATAACCAAGACCAATAGTATTTGCAATAAGTAAAATTCCCATGACAAAGGTAAATTTTGCCAAAAATCCAGCCGGTCCTTTGGCGCCAAATAAACTTTCATTGCTTCCACTATAAGCTCCAAGTCCTATACTTGAACTTTTTTGAAGTAAAACTGCTATACAAATAACTACAACGATGATAAATTGCAAAATGATTAAAAGAGTGATCATTGAAAATTCCTAAAAGTTAATTTTTAAATGATTATTTTAACTAAATAAAACTTGAAAAGTTTTGAAACTTGAAAAGTTTTGTGAGAAAAATCCCACAAAAATTTATCTGCTATTGAAGCTTCTTAAGATATTAAGTAAAGATACGAAAAGATTAACAAAATCAAGATAAAGTGCTACTGCACCTTCGATTGGAGTTTCATAATTTCCGCGGATAATATTTTGCGTATCATAAAGAATGTAAAATGAAAATAATATTGCAGCTACTGCTGAAATAGCTAGATTAACTATACTGCTTTGGAAGAAAAGGTTTAGTAAAGATGCTGCTACAATAACGATTAATACTATAAATAAAGCTTTACCCATAACAGTAAAATCTTTTTTTGTATTCATAGCAAATACACTAAGTCCTGCAAAAGCAACTGTTGTTAAAGCAAAAGCTTGAGCGATGATAATTCCTCCAGCTGGTAGAGCTAAAACTGAAATAAGTAAAGGTGTAAGCGTTAAACCTGAGCAGAAAGTAAAACCAAAAAGTAAAACAAGATTTAATGGAGCTTCTCTTTTTTTCCATTGCAAAGCAAATAAAAGTCCGATTTCAACAGCAAAAAGGATCCAAAAAGTTACTTGTGATTGTATAAAAAATGATGCTAAAGCAAAAATTCCTACATACGCACCTACTGTTGCAGCTAATAATGAAGCAGCAAAAAGTTGATAAGTTTGTTTAATAAAAATACTTAATTCGCTTGAGCGTGTATTTTCAAATTCTTTTGATCTTGAGTAGTCTCTATCATAAAGACTCATAAAATTCTCCTTGCAAAATTGTTAGATTTTTTAAAATCTTGAGCGAAATCTAACATATTAGACTAAATAAAAAGTTAATTTATATAATATCTTTATGATTAAATGAAATCTTTGCTGAAATTTTGTTATAATTTTAAGATTTTAGTTTCAGGTTGGTTTTATGGAAAATCTTATTAGTGGTGCGATTAAGTTTATGCAAGAAGACTTTAAGGAGCATGAAGAACTTTTTGAAAGTCTAAAAAATAAGCAAAATCCCCATACTCTTTTTATAGGTTGTTCTGATTCTAGAGTAATTCCAAATTTGATCACCAATACGGGTCCAGGTGAGCTTTTTGTAATACGAAATATTGCAAATATAGTTCCACCTTATCGCATTGGGGAAGATTACTTAGCGACAACTTCAGCAATAGAGTATGCTTTAGATTCATTGCATATTAAAAATATCGTCGTTTGTGGCCATAGTAATTGTGGAGGTTGCAATGCTCTTTATTATTCTGATGAAGAGTTAAATAAAATTCCTAATGTGAAAAAATGGCTTACTATGTTAGATCCGATAAAAAAAGATGTAATGATTTTTGCAAGAGACGATTTGGCTATGCGTTCATGGCTTACAGAAAAATTAAATTTAGTAAATTCTTTGCAAAATATACTTACTTATCCAGGCGTGCAAGAAGCTTTAGATGAAGGAAAAATAGAAGTACATGCTTGGTATTATATTATAGAGACAGGTGAAATTTATGAGTATGATTTTAAAGCAAAAATTTTTACTTTAATACAGGATAGGAAAGTTTAATGAAAAAAATTATTTTTAGTTTATGTTTTTTTATTTTATACCTTGGAGCACAAGAATTTAAATTTATTGATGCAAATATTAGTAAAGAGGATGAAGGAATTTATGCTTTAGTTGAAAAATATGTTGATCTTAACAATCAAATTAAAGAATTTAAGAAAAACAATGATGAAAATTCAAGCACTTTTAATGGTATTTTAAGTGAATTTGAAAAAGACAAAAAGACTATTTTAGCAAAAATACCCGATATGATAGTAGGACAAAAGATTAATGAAGAGGCAGTGGCTAGATTTTTAAAAGCAAAAGAAAAATTGCTAGATGTTCAAAAAAAGAATATTAATAAGCCTTATATTTATACAGATGCCACTCTTAATCTAGTTTATTTTAATATTGTGGAAAGTTTTTATTCTTCTTTGTTTGAATTGGAAAAACTTTTTAAAAATACAGCAAGCAGTGAAGATTTGATTGCTACTGTTGATAAGGCAATGGAAAATTTACAAAATTCTTCTAATGTTAATTTAGATAGTTTTAAAAGCAAAATTACAAATTCAGAAGAATTAGAAAAAATTACCCTAAAAGAAAGATATATCAGTAATGCTGTAGATTCTTATTCTGAAATTCTTAAGTATTTACGCTCAAATGCAGATTTGCTTGAAAGTAATTATATTTTTTCATTACTCGAGCTTCAAGTTTGGATAGATCGTATAAATGAGGCAATTGGGGTAAGTTTTGTTAATATCGGAAAAATAGTAATTTCTGCTCTGGTTTTAGTATTTTTTATATCTTTAAGACGTTTTTTTGCAAATATAGTATATTTTTTCCTTGTTCAGTTTTTTTATAGAAATAAAAATGATGTAGATGATATTAAAGTCATTTTTATTGAGAATATTAAAAAACCCGTAGGCTTCTTGTTGATTGTCTATGCTATTTCTCTTTGTCTTACTATAGCAACTTATCCTGCACCTTTGAGTGTAAATTTAAGTAATTTTTTTCATATAGTTTATGCAGTTTTAATTGCATGGCTTATTTTAAGAATGCTTGATGGTTATGGCGTGGTATTGGTTTCTAAACTTGCTCAAAAAAGTGGAAAAAAAGAAGTTGTAAATTTAATTATTAAAATTTTATATTTTGTCATTATTATTATAGCCTTATTATATATTCTTGCTCAACTTGGTTTTAATATTTCGGCTATTATTGCATCTTTGGGAATTGGTGGTTTAGCTGTTGCTTTAGCGGCGAAAGATATCATTGCAAATTTCTTTGCTTCTATACTCTTACTTTTTGATAATAGCTTTAATCAAGGAGATTGGGTAGAGGTTTCAGGCATAGAAGGAACCGTGGTTGAAACAGGACTTAGAAAAACTACTATTAGAACTTTTGATAATTGTCTTGTATTTTTACCAAATTCAACTATTATGGGAGCTAATATCAAAAATTGGAGCAAAAGACGCATGGGTCGCCATGTTAGAATGTATTTGGGTGTTGGTTATGATGCTACTCCTGAAAAACTAGAACAATGTGTAAAAGATCTAAGAGAATTTTTGCATACAAGTGATTTAGTAGCTCACGATGAGGATAGCGCATTAAAATATGGCGATCATACAACAAAATATCGTCAAAATCTTGTATCTATTAATGATTTAGAAGGCTATAAAAATGCTTGTTATGTGGCTTTAAGTGAATTTGCAGATAGTAGTATTAATATAGAGCTTTATTTTTATATCAAAGAAATAGGTGGAAAAGATTTTAGAGAAGCTAGACAAAGTTTAATGCTTGAGTTTATGCGTATAATTGAAAAAAATGGTTTAACCTTTGCTTTCCCAAGTCGTAGTATTTATATAGAAAATTTACCACCCCTTGATTTGCAAGCAAAAGCTATAAAATAGCAAGATTTTATCTTGCTATTTTTTAAACCGGCATAACGCGTATATTTGGACTTAATTCTTCTTGTAAAATTGTTTCAATAGCATAAAGTGTTGCACCACTTCCACTAGAACAACCACTACAAGCACCAAGATAACGAATATAAACATCAATTGCTGCACCTTCAGCCTTTTGTATATCAATCACTTCCAAATCTCCACCATCATTATGAAGCATAGGGCGAATTTCAGCATCTAAAACACTTTCAACTGCTTTTAATTGTCCCACTACGGTCATTTCATCAAAAGCTACATCACTTTTCATTGTATTTTTGAGTTTTTCTCTATCTATTTCAGCTCTAGTTTCAGCTAAAATATCTACAAGGTAATAATCTCTTTTTTCATGTCCGCCTGGTTTGATACAGGATTTACAAAAAGCACCCGCTTTAGTGTATTGTGTGATTTCTTCTACGCTATGCAAATCATTAAGTTTAATCACTTCTTTAATAGTTCCAAGACTTACCCTAGCGCACTCGCAAACTATAATTTGATCTTCAAAATCTTCAGGACTTATGCCTTTATAATGCGCTGCTGCTTGTTTGATTACATCATAAGCCATAACCGAACAGTGCATTTTTTGAGGTGGAACAGCTGGAGTTTCTGGATTATCACGCATAGCAAATTCCACATCTAAATTTGTGATTTTTACTGCTTCATCTACAGTTTTTCCTATACAAAGATCCACCATAGTATCACTACTTGCTATAGCTGTACCACAACCAAAACTTTTAAATTTTGCATCGATAATTTTATCAGTTTTTTCATCTACAAGCCAAAAAAGTCTTACCGCATCGCCGCAACTTTCTGCGCCAAAATCAGCTACGATCAATTTTGCATTGCGTGCTTTAGCATCTTCTTCACTAAATTCTCCCATATGTTGAGGATTATTCATTCTATCTTGAACTTTTTGTGAATACTCATCCCAAATGGATCCACCAATTAAACTATTTTTTCCCATTTTTCATCCTTATTTGTAATTATTTGGATTATAAGCATAAGTACAAGAAATTGCTCTTAATCTCTGTGTTGCATTTTTAATTTGTTTTGCTGCATAATCAATTTCTTCTTCAGTGTTAAAACGTGACAAAGAAAGCCTTAAAGCTGTATGCGCTAAATCATGCTCCGCACCGATAGCTTCCATAATAGGATTGCTTTCTAAAGCTTCACTTGCACAGGCTGAGCCCGTACTTGCAGCTATACCATTTTTATTTAAATCCCAAAGCATTGCTTCGCCTTCAACTCCTTTAATACTTGCTAAGATTGTATTAGGCACACGGTGTTCTCTTTTTCCAACCACTGTTGTATCAGGCAAGGCTAAAATTTGATCTTCTAGTTTATCTCTTAAACGGCGTATATGAGAATCTTCAAAATCAAGCATAGTATTTGCAATACGCAAAGCCTCGCCCATAGCCACTATATAAGGCACATTTAAAGTCCCGCTTCTACGACCACCCATGTGTTCTCCACCGTGTAAAAGTGGAGTAAGCTTAAGTCCTTTTTTTATAAAAAGTCCACCCACACCCTTTGGTCCATGAAATTTATGTGCCGAAAATGAAGCAAAATCAACTCCTACTTGAGTTAAATTAACCTTTATTTTACCTACTGCTTGAGTAGCATCTGTATGAAAAAGAGCACCAAATTCATGCGCAAGTTCTGCCATCGCTTTAATATCAAAAATCATACCTGTTTCATTATTTGCCCACATAACACTTACAAGTGCTGTTTTATCGCTAATCACTTTACGCAAATCTTCTACAGTAGAAACTCCTTCTTCATTTACAGGAAGTTCTATGACTTTTACTCCAAGACTTTTTAAAAAATAAGCAGCAGCAGTAACAGCAGGGTGTTCTACACTAGAAATAATCACTTCATTGCGTTCTTTATCTAAAATATAATCAAAATACACACCCTTAAGCACCCAGTTAATGCTTTCTGTCGCACAGGAGGTTACAATTATGTCATCTAGGTCATTTGCTCCAAGTCCTGCATAAAGTTTATCCAAAGCTTCTCTTAAGGCAGGATGTGTTGCGCTACCATATTGATGAAGGCTATTTGGATTTCCATACATATCCTTTAAAAAAGGTAGCATCAACTCATAAGCATTAGGATCAAGCATTGTCGTTGCGTTGTTATCTAAATATACTTTCACTTTAAAATCCTTAATTTATCCTTAATTTTAATTAGGATATTTTTTATCTTTATTTGAAAACGGATAATAACAAAAATTTATAAAAATTAGGTTAAAAATTATAACAAAAATAAAATGCTAAAGTAAAATTTTAAAGTGAAATATTTTGTGAATTTTATATAGCAAAAATGAGAAATACTATTTCTTAAATTTTTCTTCGTAATACTTTACTATCTTTGAATCTTCTTTGGCTGTATGTTTAAAGATAAAATCTTGAACAACGAGATTTAATTTTTCGGTCATTATATTTACAAATTTAGCTTCACTGATGATAATTTCTTCAATTTCTAAGATAATTTTTCTATGAATTCTTGTATGATGGTTGATATAAGGATATTCTATTTTTCTCATAAAGGCTTCTTCATCTGAAAAATGTCTATTGATCATTATCAACAACTCTCTTAAGACAATTTTTAATTCTTTTGTTCCAACATGACATTGGTTCATTAAAGAGAGTTTTTTAGAAATTTCAAAAAGTTCTTTATGTTGATGATCTAAAAGATCATTATTCATTGAAATAATTTTTTCATTATAAATCATGGTTTTGAGTACTTTTATATTTATATTTTTCGAGAGCGGATTATAATGCTATAATACTTAAAATTTTATTAATTAATTATATAAAAATTATTATTATTAAAGTATTTATAATTTATATATTTTTTAAAAAATTATTTTAAACCATCACAGACATATAAGAGTTTAAAATTTTATTTATATTTGCTTGTTTTTGACGACGATCTAAAAAATTTTCTATAGAGCTAGAACGTAGTTGATTTGCTTCTTCTAATCTTTGCGTATCTTGACTTTGGTTTTGATATTGTTTTTTAAGAGCATCAAAATCATTGCGATTTTGATCGATATAAATTTGAAATATTGAACTTGAATTTGCAAATTCTCTTAAATCCATATCTTTTTGGTAGTTAATATATTGTTGAAAAAATACAGATAGTTTATCTTGAGTACTTGTTTTTTTATCTACGCCATTCACATAAAGATAAAGATCAAAACTCATCTTTTTTTCATTTTCTTTTTTGATGTAATCTTCTATATCTGTTTCGCCCTTGAGAATTTTTTGTAAATTTTGATGAGAGCTTAGTTCTAAAGTGGCAGGTTTCATAAAAAAGTTAAATTCTTTTTCGTTTTGAGTTTTTATATCATGGTAGATAAAATTCATTAAAAGACCAGATTTTGATACTTCTGCATTTTTAGTTAAATAAGGTTTTAAAATTTCATTAGAAGAAGTGTTTTCTATGGCTTTATCAAAGTGAAAATTAGTTATTTTATTATCTAACATTAAAGTATTTAAATTTGTGATATTACTTAATGCCAAATCAATTTCTTCTTGATTGTTGTAAATTCTTGAAATTTGGCCTAAAAATTCTCCATTATCTGTTGAAAAACCTGATGATAGTTTTGAAATAAGATCGCGACTTAAATAAGCATTATCATCTTGTAAAAATTCTGAATTTATAGATTTTAATGAACTATGATAGCTATTTAAAAGATAAGGTAGATCAATTTTATTGTAGTTTAAATTTTCATCTTGTTTTGCGAGTTCTTTCGCTATGCTTCTAACGCTTTTAATGTTGATATCATAAGATTCTGGTATATTTGCAATTTTATTTAAATCTTTATCAAAAAAACCTTCTTCATTGATTCTAAATCCAAATTCACTAGCATAAGTGATATTATTAAAAATATAACTTAATTGTTCTAAGCTATTTTCATTTCCTTTTTGATCTAAGGCTTTGCTATCTTTAATCAAATTTAGAGCAGAGCTATTCTGCAAAGGATTAGATAAGGTTAAATTTTGATATGGATTTGCCGAATTTATAGTCATTTTAAATCTTTCCAAAATATTGCTGATTTTTTTATAAGCAAAATGCGTGCCAAGTTTTTTAAAAATTAAATTCAGTCAAAAATTAGAAAAAATTTGATAGTATTTATCTTTTCTTTTAAAGTTTGAAAAATAAAAATTTATCTAAATAAGGAAAGCGTATGCCAAAGATGAAAAGCGTTAAAAGCGCAGTTAAACGCTTCAAAGTAGGTAAAAATAAAATCAAAAGAGGCTCAGCTTTTAGAAGTCATATTTTGACTAAAAAACCTGCAAAAAGAATGCGTGATCTTCGCACAGCTAAATATGTGCATAGCACAAATGTAAAAGCTGTTGAAAAAATGCTAGGAATTTAAGTTTTTGACTAAAAGTCATTCAAACTCCCCTCTGAGATAAAATTTCAAGGGCAAGCTCCAAATTTGGACGCCACTTTATGAAAGGAAATAAAAATGGCAAGAGTAAAAACAGGTGTTGTTAGACGCCGCAGACATAAAAAAGTTTTAAAATTAGCGCGTGGTTTTTATAGTGGACGACGCAAACATTTTAGAAAAGCAAAAGAACAACTAGAAAGAAGTCTAGTCTATGCTTATCGTGATAGACGCCGTAAAAAAAGAGACTTCCGCCGTCTTTGGATTGTGCGTATCAATGCTGCTTGCAGACTCAATGATTTAAGTTATTCAAGATTTATCAATGGTCTTAAAAAAGCAGGTATTGAACTTGATAGAAAAATTCTGGCAGATTTAGCTATGAATGATGCTGCTGCTTTTGCAAAAATTGCAGAGGCCGCAAAAAAAGCACTTTGATTTTTTAGTGTAAGAATTTCAAGATTTTTGATTTCTTGAAATTCTTAATTTTTTAGTATTAATTTAGTTTAGCTAGAACATCTTCATAACATTTGAGTTGATTTAAGATTATTTTATTAATCTCATTTGTCATTTCTAGTTTTTAACCTTTTATATTAAGATAATAGTATTTAAAATCACTGTATTTTTGTATGAAAGTTTTTAAATATCTAGGTTTGAAATCATTAAAATTTTCAACTTCATAAAAAAATATTGCCACTAAACTTTTTGCAATTCCCGCTCCATAAATTTCTCCAAAACTAGAAAAACCAACTATGGGAAAATTATTAAAATGGATTTGATTTAAATGTTCTTTGTTGTGAAGTCTTCTTAAGATACAATCATTAAAAATTGCTCCTAGTGGTTTTGGTTTATTAAGAGAAAATTTTTCATAATCTTTTTTTATAGCTTCAATAAAATTTGTTTTTTTAAGCAAGCTTAATTCCTGAGCGCTTTCTATATCACAATAACTAAATAATGTTTTATTTGGGTTGATTTTTATAGGGGAAATAAGATAGTCTTCTCCAATTTTTAAAGCAAAAGTATATTCTTGCATTTTATTTTTAAGTTCTTCAAAAGTGCAGTTAAAATAATTACATAAAACTTCAACCGCGTTGATGGATTGAAAGGTTTTTTATTAATAAATTCGCGTACGGTTTTATCATATAAGCTTACATCAAGTATGGTAAAAGTAATGTTGCTTTGAGGATTGAAATTTTGAGACTTCATTAAATTAAAACGGTATTTAGGTTTAAATTGAACATGTATGCTTAAAGCTTGATTTTTAATATTTCTCCGTTATAAAATATAAATGCTCCGCTAAAGTCCATGTTTCCGCTAGACCCACCCCGCTACTAAAGCACAAGGATAGGGGTTGTGTTTGTACAAAAGTTCTAAAAGAGAACTTTCGCTTTGACTTAAACCATCATAAATTAAATAATGCAAAGTATTTATGCAGTGTGCTTCAAAAGGTATATTTATAAATAAAACTTCTTTTTCTATCAGTTTTTTTCTTTCTGTATAATCTTTTATATCACTAAAAAGCTTGATTTTATTTGTGCAAAGATTTTCTATCATATCTTCACTAAAAAGTATCAAGCTTATTCCTTGGATATTTTGTTTATAAGGACTGTTTTCAATGTTTGAGTTAGAATCAAGGTTGCATAATAAATCAGTAGCACTGCTTAAGATGATATCACATTGCTCATTTATAGAATTTTGAATCTTATTTCCTATGATCGCTAGATTAAGTTGATTGACACAAAGCCTATAATTAATTTTGGCTTGATGTTTATTTTTTTTAATTTTTCTTCAAGTTCATTTTATTGAAGATATGGAGCTTCTAAAACTTTTTTACTTCTTCTTTTTTTGTTGAGCTTTTATTTTTAAAATTAAAAAAACATCAATTTAACTCCATTAAAACTATTTTTTAATTACTAGTTAACTAAATCAAGACACCATAAATTCGGCATTTATTTGTAATTTTTATTATACCTTAAGTCATAAAAAATGCAATAAGTAAATTAAAATTTAGATATAATTGCAAATTATAATAATATTAATTAAGGATAAATTAAATATGATTGGAGATATGAATGAGCTTTTATTAAAAAGCGTTGAAGTATTGCCACCTTTACCTGATACTGTAAGTAAATTAAGAAAATATGTGAGCGAGGCTAATTCAAATATAGAAACTATGAAAGTTGCTGAAATCATTTCAAGCGATCCGTTGATGACGGCTAAGCTTTTGCAATTAGCAAATTCTCCTTATTATGGTTTTACAAGAGAAATTACAACCATAAATCAAGTGATTACTTTATTAGGCGTTGGTAATATCATCAATATAGTTATGGCTGACTCCATTAGAGATAATTTTAAAATAGACGTTTCACCTTATGGTTTAAATACTCAAAATTTTTTAAAAACGTGCAATGAAGAGGCAACTTTTATCGCAAATTGGCTTAATGATGAAGATAAAAAACTTTCTCATCTTTTAGTTCCTTGTGCAATGCTTTTAAGGCTTGGTATTGTTATTTTTTCAAATTTTCTTATACAAAATCATAAGGATAAGGATTTTTTAGCTTTTTTAAATAAAAGTGAAAATCTTGCTTTAGCGGAGAATGAATTTTTAGGCGTAGATCATATTTCTTTCTTGGGATTTTTGTTACATCGTTGGAATTTTGATGATGTTTTGATTGAAAGTATATGTTTTGTTCGCACTCCTCATGCTGCTCGCGAAAAAGTGAAAAAATCCGCTTATGCTTTAGCAATAACAGATCATCTTTTTGCTCCGCATGATGGCTCTTCTCCATTTAACGCAAAAGCTGCAGTTGCTTTACTTAAAGAGGCAAAAACTCAAGGAATTAATTTTGATTTAAACAATCTTTTATCTAAGCTTCCTAACAAAGCTAAGGAAAATTTAAACAAAGAAGATTAAAGAGCCTTTTTAAGGCTCTAAATTGTAGTGATGAAAAGTTTAATCTTACCTCCTAATGAATTTTTAGATCACTATATTTTAAACGCTGAATTTCATCGTTTTGCTGGAATTTCAAAAAATGCTTATAAATTTTGGAAAAATGTAGAAATAGGTAGATATCAAGGAACAAGAATTATATTTTTGCATAGAAATTGCATTTTAGAAAAACATCAGCAAGCTTTAAGGCAATGTAGTGGTTTAAATGGTTTTGTATTGGCAAGTGCTTTTTGTTCTTTTACTGGATTAGCTCCCTCTCATTTAGTGGAAAAAAATAATTCTTCTATTTATAAACTTTTAGAGCTTAAGGAGATTTGCGGGATTAAATTTGTTAATTTAAAAAAATTTTATGATTTTTTAGGGCTAAATTATCATCAGCATATTTATATAGAAAAATGCCATTTTTTTAGCCCAGCTCCTTTTGAAAAGCGTATTAAAATCACTGAGAGTATGTGCGTTGGGTATTATTAAGATAAGAAAAAATAAATGCACATAGCAAAGCTATAATAGCCAAAAAGAAAACATAAAGTCCCAAAGAAAAACGCCAAAAATTACTTAAATTATTTAAGGCAAAACTATGCAAGAAAAAAGCAAGTTGCGGAGTTAAACCTCCAGCTATAGCATAAGCAATATTATATGAAAAAGAAAGTCCTGAAAATTTAATTTTTGCATCAAATACTTCACTCATTATTAAAGGGCAAAAATTCATCACCCCGCTAAAAAAACATACAAGTAAATATAAGCAAGCTACTAGGTTAAAATCAGCATTTTGTCTATATAAAGTATTAAAATAAAGCAAGCTCGCAATTCCAAAAAAAACACTAAAAAATACACAAGATTTAATAACGCTTATTTTATCCGCTAAAATTCCACTTATAATACACCCTAGGCAAATAAGCAAAATTCCACCTATTTGAAGATAGGTTTGTATAGAAGTATTAATTTGAAGTATTTTTGCCATATAACTAGGCATAAGCAAAATCATTACAACAATACAACCTGTCAAAACCCAAGTAATCATCATAGAAAGAACAATTCCCATTTTAGCTTTTTTAAACACTTCTTTTAAAGGAAATTTTTCTAAAGCCTTGTCTTTTTTCATTTGTTCAAAAACAGGAGTTTCTCTTAAAAATTTTCTCAAATAAGCAGAAATAATCCCAAAAATTCCACCTAAAAAGAATGGAATTCTCCAAGCCCATTCATGAAGTTCTTCTTGGGTATAAATTTTATTCATAATTAAAAAAACTAAACTACCTAATAAAATTCCACCTACAACCGAAGCGGTTAAAATTCCCAAATAAGTTCTTTTTTGACCTTGTGGTGCGTGTTCGTATACAAAAACCCAAGCTCCAGGGAGTTCCCCGCCTATAGCTATACCTTGACAAATGCGTATAAAAACTAAAAATACAATGCAAAGAAAACCTATGCTTTCATAATTTGGAATAAAAGCTAGAGTAAAAGTTGGAATAACCATTAACAAAATACTAATCATAAACATTCTTTTACGTCCAAATTTATCTCCAAAATGTGCCAGTATCACACCCCCTAAGGGACGCGCTAAATATCCAGCTGCAAATATTCCATAAGTATTAAACATTTGCCAAAAACTACTTAAATCTTTTGGAAAAAAGTTTGTTGAAATATAATTTGCAAAAAATACAAAAATAATAAAATCATAAAATTCTAAAGTTCCACCTAATGATGAAAGTCCTAAAACTTTTATATCTTTTTGGTTAAGGGTTTTGTTCATTCTTAATCTCCATCTCATAAAAATCATCATCATTGTTATCATCATCGTATTCATAATCATCATCATCATAATTATAATTTTTATGGTGATTTTGTGTATATTCTTCATCTTCATTTTCATAATCATCGTAATTTAAATCTTCTTCATCTTCATAAGCCATTGTTTTCTCCTTAAATAAAAATACAAAGCTTATTTTATCTTAAATTTGTTTGGTTTTGCTATAATTTTTATAATTTTTTAAAAGGTGAATTTATGAAATTAAGTCATTTAGATGAAAAAAATCATCCTAAAATGGTAGATGTAAGCGATAAAAATATTACTTTAAGAATAGCCACAGCCAGTGGTATAATATATATGAGTCAAGAAGCTTTTGATGTAATTAAAAACAATACCGCAAAAAAAGGTCCTGTTCTTCAAACGGCTATTATTGCGGCTATAATGGGGGCTAAAAAAACAAGTGAAATTATTCCTATGTGCCATCCTTTGATGCTTTCTAAGATTGAAACAGATATTGTGGAATTTGTTAAAGAATGTGCATTTAAGCTTATTGTAACAGTTAAGTGTGAAGGTAAAACAGGAGTTGAAATGGAAGCTTTAAGTGGAGTTAGTATAGGACTTTTAACTATATATGATATGATCAAGGCTATAGATAAATCAATGAGAATTACGGATATAGTGCTTGAAAGCAAAGAAGGAGGTAAAAGTGGTAAATTTGTGCGATCTTAAAAAAGAACCTCAGATCAATTATCCTACTTTTTGGGATTATAAGGTGATTTTTGAGGTGCATATTAAGGCAAGTGAAATTTTTGAAGAAATTTTAGGTCAAAGAGAATATAAATTTGAACATTCGAATTCAAGTGCGAGTGGAAAATATCAAAGTTATTTGTTAAATGTTTATGTTGATAGCAAAAAAGATCGTTTGGATATATTTGATAAATTAAAAGCTAAAGCAAAATTTGTACTTTAAGAAAGAAGGAAAAATGAAAAATACTTTAATTATTTTTGAAAATTCTTTATCAAATCTCGGTAAAGATGAAGCAAGTGATTTACTTGAAGACTTGAGTTTTAATCTTGCGTATAAGCAAATTTCACATAATCCTCATGAAACAAAAAAAGTTTTAAATTCTCTTTTGGTTGAATTTTTAACTATTTTGAAAAAACTTGATTTTTTTGATGATGAAAATGTTGCAAAGGTTATCAAAGCTTTGGTTAAGGCGAGTATTGTAGATGCTCAAAATTCACTTTATGAGTATATTAGCGAAGCTGAATTATTAAACAAACAGATTGAAAATCAAAAGAATTTGATTAAAAATCAAATCAGCGATAATTTTTTTGAATTCGAGAATATTTTACAAGAATGTTCTTTTTGTGATGAATTTAGTGGCGGTTTAAATGATGCTATTTTATTTGATATAGAAATGCTTGGAATTTTAAAAGAAACCGCTGAAAGTGCTTTTTTAACTACATTAGAAAAGGCTGAAGATATAGAACTTACAAGTAGTGAAATAGCTAAAAATCTCGTATATAATGCCATTTGTGAAGCTCATTTTGAAAAAGAAAGAATTTTAAAAATTTCAAGTATTATTTTAAATACCGCTTTTGAAATAGCTAATGAATCTATGGCTTATGCAAAAGATCTTTGTTTAGGCGTGATTAAAGGCACAAGGGATGGTATTGTTTTGGCAATGGAAAAATTTAAAGCTTCATTAACTTATGCAAATTTTGAAGAAGATGTTAGTTTAAAAAGCAAAGAACTAATAGGTATAGAAGATGATTTTATTGCTCTTTTAAAAAAAGAGATTCAATTACAAAATGATCCTTGTAAGAGTATAGTTGAGAATTTGCTAGAACATGAACTTGATAATCTTTTTGCTAAATTTAGACGTCTTGCAGGTGAAAGCAGAGAGCAACTAATATTAGTTTTAAATGATATTAAGAAAAATCCAAAGATTAATGATTTTAACAAACTTACTCAAAGAAAATTAAATCGTTTTAAACAAGAAATTTTTGAATTAGAAAAAATTGCTAGTGAAAAATACAAAGATTTAAATTCCAAAAAAGCTAAAAAGCTCGGTGTAAGACTTTGGGAAAAAGCAAAAAAATTCGTTAAAAAATAATATCCCATTTTTGGGATATTAAATATCTATTTCTATACCTACAGGTGCGTGATCAGAGCCAAAAATATCATCTCTTATGAAAGCGTTTTTAAGTTTATCTTTTAAACCCTTTGAAATGAAAAAATAATCAATCCTCCAGCCTACATTTCTTTCTCTTGCTTTCATTCTATAGCTCCACCACGAGTATTTTTCTTTGATTTCACCATTAATTTCTCTAAAAGTATCTATAAAACCAAGTTTTAGCAAATCATCAATCCAAGCTCTTTCTATAGGTAAAAAACCTGAAGTGTTGGCATTGGCTTTTGGATGAGTAAGATCGATTTCTTTATGAGCGGTATTGACATCACCACAAATAATAATTTCAAATCCATCCTTTAAAAGCTTATCCAAATACACTAAAAAATCTGCATAAAATTTCATCTTAAAATTTAAACGCTCTTCATCTTTTTGACCATTTGGAAAATAGATATTAAAAAGTGCAATATTTTTAAAGCGGTGTTCTAAAACCCTACCTTCTTCATCATCAAAAAATTCGCATTTTTTTACTTCGCTATTAAAATTACAAAGACTCATTACCCCAGAATACCCCGCTCTTTTAGCAGAATTAAAATACATGTGTTTAAAAGGATATTCATAAATTTTTTTAGGAAATTTATCTTCATGTGCTTTGATTTCTTGAAAACCTATAAAATCAATTTGTTCTTGTGCTATCCAATCAAGTGCATTTTTATCACAAATAGCTCTTAAGCCATTGACATTCCATGAAAGTAGTTTCATTATTTTCCTTAAAATTTTCATTAAAAGTGTAAATCATAACATAAAAAGATTTCAAACTACAATCCATTTAAAAAAATTCAATAAAATTAAAAGCTTAAATTTGGAGGTGGGATTTATATGCTTAGATTAACTTGGCTTCAGTTTACTTTTTTTAATTCTTTGATGATTGTATTGTTGAATTTTAATTTATTTTATTTTGTGTATGAAAAAAATACACAAAACTGGTTTATAACTTTTGTTTTTATTGTGGCCTATTTTGCCATTGTTCACGTGATTTGCTCTTTGCTTTTTATAAAGTTTTTTACTAAATTTTTTTCTATATTATTTATAATATCATCTTTTTTAAGTGTTTACTTTATTAGTTTTTATGGGGTGCTTATAGATTCTGATATGATACAAAATGTTGTTCAAACAGATATCAAAGAAGTAAAAGATTTGTTAAATTTAAAATTAATCTTATTTGTTGTTTTGGCTTTATTGTTAGTTTTTTATGTTGTTAAAGTAAAAATTGATTATTATGGTAGTTTTAAATCCCATCTAAAAATTAAAATTATCAATATAATATCAGGTTTGATTGTTGTTTGTGCGGTTTTAATCCCTTTAAGTAAAACTTTCTTGCCTTTTTTTAGAAACTATAATGAAATAAGAATGTATAATACTCCTTTTTATCAAATTTATGCCGTATATCGCTATTATGTTCGTTTTGTAAAAGCTAAGCCAGAATTTAAAACTATAGCTAATGATGCTTATAGAGAAAACAATCACACTAAAAAACTTTTAGTTTTGGTAGTGGGTGAAACCGCTAGAGCGGCAAATTACTCTTTGGGTGGATATGCTAAAAATGATACCAATTTTTATACCAAAAAAGATAATGTAGTGTTTTTTGATAATTTTTCATCATGTGGAACAGCAACAGCGGTAAGTTTACCTTGTATGTTTTCTATTTCTAAGCGTGAAAATTATTCAAGTTCAGAATTTCAAGAAAATGCGATGGATGTGCTTTATAAAACAGGTGTAGATACTGCATGGTTTGATAATAATTCTGGTGGTTGTAAAGGGGTTTGTGATAGATTAGCTTATAAGCAAAAGCTTTCTAGTGATTTGGATGAAAATTTACTCGCCCCTTTTAAAGAAAAATTAAATCATTTAAGTGATCAAAATATAATAGTTCTTCATTTGCAAGGTTCTCATGGGCCAACTTATTATAAACGCTATCCAAGCGAATTTAAAAAATTTACTCCAACTTGTGATACTAATGAACTTTCAAAATGTGATAGCGAGGCTTTAATCAACACTTATGATAATACTTTGCTTTATACAGACTATCTTTTAAGTGAGATTATAAAACTATTAAAAGAGCAAAAAGATTATGAAAGTTCTTTGTTTTATCTTTCAGATCATGGTGAAAGTTTGGGTGAAAATGGTATTTATCTTCATGGTATGCCTTATGCTATAGCGCCAAGTTATCAAACCCGTATTCCTGCTATTTTTTGGAGCAATGATGAAAAATTAATGAATTTAGCTAAAGAGCATAAAGATTTAAAACTTTCTCAAGATAATCTTTTTAGTACTCTTTTAGGATATTTTGATGTAAAAACAAGTGTTTATGAGCCAGAATATGATTTATTAAATCCTAAACTTAAGGCAAATCCATGAAGCCTAAATATCATTTTTTAAATAATGCAAGATATGCTTTAGAAGGGATTTTTGCTTTATTTAAAAATGAAATGGCGTTTAGAATTGAACTTTGTATTATTATCCCTGCGATAGTTTTTAGTTTTTTCTTAAAAGTTAGTTTTTTGGAGCATTTATTATTGGTAAGTGTTTTAATGCTTATTTTAATTATAGAGGCTTTAAATTCGGCTATTGAAGCTTGTGTTGATTTGATTACAAATGAATGGCATGAAAAAGCAAAAATCGCTAAAGATTGTGCGAGTACGGCAGTGTTTTTTAGTGTGCTTTTAGCTCTTTTTGTTTGGAGTTTTATTTTATATAGCATTTACTTATGAAATTTGAAAAATTAATACAAGAAATTTTGGGAAAAAAGCGTTTTGAATTGTTAAAATTTTTATGCGAAAATGCCGATGAAAATGGTTTTATTATGATTAAAATCAGTGAGCTTGAAGAAAAATTAAACCAAAGCAAGCCCACTATCATCGCTACTTTTAAATTTTTAGAAGAAAAAAAGCTTTTTAAGCGTCTTAAAAATGGATTTTATCAGCTAAAAATATAGGAGATAAAAATGAAACTTAAAAATCCTTTAGATATGCATTTGCATTTAAGAGATAATCAAATGTTAGAACTTATTGCACCTTTGAGTGCAAGAGATTTTTGTGCAGCTGTGATTATGCCAAATTTAATCCCTCCACTTTGCAATTTAGAAGATCTAAAAGCTTATAAAATGCGTATCCTTAAGGTTTGTAAAGATGAAAATTTCACTCCTTTAATGACACTTTTTTTTAAAAATTATGATGAGAAATTTCTTTACAGTGCTAAAGGTGAAATTTTTGGCATTAAGCTTTATCCAGCAGGAATTACAACAAATTCAAATGGTGGAGTTTCAAGTTTTGATATAGAGTATTTAAAACCTACTTTAGAGGCTATGAGTGATTTAAATATTCCTTTGTTAGTGCATGGAGAAACCAATGATTTTGTCATGGATAGAGAGGCAAATTTTGCCAAAATATATGAAAAATTAGCTAAAAACTTTCCAAAATTAAAAATTGTAATGGAGCATATTACCACTAAGGTTTTGTGTGATTTATTAAAAGATTATGAAAATTTATACGCAACTATCACTTTGCATCATTTAATGATAACGCTTGATGATGTAGTGGGTGGTAAAATGGATCCACATTTATTTTGCAAGCCTATTGCAAAACGCTATGAAGATAAAGACGCTTTATGTGAGCTTGCTTTTAGTGGCTATGAAAAGGCTATGTTTGGAAGCGATAGCGCGCCTCATCCATTGCACACTAAAGAATGTTGTGGTTGTGCGGCTGGAGTTTTTAGCGCACCGGTGATTTTACCTGTATTAGTTGAACTTTTTGAAAAACATTCAAATGAAACAAATTTACAAAAATTTATTTCAGATAATGCTTGCAAAATCCATAATCTTAAATTTGAAAAAGATAAAATCGTCATCTTAGAAAAACAAGAATGGCAAGTAGCGCAAAAATACGGCGATGTAGTGCCATTTATGGCAGGGAAAACTTTAAATTTCAAAGTCGCAAATTAAAGGAAATTAATGCTAAAAGCTTATCTAGAAAACATAAAAGATATTTCTACAAACGATAAAGAACATACCCATAGAACAGCTTTGCAAAATTTATTGCAAGCTATAAAAGATAATCAAGACAAGCAAAATAAAATCTCTATCAAACAAGAACCAAATAACGACAAAGAAGGTAGAGGTGCTCCGGATTTTTTGATTACAAAAGATTTTTTAACACTAGGTTACATAGAAAACAAAAGAGTAAATGCAAATCTTGATAACATCATAACAAGTGATCAAATTTTAAAATACACAAAATTAAGCCCAAATATCATTCTCACAGATTATTTAAGATTTATATTATTAAGTTTAAATGATAAGAATGAAATTATCATTTGTAAAGAAGTAAAAATTTGCTCTCTTGATGAGATTAAAAGCATTGTTAAAAATCAATCTTTACTAGATACTAAAACACAAGAGTTAAACGAACTTTTTAGCATATTTTTTTCTAAAATCCCAAATCCCATAAATTCAGCTTTAGATTTTGCAAACCATCTAAGCCTAAGAACAAGAATTTTAAAAGATGAGCTTTTATTATCAAGCAAAAATGAAACTTTATTAAGTTTATTTAACACCTTCAAAGAAACACTTTATAAAGAATTATCCTATGAAGAATTTTGCGATTCTTTTGCACAAACTTTAACTTATAGCTTATTCTTAGCAAAATTAAATAACGATACCGCAAAAGAAATAGATCTAAACAATGCTAAAAAATTCATACCAAAATCATTTCCATTAATCCGTTCTATGAGTGGATTTTTAGATGATAGTTTTGAAAATTTAGAAAATATAAAATGGCTTTTAGAAGAAATCATAAACATTATAAATCACATAGACATTACAAGTATTATAAAAGAACTAAACAAAACTAGTGAAAAAGATCTATTTAATCGTAGTATTTTATCTACTCACAAAGATCCTTATTTGCACTTTTATGAAACATTTTTAGCAAGTTATGATCCAAAGCTTAGAGAAGTAAGGGGAGTGTATTATACTCCTGCGCCTGTAGTAATTTTCATCATAAATGCCATAGATGAAGCTTTAAAACAAGATTTCAATCACAAAAAAGGCTTAAGCGAAGCTTTAGATAAAAATATAACCTTACTTGATTTTGCCACAGGCACTGGCACCTTTTTACTTGAAGCTTTTAGAAAAGCTTTAGAACCTATAAGCAAAAATAGCGTTAATTACAATCCAAAAGCTTTGATAGACAAATTTTGTGGTTTTGAATTTTTAATAGCCCCTTACACCATAGCACATTTAAAAATTTCTCAAAGTTTTAAAGAAGAATTTAACTCTCCATTAAACGATGATGAAAGTCTTAAAATAGCACTAACAAATACTTTATATTTTAAAAGCATATCCAAAGAACAAAATGATCAAAACACGCTTTTTACTCTCATTGATCTAACAAGAGAATTTAAAAAAGCACAAAAAATAAAAGAAGAACAAATTCTAATCATCACAGGCAATCCGCCTTATAGTGGAGCAAGTAGCAACAAAGGCTTATACGAAGATGAGATCAAAATAAGCTATGGTTTAGAACCAAGCAAAGCAAATCTTAATAATGAACAAAAAAAGTGGATAAGCTCGTATTTTAAAGAAAAATCCAAACAAAACACAAGTACTTTTAAAGCCATATATGAAAAACACAAACTAGAAAATGAAAAAAATCCAAAAGTAATGCTTGATGACTATGTAAAATTCATACGCTTTGCCCAAAGTAAAATCGACTCTCAAGAAAGCGGAATTTTTGCTTTTATTTCAAATAATAGCTTTTTAGATAATCCTACCTTTAGAGGTATGAGATATTCTTTAATGCAAAGCTTTGATAAAATTTATATACTTAATTTACACGGCGATACTAGAAAAAAAGAAAAAGCTCCTGATGGAAGCAAAGATGATAATGTCTTTGATATCATGCAAGGTGTGAGCATAAATATCTTTATAAAACAAAATTCAAAAGCTAAAAATACAAACATTTATTATCATGATTTATACGGCAAAAGAAAGGATAAATACGAATTTTTATATGAAAATGACTTAAATTCTATAAAATGGACTTTGGTAAAAAACAACGAGCCTTTTTATCTTTTCTTACCACAAAATAATGATTTATTAGAAGAATACAACAAGGGCATAAGCGTAAAAGATATTTTTATGCTTTCAAGCGTAGGAATTGCAAGCTCTAAGGATGCTATATTAATCTCAACGAATAATAAAAAATTAGAACAACAAGTTTATAATTTTTATAATGAATTTGATAAAAAATACATTAAAGAAATAGCATATAAACCTTTTGATACGCAAAAAATTTATTATGATATAAAAAAAGTGGAAAGACCAAGAATTGACATAATGGAACATTTTTTGGGGTATGAAAACATAGGTTTGATTTATGATAGAGGCACTAATCTAAAAGAAATTTCAAATTTATTTATAAGCTCAAAAGTTATAGATAAACATTTAGTCGGAGCAAATAGCTATGTTTCTCCACTTTATCTTTATCCTACAACTAGAAGTAAAAAATTCCTAAAAAAAGAAAATCCAAATTTTAACGAAGAAAATTTTACCTCAAAAATAGAAAATTTCAAAGAAAGCTTTAGAACTTTCATAGATGAGCTTTATAAAGAAAAATTCTCACCAGAAGACATACTAGGCTATATTTATGCGGTGCTTTTTCATAAAATTTATAGAGAAAAATATCTTGATTTTTTAAAAATTGATTTTCCAAAAATTCCTTTTACAAAAGATAAAAATACTTTTAAAAATTTAAGCAAACTAGGCTTAAAACTTGTAAATTTACATTTATTAAAAAATGATGAGTTAGATTTTAATGTAGGTGAAGCCTTGTTTAAAGACATTAAAAATAAAAATTTCAAAATACAAAAAATCAAATACAACAAAGACGTAAAAGAACTTTTCATAAACGAAAGTTTGTATTTTAATAAAGTAAGTCCTGAAATTTATGAGTTTAAAATAGGCGGCTATGCTGTGCTAGATAAATACCTAAAAAGCCACAAAGAAGAAGACATAGATCATAAGTATTTTACCTTGATCATACAAACTTTAGATGAAACTTTAAAAATTCAAGATGAAATTTCAAAAATCAATCTTAGCTAGTATAACTAGCTAATGATTAAAAGTTTTATCTTAGCTTCTATAATCTCTTCTACTTCATCTTTTACAAAGCTTTCTAACTCTTGTTTGTTTGTATTAATACCATTCATACTTAAATGCCACAAAGCATTTTCTATCGCACTTTGTTTGTCTCTTTTTACCACTCTAGTTTCGTTAAAAATTTCACACTCATAAGGGATATTTTGTGTATTTAAAAAACCTTGCAAATCACTTTCATAAAAACCTTTAAAATGAGTGTTAAAATGCTCAAATATAGGATCTAAAAAGCTACTTTTACGCCTACTTGCCCAGCCTAAATACACTTTTTTAGAAGCTAAGTTTAAAAAAGCTTTATAGTCTTTTTCATTTTGTAAAGCAGGAGACATACTTAAAAAGGCTAAGTCAAATTTTGCGTTATTATTTTTATAAAAGCTTTCAAAGTCTAAATTCAGGGTTTTTACGTTTGATATGGTATGAGTTTTTGCATTTTCTTGTAAAATTTCAAGCATAACATTTGCACTATCTAGAGCTAAAATTTCTTTAGCTTCTTTGGCTAAATGTAAAGTCCAAACCCCAGTTCCACATCCTATATCTATAATACTTTTATCTTGAAAGGAAATCTTTAAATTTTGTAAATATTCAAAAGTTTGTTTTTGTATAGTGTTTAAAGTGTTTTGATATCTTGCGTAAGTTTTAGCCTTTTTATCCCATAAATTCATATACTTTCCTTTATAAAATATACAAAATCATAGCATAAATTTTTAAAATTCAAGCCCAAAGAAAGGGCTTGAATGATTAATTAAAACCTCTTCTTCTTAACATCTTCTAAGATATTATTAGCTATATCACTTACTGTACTAGAAATAATAGCTGATTCATTAGCAATTTCAACATTATCTTTAGTAGTTTGATCAATTTGAGCTACGCTATCATTGATTTGAGTGATACCTGCAGTTTGTTCTTTAATACTTTCTGCCATATCATTGATAGATTGAACAAGTAAATTAGTATTAGCTTCAATTTCTGATAAAGACTTTTGAGTTCTTTCAGCTAACTTTCTAACTTCATCAGCTACCACTGCAAAGCCTCTACCATGTTCTCCAGCACGAGCTGCTTCAATAGCTGCATTTAAAGCTAAAAGATTGATTTGATCTGCAATATCACCTATAATACCTGTAACATTTTTAATCTCTTCAGATTGAGTGATAACATCACTAGTTTTAACTGAAACATTTTGCATAGAAGAAGTGATCTCTTCTAAAGCTGCTGCAGTTTCTTCTAAAGATTGAGCTTGAGAATTTGAAGAAGTGGTTAAGCTTTGAACAGCAGTTTGTAATTTTCCACTTTCATTAGCTAAAGCATTAGCAAAGTCTGA
>NZ_MJXQ01000021.1:0-942 GCF_001762865.1 Campylobacter sp. BCW_6468
TTTTAAGGAAACCCAATGACCATACTAGAAAAAAACATACAAGCTTTATTAAGTGGGGTAAATGAACCCTTAGGAAATAAACTTTTAAATTTCATACAAAATAAAACTTGCTCTCGTTTTAATATAGATGAAAATTTAAATATCTATGATAAAACTCATAATGTTTTTATGTATGAAAATTTAGAAGAAGAAATAAATTTTTTCTATCAAAGTATTTTAGAAAAAACTCATAGATATCCTTTTGCATGTATTTATGGTATAGGCAATGCTTTACTTATTAAAAATTTATCCAAACACTATAAACATCTTTTTATATTTGAAAGTGAAATCGAACTTTTTATCTTGGCTTTAAGTGTGATAGATTTGAGTGAGGAGCTTTATAGTGGAAAAATTTATCTTGCGGATATCGAAGAAGAAAGAGTGGATATTCAACTGCTTATACTTTTTGATATGAAAGATATATCTGAGTACTTAAGTTTATATGAAATGTTTGTAAATAATGTTTATTATAAAAAGTTTTATGAGGATATTTGGCATAAAGCAGACGAGCTTTGCGAGAAAAATATTAAAGTTGTGATAAGAAATTTAGGTTCTAATTCTGATCTTTCTTTTGAGTGTTATTCTCATCTTTTACAAAACATCCCTTCTATGCTTGAAAGCATTCCTTTTCAAAGAATCTTAAGTGAAAGAAAAAACAAATTTGATAATACTATAGTAGTTTCTGCAGGACCTAGTTTAGCTAAACAACTTCCTTTACTTAAAGCTTATCAAGATAAAGCAGTGATCTTTTGTGCTGATGGGGCTTTAAGTATGCTTGAAAAAGAAGGTATAGTGCCTGATTATGTTACGAATTTAGATTTTACTGATCTAGCAATGAATTTTTTTCAAAATAAAGAAAATAAAACTTCTTTAAATATACTTTCATGTGCTACGCATCCTAAT
>NZ_MJXQ01000022.1:0-956 GCF_001762865.1 Campylobacter sp. BCW_6468
TATTATTTTGTAAAAATGAGTTAAAAAATAAGCAAGGATGAAATGATGAATTATAATACTCCAAAAGTTTCTATTGTTGTACCTTCATTAAATTCTATATCATATATAAGAGAATGTATTGATAGTATATTAAATCAAACTTTAAAAGATATTGAGATACTTTGTATTGATGCAAATTCAACTGATGGAACTTTAGAAGTTTTAAAAAACTATGAAAAAAAAGATAAGAGGCTTAGGGTAATAATATCAGATAAGAAAAGTTATGGTTATCAAATGAATCTTGGTATAAAAGAGGCAAAGGGAGAATATCTTGGTATAGTTGAAAGTGATGATTATATTAAAACAAATATGTATGAAAGACTTTATGAAATTGCTAAAAAGAATGATTGTGAAGTTGTTAAAGGGGATTTTTATATATTTGCATATGGTAAAACTGAATATGTTAATGTTTTGAGAAATTCTTGTGAAGATATTTATAATTATAAAGTAAATTGGAATAAAGATATAAGAATATTTTTAGGTTCGGATGGAATAAATCCAATCGGTATTTACCGATTGGATTTATTAAGAACAAATCAAATTAAGTTAAACGAAACTCCAGGAGCTTCCTATCAAGACAATGGTTTATGGTTTCAAATTTTTGCTCTTGCTAAAAGTATTTATTTTATTAATGAAGCATTTTATATGCTTAGAAGAGATAATCCTAATTCATCCGTAAAAAGCAAAGAAAAAGTATATTGTGCATGTGAAGAATATGATTTTATTCGAGATTTTTTAAAAAAACATCCTGATCTTGAAAAAACACTTGCTCCAATATGTGCTTTGCATCGTTTTGGAAATTATATGTTTACTTTAGAAAGAATCGATGAAAGATATAAGTTGGATTTTTTAAAAAGATTTTCGCAAGATTTTCGCAAGATTTTAAAAGATAAAGAGCTTGATGAGAATTTATTCGG
>NZ_MJXQ01000023.1:0-1781 GCF_001762865.1 Campylobacter sp. BCW_6468
TTTCACCCAAGCTACTGCTATAAACAATCTAGGCTATAATTCTACTTTCACAAAAATCTTCATCCTAGATAAAGAAAAGCTCAATGATACCTATCTTGATGCTAGAAAAAGGCTTTATAAATCTATCAATACTTTAAAAGAAAAAAGAAATGAAAAAATAAAAGATATCCAAGACTATTTAAATAAAGAAATTTCCTTACAAGATAATCTAAATAATCAAAGCTTTAATACTAAGGAAAATGATGTTAATTTAATTTTAAACGAAGTATTTAACATAGAGCAATTTTATGATAAAAATACCAATACCATAGTATTAAAGACAAATAATATAAAAATCATATTCTTAGATAAAGTAAATTTACAAGATTTGCAAGATAATTCTAACAATACTTCTTTCATCTCTATGTCAAATTTGATCCATATTTATGATAATCATTGTGATATTTTTGCAAAAGATAGAAGTGTTTTGGATATAAAGGACATAGAAGAAAAATATCAAATAGATTTTAAAAGTTTAGATATAAAAATCTTCCTAAACTCCACCCTCCTTACAGGCTCAAATGAACTTCCTAATAATCCTTTTTACTTTGGAGAATTAGATCAAGATAATACTATAAAACAAGATACACCTAGTTATTATTTTTCTCCTAAAGATGAAAGCAGTGGTTTAGGAAGACTTAGTATCTTTTATAAAAATGATGAACTTTGTTTGCTTAATTATTCTATATTAGAAAATTCTTTAAATATCAAATTAGAATGTTTAAGCAAACAAAGCTTAGAGTATAAAGACTTAATTTCAAACACTTTAAAAGAACAAAAAACCACACAAGTAGATAAAAAACAAGCTATAGCTAAACTTCATGCTCTTTTAGAAAATCAAAACCTAGAATGTATCCATGGAGGCAAAGTCATACTTAAATCAAACAAAGGAAAAACTTTTAAAGATGATGGTGTGCCTATAATGCTAGAAAGTGATTTATTAAACTCTAGTATAGTAGCTTGTCCTAATACTATAGCAGGTGTAAGTGTTCCTTGTACTAAAGTTGTTAATGTAAAAGGATCCTTATCTCAAAAGAAAGTCAATAATGAATATGTAATCTTACAAGAACTCATCTCAGCTTGTAAAACAGATAAAGGCTTTGCTTTAAAAGTAAGCTTTACTCCTACTAAGTTTAAATTTGATCACAGCTTTGATCCTAAAGAGGGCTTAGGAGAACAAAGTAAAAATCAAATAGAGTTAAAAGAACCTATAATAAGACTTCATTATAAAAGTGATAGATTTCAAAAAGATAATTTACCTATCTATAATCTTTTAATCAATAATGAAAAAAAAGAACAAAATAAGGCTTTAAATGAATTTAATATAGATTTAAAAGATTTAAAAGATATAGAGGATATAAATATTCTTAATCAATTCAAACAAGACTTTAGTAAAGATTATGAATTTAAAGAACTAAATCTTAGCTTTGATACTAATTTAATCAAACTTTATTTTATTATCCCAAAAAACATTGCTAAAGTTTATAAAAGTGCTTATAAGGAATTTGAAAATAAAGATTTAGGAGCAGGGTATTTTACACAGCTACATGAGTATGATAAAATCATCAAAAATGCTTTAGAAGATAATAAAGAATTAAACGAATATCATTTTAGTTTTTTAGCTCCTGCAAAAATGCAAAATTTAAAACTTCAAATCGCACAAGGACTAGATGAAATCTTAGAAGATGAAGATAGAAAACAAGAGCTTTATGTTTGTAAATTTGTGGTGGTAAATGGGGTTA
>NZ_MJXQ01000024.1:0-2382 GCF_001762865.1 Campylobacter sp. BCW_6468
ATAACTAGGTGTATCTTGTTTTATAGTATTATCTTGATCTAATTCTCCAAAGTAAAAAGGATTATTAGGAAGTTCATTTGAGCCTGTAAGGAGGGTGGAGTTTAGGAAGATTTTTATATCTAAACTTTTAAAATCTATTTGATATTTTTCTTCTATGTCCTTTATATCCAAAACACTTCTATCTTTTGCAAAAATATCACAATGATTATCATAAATATGGATCAAATTTGACATAGAGATGAAAGAAGTATTGTTAGAATTATCTTGCAAATCTTGTAAATTTACTTTATCTAAGAATATGATTTTTATATTATTTGTCTTTAATACTATGGTATTGGTATTTTTATCATAAAATTGCTCTATGTTAAATACTTCGTTTAAAATTAAATTAACATCATTTTCCTTAGTATTAAAGCTTTGATTATTTAGATTATCTTGTAAGGAAATTTCTTTATTTAAATAGTCTTGGATATCTTTTATTTTTTCATTTCTTTTTTCTTTTAAAGTATTGATAGATTTATAAAGCCTTTTTCTAGCATCAAGATAGGTATCATTGAGCTTTTCTTTATCTAGGATGAAGATTTTTGTGAAAGTAGAATTATAGCCTAGATTGTTTATAGCAGTAGCTTGGGTGAAATAAGTATTTTTATCTTCTCTTAATACTATTAAATTTATACATACATAAAGGCAATAAAAATAACCCAATTTATTATCTAAATCATTTAAAATTAAATCTTGGATTTCATTTAAATCTATATATTTATAATAAGCCTTGTTTTCTTTTAAAAATTCTATCACAGAATACAAATTAAAATATGTTATATCTTTTTGATTAATTTGTTGTATTATTGCATTTAATATAATTTTCTCTTGTGTTTTTTTGTGAGAATAGAGTCTGTTTTGATAAAAAATTATTTCTGAAAAATACTCTTTAAATTTCTGATTAAAAATTTGTTGTTCTCTTTCATATTTTACTTTATAAAGTTCATACCATTTTAACTTCTCATCATATTTAGCTTTTTTTATTTTATATTCCTCCAAAGCTTGCAATTGCGTAGATGAGAAACCTTGAATATTTGCTGCAAATAAAGGTTTTTTGGGTTCTTTTGGTAAATAATGAATTTGCAAATATTCCAAAGAATTTGAAAAATCATTAGATAGTTTAGGAATACTAAAATATGACAAAATACGATCATCATAACGAGTTCTTGCAGTAGCTAAAACATTATTATGGTATTTGATAAAAGTCCATAGCTCTTCATCCTTATTTATATTATACTCTAAAAGGTTATCAATTTCTTTATTTTTCATAAGATTTAAAATATAATTTAATTCTATGATAGTAGGCTCTAAAAAATGAGAATCCCAAAATCGATCCCCTAAATTAACAATATAATGCTTCCCGTCTATATCTACTCCTAAATCTTGTATCACCTCTTTTGTATTAGAAGCATCGGAATCAGTATCTGTTTCAATATGATAAGTATTATCACTTGTAGCTAAAATATTTTTGATATTAAGATTAGTAAGGAGCTGATTAACACAATTTATAAATACTTCATCAACTTCAAAAATATCATAAAAATAATTCGTTGATTTACTATAAATTATATTTGTTTTTATAAAGATATAATGTTCTTTTAAGTTTGTTTTATTATGAAAGTATGATTTTATATTTTGAAATAAATTAGAATCATATCCTATTAAGTTTATTTCTATACTTTTTTGATATTTATAAGATCTTATTTGATAAAACAATGCTTGCTCTTTATTATCAGAATTGATAATTTTTCCATCTATTCTGTAAATTTGATTTAAATTTAAAGCTTTTAGTTCTTTTGCACCAGGCGAATTGAAAGTGTAGATTTCTTTAACATTAGCACTAGAATTAACACTCGCTAATGAAAGAGTAAGTAGTTGCGCCAAAGCTCCGCCTAAAGAATGACCTACAATTACCAAACCTTTGTCTTTTATAATATTTGGAAATTCTTTAACACACTCAGAATAAAATTTAATCATATCAAGATATTGATTATAGGGAACTTTGCCTAAAGCTAAATCAACATCAGCATCTAAAATATCTATCCCAAAATTACTCGTAGGCTCTGTTCCTCGTATAACTATAATCTTTTGATTGTTATCTTTAGTATCTTCAAACAAAGTAGCACTAAAGCCACTTGTAGTGTTAGGCTGATGTTTTAAAAGTTTAAATCTATTTACAAAATCAATAGTTCTTTTACTCAGTGCATCATTTAACCCTACCCTACTAATATCATTATCCAATGTTATTTCTTTACTATCAAAACAAGTATTTATAAGAGAAATACAATATTTAGGTTCTATTTTAACTATTTTATTTTGTTCAAAACGAGCTTGTATAGC
>NZ_MJXQ01000025.1:0-865 GCF_001762865.1 Campylobacter sp. BCW_6468
GGCTGATGTTTTAAAAGTTTAAATCTATTTACAAAATCAATAGTTCTTTTACTCAGTGCATCATTTAACCCTACCCTACTAATATCATTATCCAATGTTATTTCTTTACTATCAAAACAAGTATTTATAAGAGAAATACAATATTTAGGTTCTATTTTAACTATTTTATTTTGTTCAAAACGAGCTTGTATAGCTCTTGCATAGGTAGAATTTTGATTATTATGCTTATCACCTAGTCTTTGGGTATCTACTTTTTTTTCTAATTCATTGCCATTATCATTTTTATATTTAATTATACCTTTAAAAACATATTGCAACATCGCATAACTAGCATCTGCACAATTAGCATAGTCTAAAAATTTAGTGATTAAGTCTAATTTAGCTTCTTGTGTTTTAATGTTTTTGCTCATTTGTTATTCCAAAAATCTAAATCTCAAATTATCTTTCTAATTTTTTATCTAGTATCTTCACAATACAGTCTTTTATGATATCTAAAATAGAATCCAGCACCCTCATCACCTCCCAAAAATATACCATAATCATTATAAATATAAGATAAGTGTGTTGAATAATGAATACCATCATAATAATCTTCAAATGTAACTTCTGTTAAAGTAAATTTATTTTTTTGCAACACATTAATGCTTTCTGATTTTTTAAAATCAAAATATATTTTTTTATTTATTTTTTGATTAAAAAAGAATTCTCCTTTTTCATCATGCATTGTATTTCCTTTTTCTCTATTGCTAAATATTTCCCAATAAGCTTTATTGTAAATTATTACTTTATTATCTATATCTTTACACAAGCTCTTAAACTTATAATACTGCGGATCCATATATTTATAAGAACATCCTCCTACTAA
>NZ_MJXQ01000026.1:0-597 GCF_001762865.1 Campylobacter sp. BCW_6468
CTTTATAGTAAGGATTTTATCACTAAGCTTGATTTTAAAGATAAAGCTTATAATGTGCTTTATAATACAGGAGTTTAAATGGGAGAAGATATTACATTTTCTATTTTTTGGGGTTTATTTGGATTTATTCTTGCTTTTACTAATATAAAATTTTATCTTACAACTTTAAGTGTTCTTGTTGTCTTTTCTATTTTAAATTATTGGATTAAAATTAACATAAAAGAATTTGTAAAATCTTATTTTTTAATATCTTTTATTATCTTTTTTATGGCTATTGTTATCATATTTTATCTTAGCTATGATCTTGAATTTTATAAATCGCTTGTATTACTTGATCCTCCAGAAATTGAAAAATTATCACCGCAAGAATATAGAGTGCGTAATTATTTTAAATTTTTAACCTTTGCAACTATGTTTTTTTTAGTAATCACATTTATCATATTTCCTTGTTTATTACAAGCTTATTTATTTAAATGTTATAGCACAGGAGAAAAACGCAAAAAATTAAGTTGGCTTATAGGGTTTGTGTGTAATATCTTTTTATTAATTGCGAGTGTGTATGTGGTATATGAAAATCTTTAAAGACTATCAAAAATT
>NZ_MJXQ01000027.1:0-646 GCF_001762865.1 Campylobacter sp. BCW_6468
ACATAATCAGGCTTTATACCATGTTTAGCTAAAATAGGATAAGAAGAATCCGCACAAAAAATTGTAGCTTTACTAGCATATTTTTTTAATAAAGGCAATTGTTTAGTAAGAGATGGTCCTGTAGAAACAATGATAGCTGTATCACTTATACCCTTTCTTTTAGAAAGTAATTCTTTATAACTAGGATGAGTAATCATTGAAGGAAGATTATAAACAAATTGCTCTATGCCTTGAAGAGCATCAAGGGGATCATTGCCATGAGAAACAATAGAATTTTTAAAATTTTCTGCTAATTTTTTATTCAATCCTAAAATATCTTCATGAAATCTTTCATAATAATGACTCATCAGTTCTAAAAAATAAATTCTAGAAAATTGAAAGAAAGGTTTGCTAGAGCAAAAATTAGAAAAAAATTCTATATCCAAAGAACTTGTTTGCAAAATCATCAATCTTGCACTTTGCAATTCATTTGAAAAATCTAAGATATGAAACATTATCCAAATGATTTCTATATCTTTTTCAAAAACAACAATATGCTGATGATTTTTATTTTGCAATAAAGCTTTAAATAAAATTCCATTTCCAAAACCATAAAAATACAATACAGGATAAAGTAGATATTTATCATTATAAGTGTTTAGCATAG
>NZ_MJXQ01000028.1:0-12353 GCF_001762865.1 Campylobacter sp. BCW_6468
ACTTCATCGTAAATATAGGCATAATCTTCATTAACCAATCTTCCTTTTTCATCTACATTAGCATAAGCATCATAGGGTATATCTATAACCACAGATCTTAATCCACTTCTTATTGCTAAATATTTATATCTTTCTCTTTTGGTTTTTAAAGAATGATAATAAGCTTTTTCTGCTTTAGTCCAAGGAGCTATAGCTCCTTTGATAGGATCTTTTAAATATATACTTTGCCATTCTTTAAATTCAACTAGAGTGGATTTTTGCCCTGTATAAAAGTTAGGATCTAGGTATTGGGGTTTATAGTCTTTGTAGGGGGAGTTTCGTTTAATGTCGTGTGCTTCAAACAAAGCTTTGGAATATTCTTCGGTATAGTTGCCTGTGGGCTTAACATTTTCTTTAAAGAGTATTTTATTGGTATCTTTTTCCACATCTAATGCTAATCCATTGGGTGTATAAATCTCATAAGTTTCACTCATTATCTATCCTTTCTTAATTTAACCCATATATAAACCATCTTCTATGATTATAGTAGTGGCTAGTCTGCCTATGAAATTAGGCGGTAATTTTTGGGATTGTTTGTTTTTAGTTACACTTTCTATATCCTCCTCGTTTCCTTCTTCATTGTCTTTGTTTTTCAAGCTTTCTTCATTTCCATTTATCCCCATATACATAGCCTTAAGATTGTTTTGTCCTATGATATTGAGTTTTTCTAGTAATCTTCTGGTTTTATTTTTATCTTCTATATATCTTCCTGTTTTATCTTTACTTGTATTGTAAATTCCATTAGCAAAATCTTGTAAAATTTGTAAAGCTTCATTGTAAGCATGAATAGGACTATCTTCATCTTTTTTAAAAGCACTAATTTGCTTTTCTTTATTTCTAAACTCTTTAAACAAAGGATGATTACAAGGAAGTTGATATATAGTGCATTTTTTAAGTTCTAAAGATTTTAACTCTTTAAAATAAAAAGTATAATCATCTATAATATATTTTTGTTCTTTTATATCCTCTAAAGCAGTTGCATTTCTTTTCTCATCAATAATCAAATAAGACAAAAGTCTTTTTAAAAGAAATTCTTTATTTTCTTCAAGCTTTGGTTTTATTTCATAATGAAAGGAAAAATGAGTGTCAAAAACTCCTGTGCAAAGATCTATGCCATAAAAAATTTTCTTTAAATCAAAGCTAATGAATTTCGAATTGATTGCAAAAGGATAAGTTATAAAATGATCTCTTATAACTGCTAAAGGAGAATCATCTTTAAAGGTGTAAAGCTGATAAACAATGCTTTCATATTGTTCTTGTAGGGCTTTAAAATTTGTTGGAAAGAGATAATTTAAAAAAATACCCACAAATTCTCCAGTCACAATAGAAGCAAGGTCAAGTTTATTTAGCTTAGCATAAGTATAAATAGTATATTTTTGAGTTTGTATATCTATGCTATGCATAAGAGCAATTTTAGATATATTGCTTTCTTGATTAGAGTATACAAATAATTGTTTCATATATTTATCACTCCAATAAATCTTAATTTGTTTTTCATTAAAGTATTCTTTTATCTTTGTGATAAATAGATTTAAACCGGATGTATTTTTTTGTATTATTAAATTGGATTTTATCTCTTGTGTTAAAATCATTTGGATTTTAGTATGAGTTAATTCTTTTTCTATTTGTTGCAAGTGTGCTTTTATTATTAAATTAGATTTTATGTGTATATGATATATACTATTCTTTTTTGGAGGTACAAAAATACCAAGCTGTTCTTTAAAAAATTCTTTAAATCCTTCTTTGTTTATTTTAATACAAGCTTGAATAACATATTCTATTGTTTTTAAAAAATTAAAATCCCACAACATTTGAGCTGTAAAGCTGATAAAAGGACTAGCACTTAATAAAATTTTTAACATTGCATAAGTAAATATTTCACTTGTTTTTTGTTCTTTTGCCTTATTTAAATATTCTTTTCCATACATCTGTTCCAAAAGCTTTGATAAATCTGATATTTGTTTCTCTATATCCATCCATGCAACAAAAGCTCGTTGCGTTTCTTCGTCTAAATTCATAAATTCTTTAATGCATTTTTGTTCATCTAAATAATACATTTGCTTTAATTTGATTATTTTTTTATCTAATGTATTTGTTGTATCTAAATCTTTTGATAATTCATTAAAAAAATCATCTATAGTTATCGAACTATCATTTTCCACAAAAGAATAATCTTTTTTGTCAA
Organism: Campylobacter sp. BCW_6468; assembly: GCF_001762865.1. Lineage (NCBI taxonomy): Bacteria > Pseudomonadati > Campylobacterota > Epsilonproteobacteria > Campylobacterales > Campylobacteraceae > Campylobacter > Campylobacter sp. BCW_6468. The sequence continues at coordinate 2,225 of NZ_MJXQ01000028.1, forward strand.
GTATTTTTAATAATTGCGATACAACTTCATATGCTGTAATATTTGTTGGCTCATTATTTACATATATTGGACATTCATCTGTCCATAAAACATAAGTTTTATCTAAGTATTTTATATATACAAAATTACTGCCTCCATATTTTTTCAAATCCAAATTGATATTTGGAAAAATAAGCTTAGCTTGATACAAGACAAATGAAATGAATAAACATTCCATTAAAGAATAGTTCCCAAATGAAGATTTATCCGATTTTTCAAAAAACTCTTTTTTCAAAAAAGTTAAATATTGATGAGCTATCTTCTTTTCTTTTTCTATGATGGATTCTTTGGCTTCGTTTTGTTTAAAGAATTTTTTGATATAAAAATAAGGAAGCCATTTTTTATCATTTATTTTTTTATTGTAGTCAATATAAGCTAAAATGTTTATTCGTTCGCAATGTCGTAAATTTTCCGTCTTTTTTACTATTTCTATCATTGGCTCATTTTCTGATATTGCTAATTTTTCTTTAGCTGTTTTTGCGAATTCTGGTAGCTTCTGCGGTGTAGCAACAAAATTTGTTAAATATTTATAAACCTTTTGCATATCTTCATAAGCTTTTTTACTATTCTCATAAGCTTCTTTGGATATTTTCACAAAAGGGCTTAATTGTAAAATATAAGGTTCATTTTCATCTTGTGGCATTTCTATGCTATATTCGCTATAATCTCTTGTGCTGTCATAAGTTTTTTTTGAAGTATCAATATTTTTTTTAATTCTTCTGTATTTATCTTGTATATTATAGTTGGCGATTTCTTGAGTTAAACTTTCACTAAGTCCTGCATTGTATTTATTGGGGATATTTGAAATAATCAAATAATTTTTACTCATTTTAGTTGTATTTAAATCTATTTGTGCATTTTGATTTTTTTGTGCGAAAAATTCAGCTAGTTTACTTGAGTTAAAATTTGGACTTTCTATATAGGAAAAATAAATAAATTGTTTAATATCTTCTTGCAAATTCTTTAAAATAGCATTGTTTTTTAAATACAAATTAGATAATTTTTGCGTTGAAATGAAAGCGGGTAAATTGCTCGATTTTGAATCATTGGGTGTATTTTTATACCCCTTGTCTTTTTGTTCTGGGTTTAAAAAGATTTCACTAAAAATATTTTCAATGCTTTTTATTTCTTCGCTTAAAGTGATTTTATAAGCCAAATTCGAAGCGATATTGCTTTCATCGCTTCCAAGATATAATCCAAAACCACTTAAATCAATAATTTCTTTTTTATCAATAATTAAAACACAAGATAACAAGCGAGAATTAATATAATGAATAAACATAGCACATCTAGTGGCTAAAAATGCGGCTAAAGGCGTTAAAAGTGTGCCATAATCTCTTTGAGCAAATTCATAATACTCGCTTGCAGAACCCATTAAAGAAAATAAACCAGCAGCCAAAATAGCTAATCCTGCCCCACCTGTAAGAACAGCTACCACTGTGGCTATTGCAACACCCGCTATAGCACTTAGTATGATTTTAATTTTTTCATATTCTTTTTCTTCGGCAAGTTTTTTAATGTGTTCTAACAACTCATTGATAAATTTTTCATAAGTATTTTTTAAAGTGGGACTTATGCTATTTTTGAAAAAATCCGATTCTATGACATTTCCAATCTTTTCTAAAACTTTTTTCTTAAAATCATCAAATTTCTCACTGTTTATATTATCAGGATCAATGTTTTCGATTAACTCGTCTAAGGTTGTTATATCTTCAGAATCTTTAGCTAGTTCTTTTAAAGTATTGATAAATTCGATACAAAGATTATTTTTATCTGTATGATAAAAAAGATTCAAATCTTTATCTTGTTTCTTGTCTTGAATTTCTTCTTCTAAGTCTTCTAAATAAACTTTAGTACAAATTTCACTGCTTGATAAATCTTTTAAATTTACATTTTGTCCAGCATCAAGCTCATTAAGGGTATGGATATTTATTTCTATATTATTGTGATTATCACAAGTTTGTTTTAAAATTTCTAGTATTTCCATAGTCAATATTTGATTTTTAGATAGCATTTTTCTTTGATGAAAATCAATATTTTTTAATATAGCGTGTAAAATAGAAAAATTAGGATAAATAAAATCAATCTGTTTAACTTCTTTATTGTTGATTGTTAAATTTTTAATAGTTTGAATTAACTCTGTTTTAGAACTTATAAACATAAAAGATTCCTTATATAAAGCATTATTATATCATTTTTTATTTGCTAATATTTTTTGTCTCTATTAATCTCTCCTATCCATCTAAGCACATTGCCCTTATCATCAATCTCTACTTCTAAATCTTTGTATTTGTTGTAAAATTTAGGAACTAAGATTTCATTAATTAGGATTTTTATAACTTTAAAAACTTCTTGTAATTCTTATTGCATCTTTTTAACTTTTTACATATTCTAGGTATTTGTTGTTGCTTGCTGCCTTTGTTGCGTCTATTTTTCACATAATTTCAGACGATATTCTTGTATAATCTGCTTGTTTTTAGAAATATATAAAAAATTATTAAAAATATTGTATTCATAAATACCATTTTTAAAAACATATCCTTTAAAATTCATATTTACATCACTAATAGACTTACCGTTTAAGACAATATATTTTCCATTATTTTTATTGACACCCACATATACAACCTTATCACAAGTTATATTACCCTCTGGACATAGATTTAAAATTTTTATCCAAAACTTTTCATTTTCATAGGTACATTGCTCTAGTGGAGTAAAATCCTCTTGTGCTAACAAATAAGTACTAAAAAATAAAAACAATAATATATTTTTAAAAATTACCATTTTTCATAACCTCCTTGAGTGTAAAGCTTTATTCAGCATTTCTCCTATTAATTAGTCCCTGCATTACTTTATTTTGACTTTTGTTCCACGCCATCCAAGCTTCCTTTAATGTTTTGTAACCCGTTTTCTCTGCATTGATGATTTTGGCAACAAAAGAGTTTTTAAAATTATCAATCCCTATATTAAAACATAATATAACCAAGTCATCAAATTCATTCTGTGCCAAGGAAGAGTTTATTGAATTTTTTACAGCATTTTCAAAGGGTAACAAATCGCTTTTAAACAATTTATCCGCTTCTTGTAAAGTAATACCATTTTTATACAAATCCCATTCATTTTGCCCTATAAGATGTCCATATCCGATAGTTGCACCTTTAACATATGAAGTAATTTCTTTTCCATTTTGATCATTATAAGGTTTGAGTCTTAGCTTCTCTATATTTTTTAAAAGATTTTGACCATCATTGCTTAGATGAGTGATTTTTTCTTGAGTATTGTTTTCACTAGAACTTATATTATTGCTTTTTGTAGTGTTTGTGTATTTTGTGCCATTATTTATATTTACATCTTTATTTTCTTTTATTTTGTTTTCACTAACCCCATTTACCACCACAAATTTACCAACATAAAGCTCTTGTTTTCTATCTTCATCTTCTAAGATTTCATCTAGTCAAGGTGATAGAATGAAAAAATATAAAAAGATTTTAGTGCTATTATCACCAATAATTTTAATTATATTATTTTATACCCCTTTTTATATCCTAGCTATTGGGAATTTAGAAGGTTATGTAAATTAAATAATTATCCAAAAAGTGAGGAAAAATATAATAGAATCTTAGCTTATTTTTGATAAGAGTTTAGATGGTAGTATAGGAAAAAATGGTTATGCAAAAATAGGTTATAGTAATAGAATAGATTTAGGTATATATATTTATTATAAGAATCCAAATAACAAAACATTAACTTTTAAAAATATTAATAAAATATATTTTAGACCAATATGGAAAAACTATGCACCAAATATTTATGGTAATGAGGGTAATATGGATTTTAGATTAAAGCTTGACGGTGAAATAGATTGCAGAAGCTTATTAGGAGAATTATATGGATAATAAACAACAAATCAATAAACTAAGGGACATGGCAGAACTTGCACAGGCAAGTTATGGATATTTTCATTATGTTGATAATAAATTTGATATAAAAGATGAAGATAAAATTGTTACCTTTGAAAATGTTTTAGATATTACCTATAAAAACTCTAAAATTATTGATGAAAGAGGATTTAAAATCGGCAAGCTCGATGGCGACTTCTCCCCACTCCAAGCTAAACAATTCTTTTCTTGCTATGATTTGTTAAAACATTGCTCTAATACGGGATCTGGCTTTAGTGCTACTTTATTTGGAGAAAAAAGAAAACAAATTGATAGTAAAACTAAAGAAAAAAGCTATACAAGTGAATATGGCTATATCAATTATATTTTAGCCATTAGAGGAACAGAAATGAGTTCTTTCAAAGATTTGTTTGTAGCTGATGCTTCTTTAGCCATAGGCTCTATACCTAAAGCCCAATATGATGATATGCTAAACTTTTATGAAACTTGTATTAAAGATTATCCACAAATCAAAGAAAAAGATTCTCTTACTATTACAGGACACTCTCTTGGAGGCTGTCTAGCACAACTCTTTGCTTTAAGTATCTGTGATGATAGGAATAGAAACAATATCAAAGCTTTATATACTTATAATGCACCTGGAGCTAGAAAGATAGCACCTCCTTATGATTATATAGTAAAACTCTTTATATTTCACAGTAAAGAACAACAAGAAAGATTTATAAAAGAAGAAATAGAAAATATAGCAAATAGAGCAAGAGATTTAGGCAAAGATAATATTTTCTTAGAAAGTAAGATACGAGAGATATTACACAAGATAATCCAAGAAAAACAAAGTCAATACTATGGGATAACAATGAGTCTTTCTACTCATACAACAATGATGACACTTGATATTAATGCCATTCCTATCTTAGCAGATATTGCACCATATTATAGACAACTTGCTTATAATAATATAGAATCTAAAGAGAGTGTATAAATGATAAGACTTAAAAAGATTCTAAAAATATCAAGTTTTATTCTACTTTCTTTGATAATTATATGGAGTATGATATTTGGTTGGGGGTGGTTTGTGCCTTATAGCCTACAACCGAGTTATCACGAATTTAAAGAGATGTGTAAGCTAGAACCCAAAATATATCAGTCTAATGGTGGTAAGATAGACAAGGAATACTATAATAAATTATTAGCTTATTTTAACACAAATTTTGAAGAAGTTTTACAGGGAAATAAAGGAATGGCCAATGTTTCAAATAGTCAATATATCCAAAGAGAAAATATAGAATTATATAGTTTTAATGAAGATAGAGACAAAGGGCGTTTATCGTTTAGTCTAGGATTGGACATAGAAAAAAATAAAACTACTAATGAAATTTTACCATTAAAAAAAGTTTTTTTCTATGTAGAATGGTATAATAGAAGGAAGTATCTTACAACAAAGAGTGTTGCTTCTTATGAGCTTGAATGGCGTGAAAATTATGAAAATTTTGCTTATTTTAAAAAGGAAATAAAATGAACAATAAAGAACAGATTAAAAAGCTTAGAGACAATGCAGAACTAGCTTGGGCTAGTTATGGTTATTTTGACTTTATAGACAAGCAATATAGCTTTGATGAAAAGGATAAAGATAAGTTTAAAACTTTATATGCAAAAATAAATGATTTAAAGAAAAGCGATGAAAAAGTACAAAATGCCAAAGCTACCTACACCGACATTCTCAATATGGAATATAATTCCTTATTTGATGGCGAATTCTCCCCACTCCAAGCCAAACAATTCTTTGAAAGATATGATTTATTAATCCATCAAACAAATACAGAGTCAAGCTTTTCTGCTGCTTTGTTCTATGATACACACAAAGATGGTTTCGTGGTGTGGTTTAGGGAAACAGAATGCGGATTCTAAAAATACTTTATATTTGTTGGATTATATTATGTGTTGTAGGTTGGTTTATATCTCCTATTGTTGGACATAATCCAAATAGGGTTGAGGAGTTTTTTATAATGCTTGGTTGGATAGTCTTTCCACTAATGATAGCCAATCTATGGCTTTTTGGAATAACAAGAATTAAAAAATATTTAAGGAATTTTTTAATATTGTTTTTATATTACCCTTTGGCATTTGCTCTGTTTTTGGTGCTAAATTAACTTTAGGAGACTAAATGAAAGAATTAATCAACAATCTAAGAGACTATGCCGAGTTGGCCCAAGCAAGTTATTTTAACTTTATGTATATCAATAACGATGAGCGAGAAATGGATAGTTATAAAATAGGGCAAAATAGATTCCCTAAAGATAAAGACAATATAGAAAATTTAGAATATACAAAGACCTTATCTAAAAAATATAAAGATTATTTTATTTATGATGATTCCATTGCACTATATCCGACACTTAATGGAGAATTTGGGGAGATTCAAGCTAAAAACTTTGCTAAAAAATATGAGATTAAATTCCACCAACCAAATACGGCTTCTGGCTTTAGTGCTACTTTGTTTTATGATAAAGAAAAAGATAAGTTTGTAGTAGGGTTTAGGGGGACAGAGGGACTTTGGAGTATGGATACTTTGGCGGATATAGGGCTTACCTTTGGTAAGGGCGATTTTCAACTTAATGCTTTAAAGCAATTTTTATTAGACATAGCACCTATTTTAAACAAAGTAGATTCAAATAATATTATTTTTATAGGGCATTCTTTAGGCGGATATTTAGCAGTTATAGCAATGCAATTTTGCGATACTATTGATAGGAGCTTAAATACACAATTTAATGCAATCAAATTTATGGCATCGCAAGTCTATACTTTTAATTCTCCTGCTATTGATGAGATTGATAATATGCTAATGCGGGCTTTGGCAGCATTATTAGATAAAAATATTATGGAGCAAGTCTTAAATCCTCAAAAAGTATATTGTGTCTATGACAGCGGTGGTATAAATATCATCGCTTCTGCTCAATATGGCTCACACAATAGACTGCCTATCTATACGGGTAAAGATTCTCACTCCATAATCCCCCTAACTCAAACTCTTTACTTCTACTCCTATCTTTTAGAATTAGATGCTAACCATAACAAAGTCAAAGATAAAAGTTTTAGTGAGTGTATAGAGTATCTTAATCATTTTATGAAAAATATTCAAATATATACAGAAACTTTTGTGTTAAAAAATAATGCTACTAATAAAAATAGCTCTTTTGGGTTCAATAAAAACCATCCAGAAAAGATTAACCACTTTGAGTATTCTCTTTCATTAATAGCCACTATAATGCAAGAAACAAATGGTATTTTAGAAGAGCTTGGAGATAATTATTATGCAAGCTATAAAGCTCCTACCATTAGTCAAACAAAAATCATAGATTTTATTTTAAAGGCGCAAGAAAAAGAAAAATATATTTTAATTCTTGATAAAAATGATTTTAATAAATACAGAAAAGATTGTTCCTTTATTAATAATCAAGAAAACTTAGCTCATAAAATTGCCATTGGGGAATTTAGAATTTTCATTGTGGTTTATAAAGATATGAAATGTCTTGAAAATATTAATAATATAACAAAAATATATAGATATAATTCAAAAAGTTATAAAATAAAAGATCAAATTTGGGATGAGCAATATTTAGGTGGAGTTTGTAAAATATCACAAGCTTTGTATTTTAATGGAAAAGCTAAAATAGGTATTATTTAGGAAAATTATGATAGGTAAAGACTTTTTATATTCTATTCATAAAGATAAAAAAAGTATTTATTTGTTTTGTGAAAATAAAAGCATAATTGATTGTCAAAGTCTTTATGATGAACTTTATAAATTAGAAGCAACGACAGATTTTACTTTTGAAGAACTTCAAAACTATCAAGCTTATATCTTCCTAAACTCCACCCTCCTTACAGGATCAAATGAACTTCCTAACAATCCTTTTTACTTTGGAGAATTAGATCAAGATAATACTATAAAACAAGATACACCTAGTTATTATTTTTCTCCTAGTAATGAATTCAAATGCAAATCATAAAGGATAAAATAATATATGAAAACAAGCCAAATATATGAAACTTTATAAATATGCTAGAATGTGCTGGACTAGGTATTCTATAAATTTAAATGAGAACATGCTTAAGGAATTTCTAAAATATAAAAACAATAGGATGAAATAATGGATGAAGAACTTTTTTGGGAAAACATTGTTCCAGTAGGACATATTAATGAAGAAACTTTAAAGAGCCAAATTTATATTAATAATATAAATTTTAGCACTTTACAATATGATGAAACAGTTTTACCTACAGAATTAGAGTGTTGTTATAATGAATTTAAATACTATCAAAAAAGCAATAATGAAATAGCAACACTAGGTTGGGCTATTAGCTATCAACTTCAAGTATTGTGGCAAAATAGCCCTAAGATAGATACAATACAAAATTATCATCTCCCCGTAAAACAAAATAAGCCTAATAATCCCCAAGCAGAACAAAGACTAAAAGAAATACAAAATTTCTTACAAAGTAAAGGTATAGAACCTCTTATTTTACATTACACCCCTTATCCAAACAACACACAAACCCAAGAGATGAAAAGACTAAGGCAAAATTCAGAGCGTTTTTCGCGCCATGTAGATAATAAAACAAATGAAGTAAGAGAAGAAAGGCGTTCTATTAAATTTTACACTACGCTAGATTGGGATAAGTTTTATTCTCATTTTCCTATAATAAAAAGACTAAGTAAAAAATTTCATACAAAAGAAGACATATACACTCAAAATTTTACAAAGCAAATAGAAATAATCTTACAAAAAACTCATAATATTTTGATATTAAAAAATTTACCTCAAGGAGAATATAAATTTGATTTTGCGATCGATATAAAAGAAAATCGAAGCGATAAAAATGAAGAATCTTATTTCATCATTAAAGAAAATGATGAAATTTCAAAAGATTATAAACGCATTTTAGACTGTAAGCCCTATGAGCTTGATACTTTAAATTGTCAATATATAGGTGTGGGTGATGATGAGTTTTTCAGACAAATTTGGCAAAATTTAGGTATAAATATTGCAGAGAAATTTAAGGTAGATTTTTCTTATGCTAGACTTGATAAATTTATTTTTGCGACATCGCCATTTGGACTTACTTATAATACATATGAGACTTTAGAGCAAACTTATGATGAACTCATGCAAGATCTATCTCTTTATGCTTGTAGTGGTAAATTTTCTTTTAATTTTGTTCCTTCAAAATTAAGCATTAAAAAAGAAATTCAAGGAGATAGAGAAAAAGTGCTATACCGCGTTGATGAAATGCTTGTTTATGTTTATGATAGCTTTGATTTTTTAGATCAAGGACATGAATTTGATGATAAGGGAAATTTTATCAAGCTAGGACAACCTGTTGGAGCTTGGGATTTTAATGAAAAGAGTTTTAGCATAGAAGGTTCTTTATATCAAATGGGGACTTATAGGTATAGTGATGTAGTACAAGATACTTTTATTGAAATAACCTTTGAGGACATCTTGCAATCTCCAAAAACTAAACAATATTATATTTACAATCAAGATTATCAAGACTATCAAAAATTCACTCCTTATGGTTTGGATTTTAGACTTTATAGTAAGGATTTTATCACTAAGCTTGATTTTAAAGATAAAGCTTATAATGTGCTTTATGATACAGGAGTTTAAATGGGAGATAGTATTACGCTTTCTATTTTTGTAGGTTCATTGCTATCCATTGCTGTTATCACAAAATTTTATCTTATAGCTTTATCTGTGCTTATTGCCTTTTCTATTATAAATTATTGGATTAAGATTAACATAAAAGAATTTGTAAAATCTTATTTTTTAGTATATTTTATTATCTTTTTTACAGCTATTGTTATCATATTTTATCTTACTTATGATCTTGAAACCTCTAGATCGCTTGTATTACTTGATCCTCCAGAAATTGAAAAATTATCACCGCAAGAATATAGAGTGCGTAATTATTTTAAATTTTTAACCTTTGCAACTATGTTTTTTTTAGTAATCACATTTATCATATTTCCTTGTTTATTACAAGCTTATTTATTTAAATGTTATAGCACAGGAGAAAAACGCAAAAAATTAAGTTGGCTTATAGGGTTTGTGTGTAATATCTTTTTATTAATTGCGAGTGTGTATGTGGTATATGAAAATCTTTAAAGACTATCAAAAATT
>NZ_MJXQ01000029.1:0-22077 GCF_001762865.1 Campylobacter sp. BCW_6468
TCCTAAATTTTACAACAAATACAAAGATTTAGAAGTAGAGATTGATGATAAGGGCAATGTGCTTAGATGGATAGGAGAGATTAATAGAGACAAAAAATATTAGCAAATAAAAAATGATATAATAATGCTTTATATAAGGAATCTTTTATGTTTATAAGTTCTAAAACAGAGTTAATTCAAACTATTAAAAATTTAACAATCAACAATAAAGAAGTTAAACAGATTGATTTTATTTATCCTAATTTTTCTATTTTACACGCTATATTAAAAAATATTGATTTTCATCAAAGAAAAATGCTATCTAAAAATCAAATATTGACTATGGAAATACTAGAAATTTTAAAACAAACTTGTGATAATCACAATAATATAGAAATAAATATCCATACCCTTAATGAGCTTGATGCTGGACAAAATGTAAATTTAAAAGATTTATCAAGCAGTGAAATTTGTACTAAAGTTTATTTAGAAGACTTAGAAGAAGAAATTCAAGACAAGAAACAAGATAAAGATTTGAATCTTTTTTATCATACAGATAAAAATAATCTTTGTATCGAATTTATCAATACTTTAAAAGAACTAGCTAAAGATTCTGAAGATATAACAACCTTAGACGAGTTAATCGAAAACATTGATCCTGATAATATAAACAGTGAGAAATTTGATGATTTTAAGAAAAAAGTTTTAGAAAAGATTGGAAATGTCATAGAATCGGATTTTTTCAAAAATAGCATAAGTCCCACTTTAAAAAATACTTATGAAAAATTTATCAATGAGTTGTTAGAACACATTAAAAAACTTGCCGAAGAAAAAGAATATGAAAAAATTAAAATCATACTAAGTGCTATAGCGGGTGTTGCAATAGCCACAGTGGTAGCTGTTCTTACAGGTGGGGCAGGATTAGCTATTTTGGCTGCTGGTTTATTTTCTTTAATGGGTTCTGCAAGCGAGTATTATGAATTTGCTCAAAGAGATTATGGCACACTTTTAACGCCTTTAGCCGCATTTTTAGCCACTAGATGTGCTATGTTTATTCATTATATTAATTCTCGCTTGTTATCTTGTGTTTTAATTATTGATAAAAAAGAAATTATTGATTTAAGTGGTTTTGGATTATATCTTGGAAGCGATGAAAGCAATATCGCTTCGAATTTGGCTTATAAAATCACTTTAAGCGAAGAAATAAAAAGCATTGAAAATATTTTTAGTGAAATCTTTTTAAACCCAGAACAAAAAGACAAGGGGTATAAAAATACACCCAATGATTCAAAATCGAGCAATTTACCCGCTTTCATTTCAACGCAAAAATTATCTAATTTGTATTTAAAAAACAATGCTATTTTAAAGAATTTGCAAGAAGATATTAAACAATTTATTTATTTTTCCTATATAGAAAGTCCAAATTTTAACTCAAGTAAACTAGCTGAATTTTTCGCACAAAAAAATCAAAATGCACAAATAGATTTAAATACAACTAAAATGAGTAAAAATTATTTGATTATTTCAAATATCCCCAATAAATACAATGCAGGACTTAGTGAAAGTTTAACTCAAGAAATCGCCAACTATAATATACAAGATAAATACAGAAGAATTAAAAAAAATATTGATACTTCAAAAAAAACTTATGACAGCACAAGAGATTATAGCGAATATAGCATAGAAATGCCACAAGATGAAAATGAACCTTATATTTTACAATTAAGCCCTTTTGTGAAAATATCCAAAGAAGCTTATGAGAATAGTAAAAAAGCTTATGAAGATATGCAAAAGGTTTATAAATATTTAACAAATTTTGTTGCTACACCGCAGAAGCTACCAGAATTCGCAAAAACAGCTAAAGAAAAATTAGCAATATCAGAAAATGAGCCAATGATAGAAATAGTAAAAAAGACGGAAAATTTACGACATTGCGAACGAATAAACATTTTAGCTTATATTGACTACAATAAAAAAATAAATGATAAAAAATGGCTTCCTTATTTTTATATCAAAAAATTCTTTAAACAAAACGAAGCCAAAGAATCCATCATAGAAAAAGAAAAGAAGATAGCTCATCAATATTTAACTTTTTTGAAAAAAGAGTTTTTTGAAAAATCGGATAAATCTTCATTTGGGAACTATTCTTTAATGGAATGTTTATTCATTTCATTTGTCTTGTATCAAGCTAAGCTTATTTTTCCAAATATCAATTTGGATTTGAAAAAATATGGAGGCAGTAATTTTGTATATATAAAATACTTAGATAAAACTTATGTTTTATGGACAGATGAATGTCCAATATATGTAAATAATGAGCCAACAAATATTACAGCATATGAAGTTGTATCGCAATTATTAAAAATACTTGACAAAAAAGATTATTCTTTTGTGGAAAATGATAGTTCGATAACTATAGATGATTTTTTTAATGAATTATCAAAAGATTTAGATACAACAAATACATTAGATAAAAAAATAATCAAATTAAAGCAAATGTATTATTTAGATGAACAAAAATGCATTAAAGAATTTATGAATTTAGACGAAGAAACGCAACGAGCTTTTGTTGCATGGATGGATATAGAGAAACAAATATCAGATTTATCAAAGCTTTTGGAACAGATGTATGGAAAAGAATATTTAAATAAGGCAAAAGAACAAAAAACAAGTGAAATATTTACTTATGCAATGTTAAAAATTTTATTAAGTGCTAGTCCTTTTATCAGCTTTACAGCTCAAATGTTGTGGGATTTTAATTTTTTAAAAACAATAGAATATGTTATTCAAGCTTGTATTAAAATAAACAAAGAAGGATTTAAAGAATTTTTTAAAGAACAGCTTGGTATTTTTGTACCTCCAAAAAAGAATAGTATATATCATATACACATAAAATCTAATTTAATAATAAAAGCACACTTGCAACAAATAGAAAAAGAATTAACTCATACTAAAATCCAAATGATTTTAACACAAGAGATAAAATCCAATTTAATAATACAAAAAAATACATCCGGTTTAAATCTATTTATCACAAAGATAAAAGAATACTTTAATGAAAAACAAATTAAGATTTATTGGAGTGATAAATATATGAAACAATTATTTGTATACTCTAATCAAGAAAGCAATATATCTAAAATTGCTCTTATGCATAGCATAGATATACAAACTCAAAAATATACTATTTATACTTATGCTAAGCTAAATAAACTTGACCTTGCTTCTATTGTGACTGGAGAATTTGTGGGTATTTTTTTAAATTATCTCTTTCCAACAAATTTTAAAGCCCTACAAGAACAATATGAAAGCATTGTTTATCAGCTTTACACCTTTAAAGATGATTCTCCTTTAGCAGTTATAAGAGATCATTTTATAACTTATCCTTTTGCAATCAATTCGAAATTCATTAGCTTTGATTTAAAGAAAATTTTTTATGGCATAGATCTTTGCACAGGAGTTTTTGACACTCATTTTTCCTTTCATTATGAAATAAAACCAAAGCTTGAAGAAAATAAAGAATTTCTTTTAAAAAGACTTTTGTCTTATTTGATTATTGATGAGAAAAGAAATGCAACTGCTTTAGAGGATATAAAAGAACAAAAATATATTATAGATGATTATACTTTTTATTTTAAAGAGTTAAAATCTTTAGAACTTAAAAAATGCACTATATATCAACTTCCTTGTAATCATCCTTTGTTTAAAGAGTTTAGAAATAAAGAAAAGCAAATTAGTGCTTTTAAAAAAGATGAAGATAGTCCTATTCATGCTTACAATGAAGCTTTACAAATTTTACAAGATTTTGCTAATGGAATTTACAATACAAGTAAAGATAAAACAGGAAGATATATAGAAGATAAAAATAAAACCAGAAGATTACTAGAAAAACTCAATATCATAGGACAAAACAATCTTAAGGCTATGTATATGGGGATAAATGGAAATGAAGAAAGCTTGAAAAACAAAGACAATGAAGAAGGAAACGAGGAGGATATAGAAAGTGTAACTAAAAACAAACAATCCCAAAAATTACCGCCTAATTTCATAGGCAGACTAGCCACTACTATAATCATAGAAGATGGTTTATATATGGGTTAAATTAAGAAAGGATAGATAATGAGTGAAACTTATGAGATTTATACACCCAATGGATTAGCATTAGATGTGGAAAAAGATACCAATAAAATACTCTTTAAAGAAAATGTTAAGCCCACAGGCAACTATACCGAAGAATATTCCAAAGCTTTGTTTGAAGCACACGACATTAAACGAAACTCCCCCTACAAAGACTATAAACCCCAATACCTAGATCCTAACTTTTATACAGGGCAAAAATCCACTCTAGTTGAATTTAAAGAATGGCAAAGTATATATTTAAAAGATCCTATCAAAGGAGCTATAGCTCCTTGGACTAAAGCAGAAAAAGCTTATTATCATTCTTTAAAAACCAAAAGAGAAAGATATAAATATTTAGCAATAAGAAGTGGATTAAGATCTGTGGTTATAGATATACCCTATGATGCTTATGCTAATGTAGATGAAAAAGGAAGATTGGTTAATGAAGATTATGCCTATATTTACGATGAAGTTAACAATAATAAAGAAACCTTAAAATCTTCTCTTTTTAGACAAGAATGGGGTATAGCAGCAGGAATACTAGGAAAACCTGAATATTTTGTGCGTTCTAAAAATCATGGCTTTAATGCCAGAATGATACAATGTTTTATTTTATATATTCAACTCACAGGTGGAGGATATGAAGAATTAGGTATAAAAAGAGGAATTTATAATTATGCCGATAATCTTTTAGAAATAGGTATAGGTATGGCAGGGATACATAAAAATCCTTTAAGGGCTAAATTAGTAAAAGATTTAGCTAAAACTATACAGCCTGATGAATTTGGTATGCTTCCTTTTATAGATGAGATTATAGGAGCAGATTGGACGATTGATTTAAATAAATATGATTTTGCCTATGATGAAGAAGGCAGGATCATTTGGGCTTTATATAATGATATTGAAAAAGGTAAATTAAAAGATCCAAGAGATATAGATTCTACTCCTGAAAGTAGAAATAAATTTGATGATGCTATGGATGGATACGAAAATGGAATGGTAACTAGATTTGATGTAGATATTAGAAACGAAAGAGATGAAAGATCTGCTAAACTGACTATGGATACCCTAGTATTAAGCGCCAAACTAGCAGCCCTCACTCCTCCTCAAGGCTATCCTAATGCCCCTTATTATTTTACCCCTGAAAGATTGGAATGGATTTATAAAAGAGGATATTTAGACAAACTTCTTGATCCAAGAATTCCTGCTATTTATAGATATAATTTTCCAGAGGATTTAAGAGTTAAGATACTAGCTTATGCTAAAGAGCATAATATCAAAGAGTGAAAATCACTCAAAATCTTTAATATACTTTTCCAATGCTTTGATGGTAAGATTTTCAAAAAGAATCTTATCTTCTTTAATATTATTTTGTATAGCAGCTTCAATATATTTAATAAACATATTTTCTTCCATTTCTTCAAATATTGGAGTATATAATTCTTTTGCGATTAGGCTAAGGGCTAAAATATTGATCAATCTTGTGGATTTGATTAAGGGTATATTATTAATAATACTTTCAAAATCTTTAATACTGATAGGAGAATAATCATTATTTAATTTAGAGTTTTGTTGTTTTGTTTTAATATCTTTTAAATTTTTTACCAAACTTTTTAAAACATTTTCATATTCTAATGAATTTGGATTTTTTTGAATTATTTCTTTTAAAAAGCTATCATCTGCCTTTTCTTCTTCGATAAATTTATAATCATTATTTTCTAAAATCTCTTTTAACTCTTTGTTTTTGTCAAAATTTATACTTGTTTTTCCTCTAGGTTTAATTTCAATTTCATCAAAATGATTGCGTTTTTCAATATCTTCTAAGTATTTTTTATTTTCTTTAATGCTTGCTTCAATGCTTTTTGCATCCACAAATCTAAATTCTAAATTACCGATTTTAAAAATATCGCCTATGCTGATTATTATTTCATAGCCACTTGGCATTCTAGAAAAGGACTTATTATAATAAATGTCAGAATCTTCAAAAGCCGCAATTGTAAAAGATCCTTCTTCATAAGATACTATGGCATGGGTATTTTTGATTTGTTCTAGTTTATCTTGAATACGAAAAGTGCAATCATCACCGCTTCCTATAGTTCCACCCTTTGTGTTAAATACAAATGTTTTAGAACCACTAATACATTCGTCATAATTCTCAATAGCAATTCCTATTTCTTCTTTTTCTATCATTGTTTATTTACCCCTGTAATATTTTCTACTATTTTAAGATTATTTAAAATATAAACTATATTATTTAATTCACTAGCACCGTTAATAATTTCAAAGTCAAAATATAAGTTTTTATTATTGTTAAATATAATGCTGTATATAGAATTACTTTTATTATCTTTTATAAACTTATACCATGCCCATTCCCCTTTATATGATTTTGTATAATTTAAATTAGGATTAGAGTAGTTATAGGCTGTAAAATTTAAACTTGTTCCATTATTGAATTTTTCTGCTACAATTTGTAGGGTTTGATTAAGAGTATGATCGTATTGGATATTTTTATTATCATAGCCAAGCTTTATAAAGGAAAAATCCGCACTTAAATCAAGGCTTTGAATAGTAAAATTAACTTTTATATTATCATTACCATTTAGTATGAGACTAGAGAGATTGCCTGCATTGGTGATAAAATCTAAAAATTCTTTAGAGAAATTTAATTTTGAAGCAAATTGAGAATTGATAGAATAGTTATTTTTTCTTTTTACTAAAACATTGTTCAAGTATTTTTTATAAAAACTATTTAATGTCCCATTTCTTCCAAAAAATGTTTTAAAACTATCCATACTAAGATCTGCTACACTCTCATCATTAAAAGGATAATATGGTGCAATATCATTAACAAATGGATTATACACTTCATTAATCCAAGCAGTATTAAATAAAGAAATACCATGATTTTCTATAAAATTCCACGAATAATTAGAAAGCTGACTATAATATCTCTCTAAATCATTAGGTAATTTTTTTATGTTCATTTGAAATACAGCAAAAGGATCATTGGCATCTTTATTGCCTCCAAGAGCATATGAAATTTTTTCTTCAGCACTTTGGTTATTATTAGAACTAAAATCTATAATTTTATTGGACATATTTGTAATATTTGTATTAAGAATATCTAATATTTTTTCATCATCAGTGCCTTTGCCCACTTCTATATTACCAACACTCAAAAGTGTATTTTTGTTTACTAGCTTATGATATTGTGTGAAAGCATTGCTTACCCCAATAAAATTTGATCTAATTTCCCCAGCATTTAACCCTAAATTGTAGGCTTGAGTTAGTAAAACTGCATCATTTAAATTTGTATTAGAACTAACAATTTTTAACAAAGAATATAAAGGGTTTTCTTTTTTTGATAAGATATTAAGCTCATTAACCATTGCCTCTTTGGTATTATACCTAACAGGTTGCAATGAAGCGAGTAGATTTTGCCAAGCATTTTGGTATTCACTTAAGTATAATTTTAAAATACCCATAGTCAAAGTGTTTTTATTTTCTTTAAAATTGTTATCTAGCATCCAAGATTCAATATTGATTGCGGTGTCAACTTGTTGATTTAAATCATTTAAAAAGTCCATCATACCAACTTTTGTATATATTTTATCTATAGAAGTTATTTGAGAATTATTTGAAAATACACTATTTGCAGCAAAACCTAAATCCTCTTTTATAAGATATTTTTCTTTAGGTTTATCGCTATTTAAAAAATTAAGAAGAATGTAAATTCTTTGAGTTCTACTTATACTCTCAAGTTTTCTTTTTCCTGTATGTATACTGTTTTCATCTTCTGTAAAAGATTTAAGATTAAATTGTTTAAGCTCATCCACCCCTTCTAGAAAGTCATCTTTAGAGATTGAATACTTACTTAAAGTATTCCAATTCTCGTTAATCCAAATTTTTAGTATTTCTTTATTAAAATATTTTTGTTCAAACAAAGATCTATACATATATAATGTTTTGATTAAATTTTCTTTATTTGTATCGGTAAGTAAAGTATATTCCATTTCTTTTAATAAAGTATTTTTTAACACATCTTCATTCAGTTTATAATAAAGTTGTTTAGCTTCTTTAAATCCTTTGTATGAGAGATTTAGATTTAAATATTGAAATATATTATTATCTTGCCAAAGTTCAGGATAAGTATTTAAAATATTTCTCAATTCAATTAAGAAGTCAGCTTTTTGTTTAATATTTAAATTTTGATAATCTTGATCTTTAAGAAGCAATTGTAAAGATCTTAAGGTGTTTTGGCTTTTTTCGAATTCTTTATTATTTTTACTTATAAAATAAGAAGATATAGCATATGTTCCAAAGCTTATGATTAAAATTATAATTAAAAAAGATAATTTTTTAGAATAAGATTTCATAGTGCTTAAAGAATAATCTGTAAAAATTAAATCTTCGAGCAGTGATTTAACAAAATAGCTTTGTTTATTATGTATAATATTGGATTTTGATAATACTTTTTTGCAGTTATATTTCTCACATATGGCATCGAGTAAGAAATTTCTAGGAATATTTTCTTGATAGGCACTAACAAAATAAACTCCTCTAAGATAAGAATTATTTTTAAGCTTATTTTCTTCTTGCACTTCCAAAATAAAAGTCTTTGCTAATGCAAATAAATTATCAAGTTGTTTTAAAAATAAGTAGCTTTTATTTTTATTTTCTATATTATAAATATGGGAGTTTTTACTCATCAAGGAACATAATAATGAATCACTTAATTCTTTAAATTCATTATTTAAAAATTCTTCACTTAAGATTTTATCAAAAGATAATCCTAAAATTTTATCTGAAATTTTTTTATCGAAAATATCAAAATACTCTTTCATGCCTTCGATCAAGTCGAGTTTTGAAAAAACTATATAAATAGGCAGTTTTAAATTTAAAGTTTTTTCACATTCATTTACTCTTTTTGTTAGATATCTAATAAGATTTTTGGAATACTCCTTAGGATTATTTAAGAAAATTACAGTGTCAACAACTAAAATAATTCCATTTAGTTTGCTATGAAAAAAATTTTTATTGAGAAAAGTAAGGAATTTTTTCCATATATTTTTTTTAATTAAAAAATCTCTATTTTTATCTATATCATCTTCGGGTATTTCATCGCTACTTGTAGGCTTAAAAAATTCTTCTTGTGAAAAATAGTTTCCTTCTGTATCTAACAAAGCACCTTTTTTTGATACATAAAGTGCAAAATTTCTAGTAGACTTATGGAATTTTTTATAAGACTCTAAACTATCGCTAAGTGGGTATTCGATGTCAGAATAATTAATAAAAGTGCTTTTTCCAGCTCCTTCATTTCCTATGATGATAATTAAGGGTAAATTTTTTGTTTTTAAATCATTCTTCCATGTTTCTTTGGCATCTTTAAGAGATAAAAAGAAGTTTCTTTTAGATTTGTAAATGAACTCATCAGCTTCTTTTTTTAGGACTTTAAATTTTAATCTTTTTTCACTTTTTAAAGAAGATATAAAATTTATAATAGGCTTTAATAAAAAAAACAAAAAAACAATAAGCCAAATTATCAAAATAATACTAAATCTTAAAAATGAACTACTAAAAATATATATGTCATTAAAAGCTACTAAAGAACCCCAAAACCAAAATAAAATACTCAAAAGAAAAATACAACAAAGCAAAAAAGCAGTTATAAATAATCTTGATTTCACAAAATCAAATATTTTTTTAAACATCATTATTCCTTAGTAAAGTAAAAACAAATTAATATGCAAATATTTTGCAAAAATTTAATAGATTAAGATTAAAATGATACAATTTTGAATGTTAAAAAAAATTAAAGGAGTTTTTTTATGGCTGAACCAGCGTTTATAAAAATTGAAGGTTCCACACAAGGTTTGATTTCAAGCGGTGCATCTACTGAAGCGAGTATTGGCAATAGATATAAATCGGGTCATGAAGATGAAATCATGGCTCAAGAGGTATCTCATATTGTAACCGTACCTGTTGATCAGCAAAGCGGACAACCTTCTGGACAAAGAGTTCATAAGCCTTTTTCTTTTACTTGCTCATTAAATAAATCTGTGCCTTTGCTATATAATGCACTTACCAAAGGAGAAAGACTTCCAACAGTCGAAGTTCATTGGTTTAGAACCGCAACAAGTGGCGGATCTGAACATTTTTTTACTACAAAATTGGAAGATGCAATTATTACAAATATTGAATTAATAATGCCAAATGCGCAAGAGTCAAGTAATCATGATAAAACCGAGCTTTTAAAAGTTTCAATGAGCTATAGAAAAGTAGTTTGGGAACATACTGCTGCTGGAACTAGCGGAAGTGATGATTGGAGAGAGGGCAAAGCTTAATTATAATTTATCTTAAATAATCCTGACTAAAATACATAATTATAGTTGGGATTGTATCGTGAATTATATCCATGGCATAATTATGATACGACCTTATACTTATTTGTACTAATAATTTGCATAATTAAAGCTTGTTTTTATATTATTTTTATCCTTTAGATTTGCATTTGATTTTTATTCTAGCTGTAAAATAATTTTTATTTAATTTTACTCATAACAAATAAATTGATATTTAAAAATTTAGTATATTTATTCTATATGTGTTAAATTTTTTATCAATACAGATATATTATTATCCACTTTAAGATTATTTGTTTCTAAATTGAAAATTGCATAGCTTAATACTCCTAATATAATCAATACTGGCACAACGATAATAAGTTTTTTAAAATACAATCTTATAAATTTTTGCCAAATATTTTCTTTCAAACCAGTTTTATATGCTTTATTAAAAGCTAACTCTTCTTCTATCTTATAAACCGGTTTTAAAGATGTGGCAATATTATTGCAAAAATGGATTATTTTTTCATCTCTATCCTTAGTCTCATTATATTTTCCTTTATAACCAAGAATCAAACAAGCATAAATAAATTCCAAAAAATCTTTAAACTTAAAAGGGTTATTAATCCAAGATGATGCAATATCATAAAAATTATTTCCACCTAAGGTTTCATCAAATAATCTTACAGTTAGAGTATTGTGAGCCCAAAAATTAATAAAAAGTTCATTTTTCATTAAGCTTTCATCTATAAAGACACAAAGACAATATTTGAATTTAATAATTTCTTTTTCATCATATTCTTTACACATACTTAGTTTAGCGGTTATATCTAAAATTTTATTAATCAATGTTTCTCTAAGTTGATTAATATTACTTGTATCCATAGAGCTTATTTTTGAAAGTCTATAAGAAAGCAAAAGCAACTCCAAAGAATAATCAATAATTTTATTGTTTTTTAAACCATCAAAATCTGAATCAAGAAGTAAGCTTAATGCCTTTTTTTCTTCATTTATTTCTTTCATTGAAATACCGCCCACATTATAATATCAGGGTTTTTTATATTGTTGGTCAAGTACATACTAATGATACTTTCATTTTTAAAATCTTTAAACAGTTGATCTCTTTTATCTAATTTATAATAAACATAACCATTTAAATAAGGAATGCTAGATGGAACATTAGGTACTTGATCTACATTTAAGCCCTCAAGCTGAGTTGCGACTATATTTTTAATTTTACTTTGAGTATGTATCTTGCTTTGAATTTTAAAATTATTAAGTAGATATTCTGTAGTAACATCTGCACGGATTGCGAAATAAATTTCACTTTCTTCTAAAATTCCCGAATTATCAAAAATAAAATCATAAAAACCATTGCCGTTAATACTGGTCTTAGCTATAAAATATTTAGGGCTTGTGATTTTAGAAAATAACAATCTTAGATTATTCATCATATTTAAAAAAGTATTATAAAGATTATCGTGTTTATAAGGAATAAAATCTAAAAAAGATTCTTCGTTGCTAAAAGCTGCAAGCTCTCCTTGAAATTCTAAAAATTTTTCGTATAAAAATTCAGGATGTATTTTATCTTTTTTTGATAGATGTGAAAATATTAAATACCATTTTTTTAAAAGATTAAGGGATAAAAAAGTGCTAAAATCCAATGTATTTTTTGTTTGATCGATTCCTTTAAAAACATTAGATAGAACTTTTTTATGTTGATTGATTGAAAAAATAATTTCTTCCAAAAAGGATCTTATGGTAGATATTTTGCTGATATTTAAGCAAGTGGGTATAAAATCACTTTCTAATTCAATTTTTTTATTGATATCAATATTTTTAATTTTTGCAATTGGTAATTCAAGTTCATCAGGAGTTGAATTACCTAAAATGCCAAGTTTTAATCTTAAACTAGCAAGAAGTAAATCTTTTTTCTCTTGTGTAAAAGTCAGATTTTCAAGTTCGTACTCATCTTCAATTTTGTCCATTACATTAGATTTTGAATCATCATAATTTCTTAAAGCAATACTATTTCTAAGACATATAAACTTTGAATTTGGAAAAGTATTTCTTAAAGATAAATCAGCAATATCAGTAACTCCGATAGGAATTTTTAATACCACAACTGAATCAATTAAAGATTCATAATTGATTTCAATAGGCTCAGGCAACAAATCTTGCTCAGGTGCATTAAAAATGCTTCCATCTTGTGCGATACCTGAAATTTTAGAAAGTGCAATTTTTCCTTGCAATAACATCTCTTGAGAAAATTCCAAGTCTATTATTCCATATAAATTACTATATATATTTATAGTTTTAAGATCTATATTTCTATTAAAAAATCTTTCTTGCTGCTCAAAATGGGTTTGTCCAATATTAAGTCCATCAAACCAAGCAACTTTTAATTTATTTGCCATATATTATTCCTATTTAATTCTTTTGATACCTTCTTTGGATATTTCAAATTTTAAATACTTATTCTTCCCAAACCCATTTGCATCTTCGGTCTTTGCCCATATTTTTGTTGTTTTTTTTGTATTATTTGCAAATAATACAAGAATGCCTACATAAGGAACCTCTTCTTCATCTACTTTAACCGCGATAATATTGTCTTTAGGTGCAATTTGCGTTTTAATAGAATCAAGTTTATCCTTGCCTAGTACCCCCTCTTCTCTAGTAGCCAAATCTATATCACTTGCTTCTTCAAATTTTTTAATATCCTTAAGTTGATATACAATAGCCGTAACAGGAACATCATCATGTCTATTATTAAGATTGGAATTCTCTACATTATTTATCTTAACACTAACAACACTTGAGCAAGCGCAAAAGAATAGTGGCAATAAAAAAAATAAGCTTTTTTTACAAAACATGAAACTAAAGTATCCTTTCTATCTTAGAATATATAATTTATGATTAATTGAGTAAATTTTTTAAAAAATTAACATAATATTTTTTAAAATTTAATTATAATGAGGCAAATTTTTGGAGGAATTAAATGTATTTTTGTGATCAATTGAAAAATAATTTAGATGAACTACAAGAATTTCAGTTACTTGAAGATGAGATGTCAAAATATAAGACTTTAAACCATGAAAATATTTCTTGGGATAAAGTTTATCAATATTCTCAGTTTATATTATTAAATCATTCTTTAGATTTTAAAATTTGCAACTATTTTCTTTTATCGTGTTTTAATTTAAACAATGAAGAATGCTTTGAAAAGCTTTTGCTTCTTTTTCAACATTTAAAAAAACTTATAGATGAAAATAATGCTTATATATTAGCTCAAAAGCGAAAAATTCAAAATTTTATTCAAAATTTTATTCAAGAATACAATAAAACAAAAGTGCTTATATCATCTGAGATTGTTAATCAATTTATTACTTTATTTTCCGAATTTGAAAATTTACTATCTTGCAATTTTGCAAAAATTGAAATTGCTCAAGTTGCACCACAACTTCCAAAATCTCCTGTAACTCAAGTATCTGTAAACATTAGAAGCGATAATATTAACTCTTTAAACGAGAGAGAATATAAAAATTTTTATCAAAAACTTGCATTTGAGCTTTTGGAAGAGGATGAAAATAATCTCAATATCTACGCTTTATTCACCCAAGCAATGTGGGGAAAAATCAGGTGTTTGCCTGAATGTAATAATGAAAAAATTACTAAAATAAGAAAACCTGATGCAGATATAATTCGCATATTACTTTCTGATAAAGAAAATGATATAGAACATATTAAATGTTTTATGCATGAACTTATTTTAAATCCTTTTTGGATAGAGGGTGTACAACTCTTTTGTGATTTTTTAGAAAAAAAGAAAAAAAATAAACAATTAGACATTCTTATAATATTAACAAGTGATTTTATTTCTAAATTTGATACTATTGAACTTCTCCGTTTTCAAAATGGTGATTTTATCTGCAAAGAAGAAGTTTATAAATATTTTGTTAAATCCAAAGAAAATAAAAAAAGTTTTTTTTCAAGTAAAAAAACTGACAAAGAACATACACTACAAGATTTTGAGCAAATGCTGATGAATATTGATAAAGAAAATTTTAATAATTCTATTATGAATAATATTAATTCCTTGCTAGATATGGTAAAAATTTTTGAGTCAAAAGGAATGAAAAAGAACTCTAAAATTTTAAATATATACTTAGTAGAGTTAATGGAGAAAACTCTACTAAAAGATTATCTAGCCGAAGAATACGAAAACGCAAAAAGTAAAATTAAGTGATACAAGATTAAATTTAGTAAATTTTAATATAATTATTAAACTAAAAATTTTGTTTTTAAGGATTTTAAATGTCAGATGGATCTTATGCTCCAAAAGAGCGGATTAATATTACATATAAAGCTAAAACTAATGGACAAAATGAGGATGTGGAGTTGCCGTTAAAATTAATGGTAATGGCAAATTTAAAAGGAAAAAACGAAACTCCTTTAGAGGAAAGAGAAATTTTGCAAATTAATAAGATTAATTTTGATCAAGTCATGAGAAAACTCAATATAACAACAAGTTTTAGCGTAAAAAACACTCTTGGAACAGGAGCTGAAGAACTTGATGTTAAGCTCAATATTGCTAGTATGAAGGATTTTTCTCCAGATAGCTTAGCTAAACAAATACCCGAGCTAAACAAATTATTGCAGCTAAGAGAAGCATTAATGGCTTTAAAAGGTCCTATGGGTAATATTCCTGATTTTAGAAAAGCTGTTTTAGAAGCGTTAAAAAATGAAAAAACTAAAGAAAAATTACTTTTAGAAATTAAACAAGAAGAGCAAGGAAATTAAGATGGCAAATACTAAAGCAGTTGATATGCCAATTATTGAACAAATTATGGAGAAAAGCAAATACTCTAAAACCGATGAAAGTTATAGTATTGCTAAAAGAGGTGTTGCTGAATTTATTTCAGAAATTGTAAAAAGCGACAATGCTGAAGAAAAAATCAATAAATTTGCACTTGATGAAATGATAGCTCATATTGATTATTTACTCTCAAAACAAATGGATGAAGTTTTACATAATGAAGAATTTCAAAAACTTGAATCTACTTGGCGTGGACTTAGATTTCTAGTTGAAAGAACTGATTTTAATGAAAATATAAAAATTGACCTATTTGATATAAGAAAAGAAGAAGCTTTAGAGGATTTTGAAAACAATCCAGATATAACACAAAGCGTTGTTTATAAAAATATATATTCTTCAGAATATGGACAATTTGGAGGAGAGCCTGTAGGAGCAATCATTGGAGATTATCAACTTGGATCAGCAAGTCCTGATATGACTTTTTTAAATAAAATGGCTAGTATTGCGGCTATGAGTCATTCTCCCTTTTTAACATCTTTTGGACCAAAATTTTTTGGGCTTGATGATTATTCTGAACTTGCAAATATTCAAGATTTGCAAGGTTTGCTAGAAGGTCCTCAATATACAAGGTGGAGAACTTTTAGAGAAAATGAAGACTCTAAATATACAGGCTTACTAGTGACAAGATTTTTAGCAAGAAGCCCTTATGATCCTGAAGAAAACCCTATTAAAAGCTTTAACTATAAAGAAAATGTTCATGCTTCGCATAATCATTTATTGTGGGCTAATTCTTCGTATACTTTTTGTACAAGATTAACAGAAAGCTTTGCTAAATATAGATGGTGTGGAAATATTATAGGACCAAAAAGTGGAGGGACTGTTAAGGATCTGCCTACTTATCTTTATGAAAATTTTGGAACTATACAATCAAAAATACCTACAGAAGTTTTGATTACAGATAGGAGAGAGTATGAACTTGCTGAAGCAGGTTTTATAACCTTAACATTAAGAAGAGATAGTAATAATGCAGCATTTTTTTCAGCAAATTCTCCGTTAAAACCAAAATTATTTCAAAATACCCCAGAAGGTAAAGAAGCTGAAACAAATTACAGATTAGGAACTCAACTTCCATATATCTTTTTAATTTCAAGATTGGCGCACTATTTAAAGGTTTTACAACGAGAAGAAATAGGGAGCTGGAAAGAAAGAAGCGATATTGAAAATGGACTTAATGAATGGATTAGACAATATATTTCCGATCAAGAAAATCCACCTTCTGAAGTAAGAAGTCGTCGTCCATTTAGAGCAGCACAAGTGAAAGTTAGTGATATACCAGGAGAGCCAGGATGGTATAAAATAGGGCTAAGTGTCCGACCTCATTTTAAATATATGGGCGGTAATTTTGAACTTTCTTTAGTAGGAAAATTAGATAAAGAATAATAATGTCCTTGCTAGATAAACTAATCCATAATTTAGATGAGCAAAACATTCATATTCCATTCTATCAAAATGATTTTGAGGATGTAAAAAACAATATAAAGGTTTTGCTCAATGCAAAAATTAATGATTGTTATGCTGTAAAAAATTTAGGAATGCCTAATATGGCTGATATTAATCTTAACTCTAATGAATTATGCGTATCAATGGCCAAGGAAATAAGAAAACTAATTGATAACTATGAAAAAAGAATATGTGTAGTTTCTATCACTTATGATAATAATTTAAGTCCTTGGCAACTTTCTTTTATTGTAAAATGTTTTTTTCAGGATGATCGTTTTAAAGAATTTAATATAGAAATCATCTTTAAAAACAATAGATATTGCGAGGTTAAATGAAGGATAATATTTTTTATTATCAAAAAGAGCTTGAATATCTATATGAAAAAAGAGAGTATTTTATAAAAAATTATCCAAAGTTAACACCATTTTTGGCATATGATAGCAAAGATCCTGATATAGAAAGAATTATTGAAAATTTAGCTATTTTAAGCTCTAAAATCCATCAAGAGCTTGATGAAAATATACCACACATTGCAGAATCTTTGATTAATATTGTTTCTCCAAATTATACAAATCCTTTACCTTCTTTATGCATGCAAGAATTTAAATTTGAACAAAATAGTAAAGAAAATAACTTAATTATTCCCAAAGGAACTCTTATTAAATCAAAACCAATAGACAAATGTGTTTGTGAATTTAAAACAGTATATGATGTTTATCTTTATTCTATCTCCATCAGCGAAGTTTTTATATCTAGTAAAAATCAAGATTATACTTTCAATTTAACTTTGCAAGTCAATAAGGCAGAAACAAAAATATGTGATTTGGGTTTGGAAAAAATTAATTTATATCTAGGCAATGATACCTATATGTCTAGTACTTTATTATTATACATGCATTCTTATTTAAAAGAATTAAAAATTCAAAGTTTAGATACTGATGAAGAATTTTTTCTTAATACCTATAATATTGAAAAAATAGGATTGAATCCAGATGAAAGTAGTTTATCTTATAATGATTTAGGTTTTGAAGCATTTTCCTTACTAAGAGAATATTTTTTCATGCCACATAAATTTAATTTTTTAAGAATCAATGGTTTGGATATTTTAAATAATTGTCAAGGAAAGACAATTAATATTGAATTTAAATTCTCTAAACCATTTCCTGCAAATTGTATTTTTAGAAAAGAATTACTTTCTTTAAGCATGACACCTATTATCAATATCTTTACAAAAAGTGCAGAACCTCTTATAAATAATCACAAAAAAGATAGTTATAGAATTTTTGTGGATAGAAGCCAACCTAAAGCTTACGAAATCATACAGACACTACAGGTTAAAGCACATAATAGTGAAGGCGGCAAAAGGTTATTAAAAAACTATAAAAGTTTTGAACGCTTTGAATTTTTAAAAGATAATCAAAAGGATTTTTATAGCGTAAATACTAAAAAGAATTCCAAAGGAGAAGTATTTAGCGAAATTTCTTTCTTTTCCTCTTATATAATGGATGAAACTATAAGTATTGATCTTTTGTGCTCCAATGGAGATTTACCTTCAAAATTAAAAATAGGTGATATTAATACCTGCGATCTAAAAGGTGTCGATACCAAAAATGTGGAAATTCCAAGCGAAACAAGAAGATGTAGTGTTGATGGTAATTTATTATGGAAGCTTGTTTCTGTGTTATCTTTTTCATATCAAACAATATTGAGCAAAAAAGCTTTTTTTGGTGTGTTGGAAAGCTATAGCTTTTTAGATAATCAATCAAATTGGAAGATTTATAAGCTTTTGCAAGAATCTATAATCGATATTCAAAGTAAAAGCACTTATTTAATAGATGAAAATATCACAAAAAAAGGGACCTTAGCTATTTTTAGTATTAAAGATTCGAAGTTTTACACTTTAGGCGAGGTATATTTATTGGGATTGATTATATCTAAATTTTTAGCTTCTTTTGCTAGTATTAACTCCTTTTGTGAGTTAAAAATAAGATGCCTCGACTCAAAAGAAATTTTACATTACCCTGCTTCTTTTGGAAAAAAAGCTTTAATATGAATAATCTTACTTCATATAGTTTTTTTAAATTAATAAAAAAATTAGAAAAAGACTATGGAAGAAAGAATATATTTTTAAGAACAAATAAAAGTTTAAAACATCCAAATAAAGATATAGAAAAAATCATTTTTTCAGAACACGAACAATCAGTTATAGAATTGTTTATAAATTTCATGGGGCTACATGGAGTCTCTTCACAACTTCCTTCATTTATGCTAGATAAACTGTCAAGAAATGAAGATGGCGACCAAGGTTGGACTCTATTCTTTGATTTCTTTAATCATTATTTGCTTTGGATATTTTTTGATGTAATAAGCTTAAAAAATTATCCACGATCTTTTAATGAAAATTTTAAAGATTCTATTTCAAAAATTTTATTTAGCATGTTGGGAATTAAAGAATACGATATTGCAAAAAAATATTTACCATTTGCACCTTTACTACTAAGTTTAAGACGACCTAAAACACACATTGAAAGAGTTTTACAGGTCAATTTTAAACTTAAGGATAAATTATCAATTATTGAAAATTTACCCCATCAAATTTTAATTTCAAATTCGCAAAAAAATAACTTAGGAATAAAGAACAATATTTTAGGAAATAATTTTATATTGGGCGATAAATTTATCTCTTATCAAAACAAAATAGCGATCTATATAAAGGATATTTCATATCAAGAAGCGGTTAAATTTATGCCCAATGGAACCAAACACGATGATTTAAAAAATAGCATAATGTTTTTAACAAATAATGAATTTTGTGTTGATTTATATCTTAAAATCAACTATTCTTCAGAAATGAAGTTTGTGTTAGG
This sequence comes from Campylobacter sp. BCW_6468, assembly GCF_001762865.1. Classification (NCBI taxonomy): domain Bacteria; kingdom Pseudomonadati; phylum Campylobacterota; class Epsilonproteobacteria; order Campylobacterales; family Campylobacteraceae; genus Campylobacter; species Campylobacter sp. BCW_6468. The sequence goes on from NZ_MJXQ01000029.1 coordinate 19,629, forward strand.
AGAAGAAAATACTGCCAAACTTGGTTGGGCAAAAATTTTAGGTAATACGCAAAAAAAATATACAATAGTATATATGAAACTATGTGAATAAGCTGACACAAAAATATGTTTAAAAAAATCACAACCTCTCTTCACCCATAAACCATACCCTAAAATAAACTTTATTTTACCCACTTTATGCTAAAATAAATCACATAAGCTTATAGGCTATTAATCATCAACAAACCCAAAAGGATCATCAATGTCCCTTAATTCTTACATGAGTCTTAATATATCAAATTCTACTTCAAATCCCCTACCCTTTAAAATCACTAAAGCCCTCATCAAAGAAAGTCTTGAAGAGCTTTTTTCTATAGAATGTGAAGGCTTTTTTGAAAGTTTAGAACAAGATTTATTTTCTTTAAATACTTTAACCAATGCTTCATCTCATCCAAGCACCCCTACAACTTTTAATTTTCATCCTAATGTTTTAATCGATCAAGAAGCTATTTTAAGTATCCATAATCCTTATGAGAATAATACCTTAAACTTTGATAACAATGAAGTAAAAAACTATAAGGGAATTATCACTTATATAAAATATCTAGGTATTAATCATGAAAGTGCTTTAAATATTAATGATAGCACTTCAAATACTAAGCAAATACAATACAAGCATTTTTTTTCTTTTAAGCTTCAATCAGTCTTGATAAGACTTTCTTTAAATAAAGCCAATCGTATTTATACTCATACTAATATTATAGAAGTGATTAAACAAACCCTTGGTTTTTATCAAGATATCTTACATAAAGAAATTGATTATTCTAATATACATTTTAATTATGAAGAACAAGAACTCATCTCTCAATACAATGAAAGTGATTTAGACTTTATTACAAGATTAAGCCATAACAATGGAATCTTTTTTTATGAAGATGAGAACACTATTTATTTTTGTGATGTGTATAAAAATGTAAAAAATAAAGAAATTGAGTATAATCCTAATATTAATAATATTTTAAATCAAGCTTGTATTTCTTCTATTTATAAAGAGCAAAGCTTAAGAACTAATTCTTTTACACATTCTAGTATTAATGCCAATACTCCTTTAAATCTTTTATCTTTACACTCTAGTAAAGTTCCTTATGAACAAGAACTTAATAACAAAGCTTGTTATAATGAACATTTTTATGAGAGTGAATATTCTTTTACAAAAAGCATTGATTTAAAGACTAAGCCTTCTCTTAAAGAAAAAAGAGCCTTAGTATTAAATGAAAGCTTACTAGCAAAAAGTAATATTTATCATCTTAGCTTAGGAGATTTTATCACTTTAAATTATAAGGAGTTTAATCATCAAGAAGAAATAAAAAATCAAGATGAAGAAAAACAAGATAAAGCTTCTTTGCTTAAAGACTTTATTATTATCGCTAATACTCAAATCTTAATTGATGATGCCATCTTAGCTAATTCTATTAATACTAATGATCATTTAAATTTAAAAGATTTAAATTTAAATAAATCTTATTCTAATACTTTAACTTTACTAAAAAAGAATATTATCTTTACTCCAAGTTTTAAAGCTAAACCTAAAGCTCCTAATAGCACTCAAGGTATTGTTATAGGAGAGAGTAAGGATATAGAAAGTGAGAGGAATACTATTTATACTGATGAGCATGGAAGGGTTAAGGTAAGGATTAATCTTTATGCCAATCAAGAAGAATTAGATAATGATACTTTTATTGCAAATGATATAGATATAAATTCTTCTAATTTATCAAGCAATACTTACAAATCTTATCATCACACTCCTTTTTTAAGAGTAGCTTCTCATATAGCAAGTAATCATTCAGGTTTTTTTCATACTCCAAGAATAGGAGATGAAGTGATTATTTCTTTTTTAGATGATGATATAGATAAACCTTATGTAAGTGGAAGTTTGTATAATGGAGCTAATCCAAGTTTAGTAAATCTTCCTTTTAATGATCACCAAACTTCTCTTTCTTCTAAAACCATAGGTGTTAATGAAGAAGGTTATAATGAACTTACCCTCTCAAATATAAAAGATAAAGAACAAATTTATTTAAAAGCCCAAAAGGATTATGATGAATTAGTACAACATAATTTCACTCAAAGAATTTTAAATGATAAAGATTCTATAGTGGATGGAATTTATAATGAAAGGATTAAAAAGGTTCATACTCAAACCATAGACTTAGCTAAAAATGTCAATGTAGGAGGAGAATACTTAACTAATGTAGGCTTATCTAAAGATACCATAGTAGGATTAAGCAATACCTTAAATGTAGGAGTAGATAATAAAGTAAGAGTATCTAAGAATTCTAGCGAATATGTAGGAGAAAACAAAGATATAGAAATAAGTGCTAATCAAAACACTATTATCCATAAGGATGAGATAAGAAATGTGAAGGGAAATAAAAAGGAGGTGGTTGAGGGGCATTATGATATTAAT